>JAAEZL010000154.1:0-5429 GCA_018222875.1 Algicola sp.
ATCACCAAGTCTGTTTCCTAATTTGATGATTCTTGTATAACCACCTGGACGATCAGCTACTTTTACAGCAACTTCTCTGAACAATTCAGTGACTGCATCCTTTTGTCTTAATCTAGACATAACGATACGTCTGTTGTGTGTTGTATCTTCTTTTGACTTTGTAATCATTGGCTCTACAAATTGTTTTAAAGCTTTTGCCTTAGCAACTGTAGTGTTGATACGTTTGTGTTCAATCAATGAACAAGCCATATTAGCTAACATCGACTTTCTGTGAGCCGTCTGTCTTCCTAAATGGTTAAATTTCTTTCCGTGTCTCATGACGTTTTGTTTTAATCATCATCTTGCTACAACCCACTTTGAGGAGCAAAATATGACGTATTAATCTTTATCTAATTTGTATTTTGCTAAATCCATTCCGAAGTTCAACCCTTTGACATTCACAAGCTCTTCAAGCTCTGTTAAAGATTTCTTACCGAAGTTACGGAACTTCATTAAATCATTTTTATTGAACGATACTAAGTCACCTAAAGTATCTACTTCTGCTGCTTTTAAACAGTTCAAAGCACGTACAGAAAGATCCATGTCCACTAATTTAGTTTTCAATAATTGTCTCATGTGAAGTGATTCTTCATCATAAGTTTCTGTTTGTGCAATTTCATCCGCCTCTAAGGTGATACGCTCATCAGAGAATAACATAAAGTGGTGGATTAATATTTTAGCAGCTTCAGTTAAAGCATCTTTTGGATGAATAGATCCATCTGTGATGATTTCAAAAACTAATTTTTCATAATCGGTTTTTTGTTCAACACGGAAATTTTCGATGCTGTATTTTACATTTTTAATAGGCGTGTAAATAGAATCTGTAAAGATGGTTCCTATTGGTGCAGAAGCTTTCTTGTTTTCTTCAGCAGGCACATAACCTCTACCTTTTTCGATAGTGATTTCCATATTGATGTTCACTTTAGGATCCAAGTTACAAATCACTAAGTCTTTGTTTAATACTTGGAATCCAGAGATAAACTTCTGAAAGTCACCAGCAGTAATTTGATTCTGTCCAGAAATGGATATTGAAACAGACTCGTTATCTACTTCATCAATTTGACGCTTAAAGTTTACTTGCTTTAAGTTCAAGATCATTTCCGTTACATCTTCTACAACACCTGCTATGGTTGAGAATTCGTGGTCTACACCTTCAATTCTCACAGAGGTGATTGCGAAACCTTCTAAAGAGGATAATAATACTCTTCTTAAAGCATTACCAACAGTTAATCCGTAACCTGGTTCTAATGGTCTAAACTCGAATTTACCTTCGAATTCAGTAGAATCAATCATGATTACTTTATCGGGCTTCTGAAAATTTAAAATTGCCATATATGTCTTCGTTTTAATTGTGAGTCGGTTGCGCGATTTATAAGTTTGAAGAAGACTAATAAATCCTTTGGCCGACTACCAATATGATTAATTATTATTTAGAGTATAATTCGACGATGTATTGCTCGTTGATATTTTCTGGAATCTGGATACGTTCAGGAACTGAAACATAGGTTCCTTGTTTTGTATCGTTGTTCCATGTAATCCACTCGTATACATTGCTTGAATTAGCTAAAGAATTTTGAATAGATTCAAGAGATTTTGATTTCTCTCTTACAGCGACAACATCACCTGCTTTTAATTGATAAGAAGGAATGTTAACGATCTCACCATTTACAGTAATGTGTCTGTGTGATACCAATTGTCTTGCACCACTACGTGATGGTGACAATCCCATTCTAAAAGCAACATTGTCTAAACGAGACTCACAAAGTTGAAGTAAAACTTCACCTGTAATACCTTGAGCAGCTGTTGCTTTTTTGAACATGTTTCTGAATTGCTTTTCTAATATACCATAGGTATATTTCGCTTTTTGCTTCTCCATTAATTGGATTGCATATTCAGATTTTTTACCACGACGCTTGTTAGCTCCGTGTTGACCTGGAGGATAATTTCTTTTTTCAAAAGCTTTATCATCTCCAAAGATAGCTTCACCGAATTTTCGGGCTATTTTAGTTTTAGGACCAGTATATCTTGCCATTTTAAAATTTGTTTTGAGAGTGCTTGTGAATTAAGGTCTTAATCTTATCCTTCGACAAACGTTAATCTCTCGTTGATACTTGTTATTATTATTTTTCAGTTTGCAAATTTACATATAAAAAATTAATATCAACCATTTAAAACAGTTGATATTAATTCTTTACGGATAAATTATACTCTTCTTCTTTTTGGAGGTCGACATCCATTGTGTGGTAATGGCGTAACATCAATAATTTCTGTTACTTCAATACCTGCATTATGAATAGATCGGATGGCAGATTCTCTACCATTTCCAGGACCTTTAACGTAAACCTTTACTTTCTTAAGTCCAGCTTCTTTAGCGACACCTGCAGCGTCTTCCGCAGCTAATTGTGCAGCATAAGGTGTGTTCTTTTTAGAACCTCTAAATCCCATTTTACCAGCTGATGACCATGAAATAACATCTCCTTTTTTGTTTGTTAAAGAGATGATGATGTTGTTAAAAGATGCTGCTACGTGCGCTTCTCCAACCGCATCTACGATGACTTTACGTTTTTTTGTACTTGACTTTGCCATATTTTAAAGTTTCTAGTTGTTAGTTTTTTAATGTTTTTAGAATCCTAAACATTGCTATTTCGAACAGATTCCTCTAACGCTAAAACTAATGACTAATGTCTATTGATTATTTAGTTGCTTTTTTCTTGTTAGCAACAGTTTTTCTTCTACCTTTTCTCGTTCTAGAGTTGTTTTTTGTTCTCTGACCTCTTAATGGAAGTCCAGCTCTATGACGAATACCTCTGTAACATCCAATATCCATTAATCGCTTAATGTTCAATTGTGTTTCAGAACGTAACTCACCTTCAATAGTATAAGATCCAACCGCATCACGGATTGCTCCAATTTGCTCGTCTGTCCAATCTTGTACTTTGATGCTTTCGTCTACTTTAGCGTTTGCTAAAATTTCTTGTGCTCTACTTCTACCTATTCCATAGATATAAGTTAAAGAGATTACTCCTCTTTTCTGTTTTGGTATGTCTACACCTGCAATTCTTGCCATAATTACCCTTGTCTTTGTTTGAATCTAGGATTCTTTTTGTTAATGACGTAAAGTCTACCTTTTCTGCGGACTAATTTACAGTCTGCACTTCTTTTTTTAATTGATGCTCTTACTTTCATCTTGTCTTATTAATTTTTTACCAAAGCGATAAGCAACTTATCGTTTTAGTATCTATAAGTTATTCGAGCCTTTGTTAAATCATAAGGACTCATTTCCAATTTTACTTTGTCTCCAGGTAACAACTTAATGTAATGCATACGCATTTTACCTGAAATGTGTGCTGTCACAATGTGACCGTTTTCTAGTTCAACTCGGAACATCGCATTTGACAATGCTTCGATGATTGATCCGTCTTGTTCTATTGCTGCTTGTTTTGCCATATTATATATTTTAGTGTTTAATCTTAGGAATTGCAAATACCTTGCCTAAAATTTCCTTTGACTAATCTCTAAATTAGTATTTACATTAAGCGACTGCTTTTCTGTTTTTACCTGTTTTCATCAAACCATCATAATGTTTATTCAACAAGTATGAATTGATTTGTTGCATGGTATCTATCGCAACTCCAACCATAATTAGTAGCGATGTGCCACCAAAGAATAATGCCCATCCACCTTGTACGTTCATAATTTTAACAATGACAGCTGGGAACACAGCAATTAAAGCTAAAAATATAGAACCTGGTAAGGTTATTTGAGACATTATTTTATCTAGATATTCAGAAGTTTCTGTTCCTGGTCTGATCCCTGGAATAAAACCGCCACTTCTCTTTAAATCATCTGCCATTTTATTGGTTGGAACAGTAATCGCCGTATAGAAATACGTAAATATGATAATCAACAATGCAAACACTACATTATACCATAATCCGAAAGGATCACTAAATTGTTGTTGCATCCATTGTCCAACTTCACTTGACGAACCAAAAGATTTTCCGATTAAACTTGGCACAAACATAATCGCTTGAGCAAAGATAATTGGCATTACTCCTGATGCATTCAACTTTAAAGGTAAAAACTGTCTAGAACCAAACGCATTTTTCTCGTATCCACCAGAAGCAGTTCTTCTTGCATATTGTACAGCAATCTTACGAACAGCCATAACTAACATTACAGATGCCATAATAATCACAAACCATATTACAAGTTCAATTAAGATCATCATTAATCCACCATTACCACCACCACTTAAACGTGATGCAGCATTTTGAATGAATGACGCTGGCAAGGTTGCAATAATACCAACCATAATTAATAATGAGATACCATTACCAATCCCTTTATCTGTAATCTTTTCACCTAACCACATTGCAAAAATACATCCAGTCACTAAAATGATTACTGAAGAAATATAGAATGTTGGTCCAGTACCTAATAAGAATGCTGTCTGAGGTATACCAAATGCTGTTGGTAAGCTGGCCAAATAACCTGGTGCCTGAAATAAACAGATTACGATGGTTAACCAACGTGTAATCTGAGTGATTTTCTTTTGTCCACTCGCACCTTCTTTTTGTAATTTTTGAAGATAAGGAATTGCAATTCCCATCAATTGTACTACAATAGAAGCTGAGATGTAAGGCATAATACCCAGTGCAAAAACAGAAGCATTAGCAAAAGCACCACCAGTAAACATATTCAGTAAACCAAGAATACCTTCTCCAGCTCCAGCTTGTAAATTGCTAAGTTGACTTGCATCAATACCTGGAAGTACAACCTGAGCACCAAAACGGTACACTAAAAGCAAACCAAGCGTTAAGATGATTCTGTCTTTTAGTTCGGTTATTTTCCAAACATTCTTTAATGTTTCTATAAATTTCATACTCTAAGTTGTCTTATAAAGTTACAGCTTCTCCTCCTGCGGCTTCAATTGCAGCTTTTGCTGAAGCAGTAAATTTATGAGCAGATACTTTTAATTTTGATTTTAATTCACCACGACCTAATATTTTTACTAAATCGTTTTTACCAGCCAAACCTAGTTCAACTAAAGTTTGAAAATCAACTGCATCTTTTATTTTCTTGTCATCAACTAATTGTTGCAAAGTATCAAGATTTACACCTTGAAACTCTACTCTGTTAATGTTTGTAAATCCAAATTTTGGTACACGTCTTTGAAGTGGCATTTGACCACCTTCAAAACCTAATTTTTTAGAATATCCAGAACGAGATTTTGCTCCTTTGTGACCACGAGTTGCAGTACCACCTTTTCCAGAACCTTGTCCGCGACCTATTCTTTTACCTTGATTCTTAGTAGAACCTTCTGCTGGTTTTAAATTACTTAAGTCCATTATATAGTATTATTTTGTTTCTTCGACAGAAACTAAATG
>JAAEZL010000154.1:5439-5914 GCA_018222875.1 Algicola sp.
ACTTTATTTACCATACCAAGAACACTTGGTGAAGCATCATGCTCAATTGATTGACCTATTCTTCTTAGTCCAAGAGCTTCTAATATTCTTTTTTGGTTTTTAGTACGATTTATTGCACTTTTAACCTTTGTTACTTTTATCTTACCCATCGTCCTATAGATTATCCGTTAAATACTTTTTCAAGAGAAATTCCTCTATCCTTTGCAATCGTAGCTGCATCTCTTAATTGTAATAAAGCATCAAAAGTTGCTTTTACAACGTTGTGAGGGTTAGAAGAACCTTGTGATTTAGATAATACATCGTGAACACCAACGGCTTCTAATACTGTTCTTACAGCTCCACCAGCAATTACACCTGTACCAGGAGCAGCAGGAATAATATTTACTCTTGCTCCACCATATTTACCTTTTTGTTCGTGAGGTAAAGTTCCTTTAATGATAGGAATTCTCACTAAATTTTTCTTAGCATCTTCAAC
>JAAEZL010000155.1 GCA_018222875.1 Algicola sp.
AACAACTTTGAAGCTTTAATAGATTTATTACCTGAACATTTTGAAAACATGATGTTTTGCAGTGATGACAAGCATCCAGATGATTTAATAATTGATCATATTAATAAATTATGTGCTCGAGCTGTTGCTAAAGGTATTGATGTGTTTAAAGTGCTTCAGGTAGCTTGTGTAAATCCTGTGAAGCACTACAATCTGGATGTTGGTTTGTTGCAGGTTGGTGATGATGCAGATTGTATTGTGGTTTCAGATTTAAAAGAATTTCTGGTCCTTCAAACCTACATTAAAGGTGAGTTAGTAAGTGAAAACGGAAGTTCTAAGCTAAAGTCTGTAGATTTTAAAAACCTGAATAACTTCAATACAAGTAAAAAATGCGTTGAGGATTTCAGGATTTCTTCCGAAGCAAAGCAAATTAGAGTCATTGAAGCACTCGAAGGTCAGCTGGTAACCAACGAATTAATTAAAGAGGCGACGATTCAAAATGGTAATCTGATATCAAATACAGAGACCGATATTTTGAAGATGACCGTTGTTAATCGTTATAATAATGATCAGCCAGCTATGGCTTTTATTAAAAATTTCGGATTGAAAAATGGCGCAATAGCATCCTCTGTTGGGCATGATTCTCATAATATTATTGCTGTCGGAGTTTCAGACGAGATGATTTGTAAAGCTGTAAATCTCATCATAGAAAACAAAGGAGGTATTTGTGCAGTTTCAAATTCAGAGGTAAACATTGTGCCTTTACCAGTTGCAGGAATTATGAGTGATCAGGATGGTGAAACTATTGGTAAACAATATGCAGAGTTAGATGTGATGGCAAAACAATTGGGAAGCCAGCTCAATGCACCTTACATGACCTTATCGTTTATGGCTTTACTTGTTATACCTTCTTTAAAATTGAGTGATAAAGGTTTGTTTAATGGAAAAGACTTTAAATTCACCAGTATTTATGTTTAATTAATGTCACCTCGAGCAAAGTCGAGAGGTCTAGTATGCCAGTTATAGAATCAAATTACAAGCCGCCTTTTCAATTTAAAAATGGATTTATTGCCACTGTATATTCGGGTTTGGTGCGAAAAATAAAGAATTTCGAGCAGCAGCGCGAACGCATTGAGACTCGTGATGCTGATTTTCTGGATTTAGACTGGAGTTATGCTGAACATAAATCAGATGCAGTTATTATATTGCTTCATGGCCTAGAAGGTCACGCGCAAAGACCATATGTGACAGGAACAGCGAAACTATTTAACCAAAATGGAGTAGATGCGGTTTGTGTTAATTTTAGAGGTTGTAGCGGAGAAGATAATCGGTTTTATCATAGCTACCATTCTGGAGCTACGAATGATTTAGACGATGTGGTAAAACATTGTATTGAACAAAAAGGGTATTCTAACATCTACATAAAAGGGATTAGTTTAGGTGGAAATATTACGCTTAAATATCTTGGTGAGGATCGAAAAATTCCAGAGCAGATCAAGTCGGCAATTGCGATTTCTGTACCAGTGCATTTGCATGGTTCTGCTAACGAATTACACAAGCCAAAAAACAAAGCTTTTGCCATTCGGTTTAAAAAACACCTGGTAGATAAGCTAAAGGTTAAAATTATACAATTCCCTGATAATATAAGTATTGCGGAAATCAACTCAATAAAAACTTTAAGAGACTTTGATGAGGTTTATACGTCTAAAGCTCATGGTTTTAAAGACGCTTCAGACTATTACGAGCAATCGAGTAGCTTAAAATTTTTAAAGAACATTAAGGTTCCTACTTTAATTATCAATGCCTTAAATGATTCCTTTTTGTCTTCAGAATGCTTTCCTGTAAAAGAAGCAAAATGCAACCCTCATTTGTATTTGGAAATGCCAAAATTTGGAGGTCATGTTGGATTTATTCAAAAAGGGGAAATGTATTACAATGAGAAACGTGCTCTAGAGTTTGTTAGAGATTTAGGTGCTTAATTCTAAAGGAAACCCTTCAACCGCAATATCCCAAACTTCGGGCAATACAAAATAGACAAAGAGTGTCACGATGATTATCGAAATGATATTCATAACAATGCCTTTACTCACCATATCTGGAATTCTTAAATAACCTGAACCAAAAACCACAGCATTTGGAGGTGTGGCCACAGGAAGCATAAATGCACACGACGCAGCAACAGCAGCACCAGCCATTAAAACAAATGGATGAATATCTACCGTCAATGCCATTGGAGCTAAAACGGGTAATAGCATGGCAGTCGTTGCAAGATTTGAGGTGATTTCAGTGAGAAAATTAACAGCAGCTACTAAAATTAAAACTAGAATAATGGTGGTAATACCTTGTAAGGTAGTCATTTGGTTGCCAATCCAAGCTGCTAATCCGCTGGTTTCAAAACCTTTTGCTAAAGCCATTCCACCACCAAATAATAAAATAATTCCCCAAGGCAACCTGACCGCTTCTTCCCAGTTAATAAGTCGTTCGTTCTTGTTTTTTGAAGGAATTAAAAATAAAAGTATCGCAAAAAATACAGCAATAATGGTGTCATCAAGAGCAGGAAAGATTTCTTGAAGTAAAAAAGAGCGTGTGATCCAGCAAAACGCTGTGACAGCAAAAATAATAGCGACCAGTTTTTCTTCATAACTAATACTTCCTAAGGTTTTTAAAAGTCGTTTAATTTCTTGTTTTCCTCCGGGAAATTCGGTTTGCGTAAATGTAAATGCATAACGTGTGAGGTATTTCCAGCAGATAAAAAGCAAAAGAATTGAAATAGGAAAACCAAACACAAACCATTGGGAAAAAGTAATTTCATAACCATACGTATCAGAAACAACACCTGCAAGTACAAGGTTTGGAGGTGTGCCAATTAACGTGCCAATACCACCAATTGAAGCACTATAAGCAATGGCCAACATTAGCGCCTTGCCGAAAATCTGATGTTCATTTTCTACGGTTTCAGGATTGTCTTTTAATTGTTTAATAATCGCAATGCCAATAGGTAGCATCATCACAGAGGTTGCTGTGTTTGAAATCCACATCGATAAAAATGCAGTAGCTATCATAAATCCTAAAATGATTTTCCGAACATCACTTCCAATGATATTTATAATATTAAGAGCAATCCGTTTGTGTAGATTCCATTTTTCAATCGCTATCGCAATAATAAAACCGCCTAAATATAAAAACACATATTTATGTCCGAACGAACTCGTCGTTTCAGCTAAATCCAATCCACCAGATAAGGGAAACAAAATAACAGGCACTAAAGCCGTAACAGCAATTGGAATTACTTCAGTAATCCACCAGACCGCAATCCAGGCAGTTGATGCGAGAACAGCTCTGCCTTCAGCTGATAGTCCTTCAGGTTTAACGAACAGAATGATGATAACAAAGAGGAGTGGTCCCAGGACCAGCCCAATGCGCTTGGTAAGGTTCATATGAATTAAATTGCAGTCTAAAATACATAAATTATATGCATGCTATTTTATTTATTTCGAAATAAATCAAACCCTAAATAATTGTTTTGCTTTTCTAACAAACGCGCTATTTTTTTATAACTTTAAGTCATCTAAAATTTTGTGTATGATTGTGTTACTGGATAATGGTCACGGAGGATTAATTAATGGTGAGTATCAAACACCAGGAAAGCGAAAAGACTGGGACGATAAAGGCATAATCTACGAAGGTGAATTTAATCCTGCAATCGTTAACGGAATCATAGAGCAACTTACATTTTTAAAAATACCATACGTAAATATTGCTCCTGAATATTGGGATGTGAGCTTAAAAACTCGTGTGAATCGTGCTAATAAATATCCTGCTGGTAAAAGTTTGTATATCAGTGTGCATTCTAATGCTGGAGGAGGAACTGGTAGTGAGATTTTTACTTCTGTTAAACCGACAAAAAGTGATGCTATCGCTACGATTTTCGGAGAGGAATATCAGAAAGAGTTTCCTGACATTAAGTTGAGAACTGATTTTGACAGTGATGGCGATTTAGATAATGAAGTCAACTTTTATGTACTAAAACATACCAAAATGCCAGCGATTTTAACAGAGAATTTCTTTATGGATAATGAAGAGGAATTTAAAACAATCCTGAATGTTCGTGAAGGACGAAAACGTATTATAGATTATCATGTTCAGGCTATTTTGAGAACCCGAATTGAAATTTTTAAAGAGACATCACCATTAAATTTCACACCATAACTGTATTCAACTATGAGAATTATGTATTCAAATATAAAAATTACCGTATTTCGAAACTCAGCATCAGTACTAATTTTTCTAATACTAATGTCATCATGTCAAAGTCTAAAAACAGCAATTTTTGACCAGTATTCGTATCAGCAGGCTATTTCTGTTAAGGTGGAAAGTTTGAATCTTATGGATGATGCTTCACAACCATTCAGCACGTTTGAGGTTGAAGTGGGAGATTTAATGCTGGAACTTCAGAAAATGGTAGAATACGAAAAAAATAAACCTGATAACGAAGTTAGTTATGCCATGTGGAAAGTACTTGCTGATAAAGACAAAAATCTGCTTGCCGGTTTTTTTAAACGCTGGAAAGAAGATGATCAGCTTTCCGAAGCTTTTACAAGCGAGGCAAAGCTTCAGGTTGCTGAAGCTTTAGATTTAATTATTAAATACGAAGCGCAAAAAAATAAAACCAATGAAACCAATATTCTCAATTTTTTAGGAACAAATTAATATAAATGTTATGGAAATTGAAGCACTGATACAACTTTTAAAAGAAGAATTACTCAAAGTTTTGGGAGAGAGTTATTCAGATTATAAAAAAGAAACGAAAGAAGATATAGAGTCCTTTCTGATGCTTTCTAAAGTAAAATTGGAGCGATGGACTAGCTTGCTTAAATCTGGTGATCTCACGCCTGAAGATTATGAATGGTTGCTTAAAAGTCAGAAAGATTTGCTCATTTTAAATGCCTTATATCAGGCAGGTGTTTCAAAATTGCGATTGGGACATTTAAAAAACAAAATCATCAAAACCATTGTAAATACAGTCATCACAGTTGTTGTGTAATTGCTTATGAATCACCAAATAGAATCTCATTCAACTTCAAAAGAACAAACACCTAAGCGATACACGGTTTTCAATTGCCACACTCATACGTTTACTATTGATCATGTACCAAATAATTTTGGGAAGAAAATCATGCCGATTCTGTATCAGGTCATCACCATGAAGGTGGTGAAGTGGTACTATCTAAATTTAACCTACAGAAATAATAACTACAAGCGTTTTCTGCACAAATGCAATAAGGTAAAACACTTTTTTCTTGACATATTAAAGTTTACTAGAGTGCTGTATTGGTTGTATACGCTCATTTTATTTTTCTTCAACTGGTTTTTTAAAATGCTAATAAATCTGTTAGCGTTAAGCAATTTGTTTAGTGCTGAAACGAAAGCAGCTTTTAAGCGTTACAGAACCCTTGGTCGTTATGCAACTTATAGTAAATCTGGACAACGGAAAGTGTTCGATTTGCTTGAAAAAACCTACGATACAGATACTAAGTTTGTGGTCTTGCCAATGGATATGGATTATATGGAAGCTGGTAAACCCATTGCAAACTATATGACGCAACTGGAAGAGCTTTTAAAAGTAAAATCTAATAATAAAGATCAGTTATTGCCTTTTGTGTTTGCTGATCCTCGTCGTATTGCAGACCCAAAAATTAATGTCAACGGATTCTCGTATCAGAAGTATATCAAGAGAAATCTATCAAAACAGAAGTTTCATGGCATCAAATTGTATCCTGCTTTAGGGTATTATCCGTTTGACAAAGAGCTGATTGAAACCTATAAGTT
>JAAEZL010000156.1 GCA_018222875.1 Algicola sp.
TTTTTTCTTTTAGACAAACACTAAGATCCCAGAAACTGACCAATGAAACTCAACTTCAAAATCATATTCCATTTTTTCGGACTCCTGTTGTTATTTAACGGAGGCTTCATGCTTCTGGCAGCTCTAATGAGTTTTATTTACAAAGATGGCGTTACTACCAACATTTTATTGTCAGGAATACTAGTGATTATTGCAGGTGGTATTTTGATGGCTACCACGAAAAACCATAAAAAAGAATTAAATAAACGTGAAGGTTATCTGGTGGTTTCATTTGGCTGGATTGTCATGGCTTTAACTGGAACACTTCCTTATGTATTAACCGACTCCATTCCAAGTTTTACAAATGCTTTTTTTGAAACCATGTCTGGCTACACAACCACTGGAGCATCTATATTAAATGATATTGAAGTGATCCCTAAAGGTGTTTTATTCTGGAGAAGTCTGACGCATTGGATTGGCGGAATGGGAATTATCGTTCTAGCTATTGCTATTTTACCGTTATTAGGTATTGGAGGTATGCAGCTTTTTGCTGCAGAAGCTCCTGGCCCAAATGCTGATAAATTACATCCCAGAATTACAGATACAGCTAAACGATTGTGGCTCATTTATTTTGGTTATACAGCTGCTGAAACTATTTTACTGCAGGTTGCTGGCATGTCTTTTTTTGATGCGATAAACCATTCGCTCTGTACCTTGTCAACTGGTGGTTTTTCAACTAAAAATGCAAGTGTTGCCTATTGGAATGGACAACCAGTTATTCAATACATTATCATCGTATTTATGTTTTTAGCAGGGACAAATTTTGTACTAAGCTACTTTGCTTTTAAAGGAAAAGTTCAAAAAGCGATTCGTGATGAAGAGTTCAAACTGTATTTTAAATTTATCGCATTATTTACCATAATTGCTGCATTAATCATTTATTTCAGAGCAGATTTTTCAATTTCATCAATTGATCATCCAATGATCTATGGTAAAGCTGAAGCTTCCATTCGTCATGGTTTATTTCAGGTGATAGCAATCATTACAACAACAGGTTTTGTTACTGCAGATTATACTTTATGGACCCCTTTTCTGGTAGTCTTCTTTTTCGGATTGATGTTTTTAGGTGGCTCGGCTGGTAGTACATCTGGTGGTGTAAAAGTTGTAAGACATATGATTATGATAAAAAACGGGTTTCTTGAATTTAAGAGAGCCTTACATCCTAATGCAGTCTTACCAGTTCGGTATAACCAAAAGAGTGTTTCAGGAAATATCGTATTCAACATCCTAGGATTTTTTATCCTATATATGATTTCGTTTATTGTTGGCGCACTTGTGTTTTCTATGTTTCAGATCGATTTTGAATCTTCCATCGGACTTTCAGCTTCAAGTTTAGGAAATGTAGGTCCTGCATTGGGTAATTTCGGACCAGTAAACAACTATGCTGCATTACCAGTTCTCGGAAAATGGTGGTCTGCTTTTTTAATGCTAATTGGTCGTTTAGAACTCTTTACAGTTTTAATATTATTGACACCTTTCTTCTGGAGAAACCGATAAATTAAAAAATATTTTTCGATTTTAACAATTTCAAAATGTATTAGTAATCACAAGGAATTCGGGAATTTTGCCCTTGATTTTTAACAACTTAGAAGATATGCTGTTGTAACATTTTTAATAACAACACGTCTTATTTGTATAATCATTAAAAATCAACCAACATGGAATTATTAATTACACAAGAATTAGAACCGTTACCCATACGTAGCTTAAAAACAGAATTTGAAAGACCTGAAGGCCTATTAAATTCAAACTATAAAAAAGTTGTTAAATGCAATTTAAACAACCATAATTCAAATTCAATCTTTGGTATTAAGCAACGTATAAAAAGCAGACAATATCAATTTACTTCAAGTATTGAAACACTTTTAAAAGTGTCTGTTTTTGTAATCGTCTTAGCAGTAATTTTCTAATACTGCTCTACAATTAGAACTTTTAACTGGTACGATTGAGCACGCTCTCAAAACCTATCTTTTACATCCAAAAATAATGCTTCTTCGATTCGTGGTTCACGACATCGAATTGCATTTTATACGCTAGTGTTAACTTAGAATTTCTGAAATATTTCAGAGTAAAGACAGGTATTATGGGCTCAATTTCGTTTATGAATGTTACATTAAAAAATAATAGGAAATTATTAAAAAACGGGAAGCGCAAACCATTTACAAAAATGAATGGTGGATCAGGCAAAATACAAACTTATAAACCTTACTCCTTACCTAAACTGCAACCACATATTTTAAGACGCATAAGAAGAAAAGTTAAAAAAGAAAACCGAAAGCTTTTTATAAAAAAACTGCTTATAGCTATTGTAGTTCTTATGCTATTGTTGTTGTGGTTAACTCAATTATAAAAAAAGCAAATGACACAAAATAATAAAACAACACTTGTTGCTGGAGCAAGTGGAGCTACCGGAAAACATGTTGTTGAGCAGCTTCTGCAGCGCAATCACAAGATTAAAATCGTTGTGAGATCTAAAAGTAGAATACCCAATCACTGGAAAAACAACAAAAGCATCACCATTACTGAAGCCAGTATTTTAAATCTTTTGGATTTAGAATTACAAGAGCTAGTTAAAGAATGTGATGGTATTGTGTCGTGTTTAGGACATAATCTAACTTTAAAAGGTCTCTATGGTCATCCCAGAAGACTAGTTACAAATGCTGTTTCGCGACTCTCTGAAAGTGTTATAAAAAATGATTCAGACAATAAAGTAAAATTTGTTTTGATGAATACGAGCGGAAATAGAAATCGTGATTTAGATGAACCTATTTCGTTTGCTCAAAGAAGTGTTATATTTCTTTTAAGATGTCTTTTACCTCCACATGTTGACAATGAGAAAGCTGCTGAATTTTTTAGAACAAGGATCGGTCAACATCACACTAAAATAGAATGGGTTGCCGTAAGGCCTGATGGTTTAGTTAATGAAGACGACGTTAGTGACTATGACGTTTTTCCATCTCCAGTTAGAAGTGCCATATTTAATGCAGGTAAAGTAAGTCGGATAAACGTAGCTCACTTCATAGCAACGTTAATAGCATCAGATGAAACGTGGCGAAAATGGAAAGGTCAAATGCCTGTAGTTTATAATAAAGAATAATACAATAATCTCTAAATTACTTCAGAGCTTCTTTAATTCTTCTTATTGCTTCAATAATCTGCTCTTGTGAAGCAGCATAAGAGATTCTGATGCAATTAGGATTACCAAAGGCTTCACCTGTAACCGTTGCAACATTAGCATGTTCTAATAAAAACAAAGACAATTCTGTTGCATTGTGTATCGTTGTTCCGTTGATGGTCTTTCCGAAGTAATAAGACACATCTGGAAACACATAAAACGCACCTTCAGGTTCATTGGTTTTGAATCCGTCAACATCACTCAATAGTCCTAAAATAAGCTCACGTCTTACTTTAAATTCGTCAATCATGAACTGCACTCGGGAAGGCGATTCATTTAAAGCAGTAATAACTGCGCGTTGTGCTATACAATTCGCTCCACTTGTAATTTGACCTTGCATCTTATTGCATGCTCGGGCAATTTCGACAGGAGCACCAATATATCCAATTCTCCAGCCAGTCATAGCAAACGCTTTAGAAACACCGTTTACTGTAACGGTTCCGGCGTACATATCTTCAAATTGAGCCATACTCGCATGTTCACCTATGAAGTTAATATGCTCATATATCTCATCTGATACGACAATAATATTAGGATGTTTCTGTAAGACATCAGCCAAAGCTCTGAGTTCTTCTCTACTGTACACTGAGCCACTTGGATTACATGGCGAACTATACCAGATCATTTTAGTCTTTGGTGTAATTGCAGCTTCTAATTGTTCTGGAGTGAGTTTAAAATCATTTTCAATGGATGTCGTCACCTCTACAGGAATCCCTTCATTCAGTTTAACTATATCACTGTAACTTACCCAATACGGACAAGGTAAAATAACCTCATCACCTTTATTCAAAATAACAGCAGCAACATTAGCTAAAGCTTGTTTTGCTCCTGTTGAAACTACTATTTGAGGCAAGGTATAATTAAGTTGATTATCTCTCTTAAATTTTGTGATTATGGCTTGTTTTAATTCCACATAACCATCAACAGGAGTGTATGCATTGAAGTTATCATCGATAGCCTGTTTGGCTGCTTCTTTAATAAAATCTGGTGTATTGAAGTCAGGTTCTCCAAGACTCAAACCAATAACATCCTTTCCCTGTTCCTTTAATTCTCTTGCTTTTGCTGCCATTGCTAGCGTAGCAGAAGTGGACATATTAAGAACTCTTTCTGAAAGTAGGCTCATGTTGTGATTAGTTATTTTAAACTGCGAATTATATTAAGCCATACTAGGTTTTCTACCTAATTCTTTTAACTGCTGGTAGTGTTCTGAAATAGCTGTCCAAATGGAATTATATTCATTGTATGGTAAGCTAAATTCGTGAGCAGTTTCCCTTACAATTTTGGCTATGTGTTTATAATGTACATGGCTAATGTTTGAAAACAAATGATGCTCAACCTGTCTGTTTAAGCCTCCTGTATAAAACTCAACAATCCAGCTTTTAGGAGAAAAGTTAGACGTGGTAAACAATTGATGAATTGCCCAAGTATTTTTCATGTTTCCTTTTTCGTCAGGTAATGGCATTTCTGTATTAGGCATAACATGCGCCAATTGAAAAATAACACTTAAAATAATACCTGCTGTATAGTGCATGATAAAAAACCCGATTAGTACTTGCCACCAAGCATAACCTAAGGCAATTGGTAATACTACCCAAATAGAATAATATAATATTTTACCAATAATTAACTTTGTCCATTGCGTTGCAGGATTAGGAAAAGTACCATAGGATAGTTTTCGTTTAAGGTACACATAGGTTTGCTTAAAATCTGTTGTGATAGCCCAGTTAACCGTTAATAACCCATACAATAAAAAAGCGTAATACTTTTGATATTGGTGAATTTTCAACCATTTTGAATGTTTAGAAAAACGAATGATTCGTCCAGCGTCGATATCTTCATCATGTCCCTGAATATTCGTATATGTATGGTGTAATACGTTATGTTGTACTTTCCAGTTATAATCGTTTCCAGCTAATATATGGATACTACTTCCCATCAATTTGTTAACCCATTTTTTACTTGAAAAAGAGCCATGGTTAGCGTCATGCATAACATTCATTCCTACACCTGCCATTCCAACACCAATTACCATCATACAAATAATTTGCAACCAGGTAGGTAAATCAACTGTTAATAAGAGTACAAGTGGGCCGAGCAATAAAGTAAACATTATTACAGCTTTTGTATAAAGCTTCCAGTTTCCGGTTTTTTTAATGTTATTCTCTTTGAAATAATCATTAACACGTTTGTTTAATGTTCTGAAAAATTTAGCAGAGTCTGTTCTTGAAAAAGATAGCGTTTGCTTTGTCATAGTTATGATATTTTTAGTACTAACGTAAATGAATTAGCCTTCGTATGATTTGGCAAATATAAATAATAAATACTGCCATAATGCTAATAATATCGTAAAAATATACACATAAAAATGCATACTTTTGTTGAAAATTCCAAACCATGCAACTCATTAAAAACTATTTTCCTGATTTAACAGATGCTCAATTGCGACAGTTTGAGCTATTAGAAACTTTATATAAAGACTGGAATTTAAAAATAAATGTCGTTTCAAGAAAAGATATTGACGAACTGTATTTACGTCATGTCTTGCATTCTTTA
>JAAEZL010000157.1 GCA_018222875.1 Algicola sp.
GCTGCACAAGGCGCAAAAATTTCAGTTTGTAAAGACCATATTTTTTGATTGATCTCTTCAAAAGGAATTAAATCATCACTAATTAAGGTGTTTCCATTTTTCTTAAGATAAAGCGCTGTAATGTCTTCAAAAGAAAACCCTTCTTCATTAATTAGGCCTCCAACTCTATCGATGATCCCGACAACTTTTGCTCCCATTTGAGATAAATAAAAGGCTGCAGCTGCACCAACGTTTCCAAAGCCTTGCACTACTGCTCTTTTTCCTACAATGGAATCACCGTGAACATTGTAAAAATGTTTAGCTGCTTCTGCAACTCCAAAACCAGTAATCATATCAGCCACTGTGTATTTTCTGGAAACACTAGGAGAATATTTAGGATTTTCGATGACTTTTATAACACCATGTCTTAGCTGCCCAATTCGGTTGATCTTATCAGCTTGAGTTGGTTTAAAATGGCCTTCAAAGACGCCTTCCTGAGGATGCCATACACCACTTTCTTCTGTGATAGGAATTACCTCGTGGATTTCATCAACGTTTAAATCACCACCTGTACCGTAATAACTTTTTAATAATGGTGAAACGGCTTGATACCAACGTTCTAAAACACCTTTTTTTCTTGGGTCCTGAGGATCGAAATTTATTCCAGATTTGGCTCCACCAATAGCAGGACCAGAAACTGTAAATTTCACTTCCATGGTTTTAGCAAGAGACAATACCTCATTCATATCCAACCCTTTACGCATTCTCGTTCCTCCTCCTGCTGCTCCTCCTCTCAAAGAATTTATGACTGTCCACCCTTCGGCTTCAGTTTCAGGATCTTTCCAATTAAATACAATTTCAGGGTCTTTGTCTTCGTACTTTTGAAGTAAGTCTTTCATTAAGATAGTTAGTTATATTTCAGCAAATATAAAAAACAAAAAATGGCTTTAAAAAGTAAAGCCATTTTATTATTGTTAAAAGATATTAAATTTTATTTCAGGATAAGTTTTCCGTATTTATGCATCTCTTTACCAATAGCATAAATGTAAAACATATGGTCTGAAACTTGTAAAGTTTGCGTTGGAGCAAAGTCGGTATATTCTTTTGCTGCTCCTGTATTACTATTCCAAAATGGCGTCGTTTTTATGTTCCCTTCGGCATCAAAAGATTTCAAAACAATTGCTTTTGCATTGATGTTATCATAGCCCATAACTATCTTTTTATCTTTCAGTATCGACTCTTTTTCATTGGCTAAAACATAAAATTTTCCATTGCTTAAAAAAGGATAAAATGATCCAACTATTTCCATTCTATTCAGATAATCTTCACCATAACTTATAGGAGCTTCATAAGCTATGTTTCCGTTAATATCAAACTTAATAACAATTCCTGGTCCGAACCTATGTGTATAATTGTATTCAAAATTTTTACCTTCAATAGCTTCGCTGTCTTTAGAATAACAATCTCCGATTAGGTATATATCTTCATTGTCTGTTAAAATAGTTTTCACTTTTAAATCAATATAACCTTTACCAAGCACTCGTTTTATCGTTTCTTTTTCCCATTCTTTGTGCATGACCATTTTTTCTTAGGAAATATTATAGATAAAAAAGCTATTATCTTTTGCTCCACCAACTGAAATAGCTGGTTTAGCATTATCTGTAGCAAAACCTATAAGGTATTTTGAATTATTAAAGGTTATGACTTTACTATCTGAAATGTAAAATCCTTCAGCTGAAATCTGATGCTCTTTAACACTGTTTTCTTTGACAGTTATAAGCGTTGTAACTGGGTGCTTTTTTGAAGTATCTGTTTTTTTAACAATGGTTACAGTACCATCATTTTCAACAAACAAGGTTTCATTATACGAGCGCTCGCTTTCAAAAGATAAGGTTTGAGCAGTTTCAGTGAGCTTTTTTAAGCTTTCATCGAAAGTAAGCACATGAATAGCTTCATTGGTTTTCTTTTCAAAAGGTTGATGTACCAGAACTGCAAACGTGTTCAAATCGGAAGACAATGCAATGTCGAAAAACCCTGAATTATTTACTTTTTCAATTGGGATTGTAGACAATTCCATAGCCTCAGAAATCTGATGTGTATCATTGTCATAAATTTGAGCGTACAATACATTTTTTCCGTCTTTTTTAACTGCTACATGAGAAAAGACATACAATTTATTATGACCTTCAATAACTTTTAAAAGTGTTGCATCTTTTTGTGAACGAACAGGTAATTTAAAATCTATCGTTGACAATGGTGAACCTGAAGCATCAAACTTTGTGATGTAAATGATTTTTGGAGCATAGAACTGAGAACCTAATTCTTCAACGCTATAGACTGTAAAACCAGACTCTGATGGAAACACAAGCTTAGGATTTAATGAGCCTGAAACCGTACTGTTGGTGTGCTCAGCCCATTCAAAACTTGCTGTTGCTTCCTCTTGTGCTTGTACTGTAAATGCAACAATAAATGCACAAATGGATAAGAGAAATAACTTCATATTAATGAGCAAAATGAGCATTGTACTCATTTACGATATTTAGAATACTTAAAATTCTGTAGCCTTCTTCTTTATCTTTAATTTTTTTAGCCAGTTCCGGATAGTCAGCAACATATTTACTCATGACATTCTTAAAACTAAATATCACTTTAGACGATGCAAATTTTAAATAGTCATCTCCATCTTTAACCGCTAAAATTTCAGTTTGAATTTTAGTGCCATCAAAATCTAAAGAGATTTCTGTATTTCCTTTTTTAGAGAGTGTCATTTCTGCACCTCTATCATCTTCTACACGAATATAGTAATCAAAAAGGCTTATTTTTCCATCGACTGTTCTCAATAAAAACACTTTTGTTTTCCCGCTTAAACCTTCGTAAGGATGTGTTTCATAATAATCGTTTTCAATTTTGTAAGCTTTTAAATCTTCTGGCTCATACACCACTGGTTTATCATCTAAAGTCTTAAAAAACTTAACTTTACGCTGACTTTTAATCTTGAGGAAACGTTTTAAATACCCTTCAATTTTTTCACCATCGTTTGTAATAACGTAACCAGGTAATTTTTCGGATACATCTTCCCAGTTGTCATCAATTTGAGAAAATCCCAAACTTGAAATCAACACTGCAACTACTAATACTAATTGTTTCATTTATACTATATTTTATGATTTGAACTTATGCTTTCTCTGTTAACGCAAAAGCGCACAAATGTAACTAATTAGTTTAGTAAAACTATTAAAGTGAATGAATTATACCTGAAGAATGATTCCGTTTTGCACCAGTAACACTTGCTAAACAATTGATCTCATTTCGCAATTTAAGAACACCAAGAAGTCCGAATATTAAAGCCTCTTTAAATTCTATTATGGCTTTGGAAGGGTTTGAGATTTCATTTCGACTTAAATCTTTTAAACGCTCCATTAGAAATGTATTATAAACACCACCTCCTGTAACTAAAACTGAAGCTTTAGTATTTTCTTTCAGAATAGAATTAATTTGAATTGAAATATGTTCAACAACGGTTCTTAAGATGTCTTTAATCTCTAACTGATACGTATCAATCATTGGGATAATATTAGAATTAACCCATTCTAAACCTAAGGATTTAGGTGGTTCTGACTGATAGAATTCTAAAGCATTTAAGTCCTGCAATAAGAATTGATTTATTTGACCTTCAGAAGCCATGTTTCCATAGGCATCGTAGTCTAAACCTGCTTTTTGACTGTAATAATTTAGTACGATATTTACCGGACAAATATCAAAAGCGATACGATGGTTATGTTTTTCGAATGAAATATTAGCAAAACCACCTAAGTTAATGCAATAGTCGTATTCTGAAAACAACAGTTGATCACCAATTGGAACCAGAGGAGCTCCCTGACCACCTAGTTTGACATCCTGAACTCTAAAATCACAAACAACTTTTTGCCGAGTAAGAGATGCAATATGCTTTAAGTTTCCTATTTGATATGTTAATTCATTCTCAGGCTGATGCAAAGCTGTATGACCATGAGAACAAATAGCATCAACAGCAGTTAATTGATGCTTCTTTATAAATGAATTAATAGTTTCTGATAAGTACGTGGTGTACTGTTCATCAATCTGTTGTATAGCTTCCAAGTTACAATTGACGAGGTCAGATAATGTCTTTTTCCAAGTTTCGGAGTAAGGAATAGTTTCAGCATTATGAATTTTAAATGTCCATGAATCCTTAATCTCGAAGGTAATGTGAGCCAAATCAATTCCATCTAGAGATGTACCAGACATAACACCAATAACATTGTACACAGATTTTATCATATTCAGTAAAAATAACAATACTGATTGAAAATATGCTAATAAAGAGTTATCTTTGACATCACTTTTTATCAAATCAATAATTATACTTTACTATGGATTTTAGTTTAACTGAAGAACACATAATGATTCGCGACGCAGCTCGTGATTTTGCACAAACCGAATTACTTCCTGGCGTTATAGAACGTGATAATACGCAAACGTTTCCTCAAGAAATCATTCGTAAAATGGGTGAATTAGGATTTATGGGCATCATGGTAGATCCTAAATATGGTGGAAGCGGTATGGATGCTATTTCGTATGTACTCATTATGGAAGAACTTTCAAAAATTGATGCGTCTGCTTCTGTTATGGTTTCAGTTAATAATTCTTTAGTTTGTTATGGTCTTGAAGCCTACGGAAGTGAAGATCAAAAACAAAAATACTTAACAAAACTAGCAACAGGTGAATATTTAGGTGCATTTTGTTTAAGTGAACCAGAAGCTGGAAGTGACGCTACTTCTCAAGCCACTACAGCAATTGATAAAGGTGACCACTATGTCATAAATGGCACAAAAAACTGGATTACAAATGGAGGTCGTAGTGATGTGTATTTAGTCATTGCTCAAACTGACAGAGATAAAGGCCATAGAGGTATTAATGCTTTTATTGTTGAAAAAGGCATGGAAGGATTTGATATTGGACCAAAAGAAGATAAATTAGGAATTAGAGGAAGTGACACACATACATTGCAGTTTAATGATGTCAAAGTGCCAAAAGAAAATAGAATTGGCGAAGACGGGTTTGGATTTAAGTTTGCAATGAAAACACTTTCTGGCGGACGAATTGGTATTGCTGCTCAAGCCTTAGGGATTGCGTCTGGAGCTTATGAGCTAGCTCTCAAATATTCTAAAGAACGTAAAGCTTTTGGTACTGAAATTTGCAACCATCAGGCTATTGCTTTTAAATTAGCAGATATGCATACCGAAATTGAAGCTGCGCGTATGCTTGTGATGAAAGCTGCGTGGGACAAAGATCAAGGTAACAATTACGATATGTCTAGTGCAATGGCAAAATTATATGCCAGCAAAGTGGCTATGGAACAAACTGTTGAAGCTGTACAAATACATGGAGGGAATGGTTTTGTTAAAGAATACCATGTTGAACGTTTGATGCGTGATGCTAAAATTACTCAGATTTATGAAGGTACTTCTGAAATCCAAAAAATTGTGATTTCAAGAGGTGTTATTAAAGGATAAATTTAAACTAACATTTTTTAGAAAAGCTTCGGAATTATGTTTCGGAGCTTTTTTGTTTTGATAACTCATTAAGCACCAACCGAAGATCTTCGTATGAATATTTATCATCAAGTTGATGTTTTAGATCAGAA
>JAAEZL010000158.1:0-376 GCA_018222875.1 Algicola sp.
GAGTTTCGTGCTCTTCAGGGTGCGCTGTGATGTCCATTTCAGAGAACTTAACTTCACATGGAGGAATTTCAATTTGAATATATCCACCAGCTTTGTAGCCCATGTCTTCTGGGATCTCAACAACAAATTCTTTAATAAACGATGCTACGTTATAGTTACGTACCACTGTAGCTTCCCATTTCTTAATTCCAAAGACTTCTTCAGGAATTGTGATTTCCATGTCCTGCTTTACTTTTACCTGACAAGATAAACGTGCGCCATGCTGCAATTCTTTTCTACTGAAATGAGGCGTTTCTGTCGGTAATGCTTCACCACCACCAGAAAGCACATGACATTCGCACTGGATACAAGTTCCACCACCTCCACATGCAGATGG
>JAAEZL010000158.1:386-5629 GCA_018222875.1 Algicola sp.
GTAAGAATATTTTTTCAGCTCCAAGCGTGGTCAATAATGTATTTCCGGAAGCGACTTCAATTTCACGTTCACCATTAATCAATATTTTTACTGGACCAGATGGTGATAATTTTTGTTTCACAAATAACAACAACGACACAAGTACTAGTGTTACTAGTAAAAATGCTGCTACTGTTGCTAAAACGGTTCCTAAGGTTCCTGCTGCTAAAATCATACTACTCTTCTATTTTAGTGTTATTAGCTAATTCTGTATTCGTTTCAGTAGGCACTACTTGAGTTGCCACTGTTGTTTCTTCTTTTGCTTCATCGTCTCCACCAGTTAACATTCCTCCAAAACTCATAAACCCAATAGCCATAAGTCCGGTAATGATGAACGTTATTCCTAAACCTCTCAATGCAGGTGGCACATTAGAATATCTAATCTTCTCACGAATAGCAGCAATTGCTAAAATCGCCAGGAACCAACCAATACCAGAGGCAACACCATAATTTAAAGCAAGTCCTAATGTTGCAATTTCTCTGGACTGCATAAATAGTGAACCACCTAAAATGGCACAGTTTACAGCAATTAATGGTAGGAAAATACCAAGAGAGTTGTATAATGATGGAGAGAATTTCTCTACCACTATTTCTACCAATTGAACCATTGTTGCAATGGTTGCAATAAACATAATAAAGGATAAGAAACTTAAATCATAATCTGCATATTCTGCTCCTAACCATGATAAAGCTCCTGGTTGTAATACATATTGATCTAATAACCAGTTTAAAGGTACTGTTATTGCTAAAACGAAAATTACGGCAGCTCCAAGACCCACTGCTGTTGATACTTTTTTAGATACAGCCAGATAAGAACACATTCCTAAGAATGTCGCAAATACCATGTTATCTATAAATATCGATTTAAAAAATAATTCTACGTGTTCCATGTTTTATATTTTAACGAGATCCTGAAACAAGTCCAGGATGATGACTTATCTGTTTAATCTTCAACTAATGCTTTATTTCTTGTACGTTGTACCCAAATAATGATTCCAACTACGATTAATGCCATTGGTGATAACAACATGAATCCGTTATTCTCATAGCCTAAAGCATACAATCCTGTTTTTTCAATTGGATCTCCTAAGACAGGAATTCCTAACAAGGTACCTGATCCTAATAGCTCTCTAAAGAACCCTACAATAATTAAAATTACTGCATATCCAAGTGAGTTACCGATACCATCTAAGAATGATTTCCAAGGTCCATTTCCTAAAGCAAAAGCTTCAAAACGTCCCATAATGATACAGTTGGTAATAATTAATCCGACAAAGACAGAAAGTGTTTTACTCAATTCGTAAGCAAAAGCCTTCAGTACTAAATCTACAATAATTACTAACGTAGCAACAACGATAAGTTGCACGATAATTCTGATTTTTGAAGGAATAATATTTCGCATTAATGAGATGACCACATTACCAACACCTAATACAAACAGTACAGATATTGACATGACTATTGATGCTTCTAATTCGGCTGTAATTGCTAAAGCAGAACAGATTCCTAATACCTGAATAGTAATTGGGTTATTATCTGCTAAAGGGTCTTTAATTAAAGCTGCGTCTTTTTTTGAAAGTAGTCCCATATTAGTTAGCTTGTTTTTTTAAGTTATCAAAATAAGGCTTGTATAGTTTCAAGTCACTTTTAATCATAGCTGAAACTCCGTCGCCAGTAATAGTAGCACCAGCAATAGCATCAACTTCATTATCCATTTTATCTTCGTTCTTAGGATCTGCATTTCCTTTAGCCACAGTAATTCCTTTAAATACACCAGCTTCAGTTAACAAATGCTCTCCATAGAAATCATCCATAAAATAACGTTGCTTGATATTGGCGCCTAATCCAGGTGTTTCTCCTTTGTGATCAAAATAAGCACCCTGAACAACCATATTTTCGTCTATAGCAACATAACCCCAAATTGCATCCCAAAGTCCTTTGCCATAAATTGGAGCAACATAAACTGTTTTTCCTTCTTTATTTTTTCCTATGAATAATGGCAGTTTTCTCACTTCGCCATTTTTAGCATTAGATTTCTGCTTTTTAATATCAATTAAATAAGGCTCCTGACCATTATTTGCATCCATGTATTCCTGTCTGGTCATCTGATTAATCATCTTACCATTCTTAACTTCAAGAACCATTTGTTCAGACACTTTATCTGAAAACAATTTAGGTGCTTCTTCAGTTGATACAAAAACAGCAGTACTCTCATCATTATTATTTATACCCATTGCATAGAGAATATTTTGTTGCTTCTCCAGGCGTTGGTTTTCTGAAATCGTAGGTTTTAATGAAGCTGCTAAATACGCTAATAATGAACCTACCACTAATACCATGACTATGGCAAATATTACAGTATACGAATTTTTATCTGTTCTTTTTTCCATCGTTAAGCTGTTTTAACTTTTAAACGTTTCATACGACGTTTTACATTTCCTTGCACGACATAATGATCAATCGTTGGTGCAAAAACGTTCATTAATAATATGGCTAAGAATACACCTTCTGGATAAGCTGGATTGAATACACGAATCATAATGGATATGAATCCGATTAAAAATCCGTAAATCCATTTTCCTTTATTTGTTTGAGAAGCGGTTACTGGATCTGTAGCCATATAAACTGCTCCAAATAAAATACTACCTATAATTAAATGCTGCCAGAAAGGAACACTCATCAAACCGTAGAATTTACTTGAATCACCAATCCATCCCATATCTACAACACCATTAAATATAAGTCCCATTACCAAAGCACCTATTAATGTTGATACAATAATTCTCCAGCTTCCGATTTTAGTAAATATCAAAAATAAGGCACCAATAATGATTAAGAATTTAGAGGTTTCTCCTACTGAACCAGGAATAATTCCCCAGAACATATCCCAATAATCGTACATCGTTGAATTATTCTGCGCATATGCACCTAAAATAGTTTCTCCAGAAATAGCATCTAAATTTGCTCCATCGGCAATCATTTGATCACGCTCAACTGCACCATGAACCCAAACTTTATCTCCTGACATCCATGTAGGGTATGCAAAGAATAAAAAGGCTCTAATGGTTAAGGCAGGATTTAAGATATTCATTCCTGTTCCACCAAACACTTCTTTACCGATAACCACACCAAATACAACGGCTACAGCTAACATCCATAATGGGATATCAACAGGAACAATTAATGGCACTAACATTCCGGTAACTAAGTATCCTTCTTCTACTTCGTGACCTTTAAGTACTGCAAACAAAAATTCTACAGCAAGTCCAACTCCATAAGATACAATCACTAATGGCAATACCTGCCATAATCCAACAACAAGGTTATCCCAAGTCCAGAATGTAGATCCTAAAAATCCGCTTGATGCTTCAATCTCTCCTAATGCTAAGTAGTGTTGGTATCCAGCATTAAACATTCCGAAGATTAAACAAGGCACCAATGCCATGATGACCGTGTTCATGGTACGTTTTAAATCATCAGCTGCCTTTATGTGAGTTCCGTTGTGAGTGGTCTCATTCGGTAAGTATAAAAAGGTATGAAGCGCATTAAATGCAGGCGCCATTTTCTTTCCTTTATACTTTTCTTTTAAATTGTGTAAATTACTTTTTAAACCCATTATCCTATCTCTTTAAGCATTAAGTCTAAACCTTTTCTAATAATATCCTGATGTGGTTGTTTAGACACACAAACAAATTCAGTTAAAGCAAAATCTTCAGGTGCAACTTCGTACATTCCTAAAGCTTCCATTTCATCTAAGTCTTCATACATGCAAGCTTTTAAAATTTGCATTGGGTATATATCAAGTGGAAATACCTCCTCATAAGTTCCAGTCGTCACAAATGCGCGATGCTCTCCGTTTGTATTTGTATTCAAATCGTATTTTTTCTTAGGATTCAACCAAGAAAACGTTAGGGCTCTGGATGTTGAAATTTTATCGAAAACTGGTTTATTCCAACCAAAAAATTCATAATCGTCACCTTCAGGAATTACAGTAATAAGCGTATCATAATATCCTAAAGCACCATCTGGCTTTAATTGTTTACCTGATAAGACGTTCCCGGAGATTATACGATCATCTCCATCTTTCTCGACGCCATTATCATAAACCATTGTAGCTACTTCACTTCCTATTCTGGTTTTGAAATATCTTGGTTTCTTAACTGAAGATCCAGCTAAAGCCACTATACGCTCAGCATTAAACTGACCTGTAAGTAGCAATTCACCCATAACAACTAAGTCTTGCGCATTAACTGTCCAGACAACTTCTCCTTTATTTACTGGGTCAATTTTATTGATTTGCGTACCAACATTTCCTGCTGGATGCGGACCAGACACATTGTGTATTGTAGCATCATTCATGCTTGCCAATGGCGAGTTGTTTGACGCTACAGAAATATGCACCTGACCTTCAGTTAGGTTTGACAAAGCAGTAACAGCAGCTTGTAACTGAGCTTCTTTACCTTGAAGCACAAAGTCTAAATCGGCTGTTAAAGGCGCTGTTGCATAACCTGAAATAAAAATTGCTTTTGGCGATTTTTCAGGATTGGCAATCACATCATAAGGTCTTTGTTTGATAAATGGCCAGCATCCTGAAGCTAACAAATGTGCTTTGGTTGTCGCAGCATCTGAGTTCATATTGAACTTGCCAAAATCTTTGTAAGACTGTGTTTTATCTGCTTGAATTTTAATAGCATCAATACGTCTCTTAGGACCTCTTAATACTTCTGTCACAGTTCCTGAAACAGGAGATACAAACTTTATAGCTTCATTTGATTTATCATAAAAGATAACATCACCTGCTTTTAAGGTTGAACCTTCTTTTGCAACAAGTTTTGGGATAACGCTGTGAAAATCTTCAGGTCTGATAGTGCAGAAATTACTTATAATGGCTTGTTCTACTGATTTTTCAGCTTCGCCTACAAGTTTTATATCTAGACCTTTTTTAATCTTAATGTCTTTTGACATACGCTTTTTATTGAAATTAGTTGTCTAAAAATCGGTGCAAAAATACGAATAAAATGAGTAAAATAACAGCATATTAACGAAGTTTGTTATTTTTATTCGTTCTAAATAAGTAGCTTCAGAAAAAAGTAATCTAATTGAAAGGCAGTCACCAGCAAAAAACTAAAAAAAGGGTTACTGAAATGTGAAATTTAAGAAAATACCACGCGTTTTCATGGTAGTTACATTGCTTGTCCAAGGAC
>JAAEZL010000159.1 GCA_018222875.1 Algicola sp.
TTTATATCCTTGTGGTGAAGGAGGAGGTTATGCTGGTGGAATTGTTTCTGCTGCGATGGATGGGGAACGTTGTGCCGAAGCTGCAACTTCTAACTTATAAGTTCAATATTATTCCTATTTTTGCAGCATAAAATTTGATTACAATGAATGCATATATATTTCCAGGTCAAGGCGCACAGTTTTCAGGAATGGGTTTAGACCTCTACGAAAACTCACCTTTAGCGCAAGAATTATTTGAAAAAGCTAATGATATATTAGGTTTTCCTATTACTGATATCATGTTCGAAGGTTCTGATGAAGATTTAAAACAAACTAAAGTAACACAACCAGCTATTTTTTTACATTCTGTAATCTTAGCGAAAACACTTGGTGAAAGTTTTAAACCAGATATGGTTGCTGGTCATTCTTTAGGTGAATTTTCAGCATTAGTTGCTGCTGGAGCATTAACCTTTGAAGATGGACTTAAATTAGTTTCACAACGCGCTCAGGCAATGCAAAAAGCTTGTGAATTAGAGCCAAGCACAATGGCAGCCGTTCTAGGTTTGGAAGATAATGTCGTTGAAGATGTTTGTGCAAAAACTGAAGGTACAGTAGTGGCTGCAAATTATAATTGTCCAGGTCAGTTAGTTATTTCAGGTGAAGTTGAAGCTATTCATAAAGCTTGTGAAACTTTAAAAGAAAAAGGTGCTCGTCGCGCTTTAGTTTTACCTGTTGGTGGTGCGTTTCACTCACCATTAATGGAACCTGCTCGTGAAGAACTGGCTGCTGCTATAGAAAACACGACGTTTAGCAAACCTAATTGTCCTATTTATCAAAATGTAACAGCTACTGCTATCACTGATGAAAATGAAATTAAAGCCAATTTAATATCTCAATTAACTGCTCCTGTTCGTTGGACACAATCTGTACAACAAATGGTTAAAGATGGCGCTTCTCATTTTACTGAAGTTGGACCAGGTAAAGTTTTACAAGGTCTTGTTAAAAAAATCAATCGAGAATCTGAAACTGCTTCAGCAACTTTTGAAACTAACGCTTAAGACTTTTCTTTATGAAATTATCAAGAAACGTTAGCATTAGTTTGCTCATCATTTTTAACATTGCAATAGATCAGGTTTCTAAAGTAATCGTTAGAAAAACGATTAAAAGTCGTGAAGTTATTGAGCTCATTGATGATAAATTTATACTCACTAATGTAGAAAATAAAGGTGCATTTCTGGGCATGGGAAGTGATATGAATGAAACGTTAAGAGTTATTTTTTTATTAATTCTTCCAACATTAGTACTTAGCTACCTTATCTATTACATTATAACAAACAGAGCTTTAGACAAATTAAGTACGATTGCTTTTAGTTGTATTGCAGGAGGCGGAATTGCCAATGTTTTTGACCGAATTGCTTTTGGAAAGGTAACCGACTTTTTCTTTATCGACTTAGGTGGTGTTTTTAAAACTGGAATTTTTAATGTGGCAGATATGTCTGTAACTTTTGGAATGATCGTACTGGTTTATACATGGTTTTTAACCTCCAGAAAAAAACAAACTGCATAACTAAAAAAGCCTGCTCAAATTGAACAGGCTTTTGTATTTATCTCGCTAAGCTAATGTGATCACAATCTTTCACTTCACCATAATAGGTTTCTCTGTATTTATGAAGTGTTTTGTAAGGAATGTTTAAAAATTGCTTCTTAATGTAAGTCACATTAATTGACAATGCTCCCATTTTTTTGGTAAACCTAACTTCAGGTCTTGTTTCTCTTTTAATACTAATCAGTTTCATTGGTTTTCATTTATCATTAACTTCAAAGAAACGCATATCAAAAACAAATTCCAAGTTTTAGGTATTAAATGATTGTTAATCAATATGTTAAATTGAAAACCAATAATTTAAGGGCGTCATCATTATCATATTCATAATAATATCACCTATAAATTAACATATTTACAATGCAAAAGTGACGATTTATTCGAGATTTCTGATCTTTTTCTCCCATTTCCAGGCAGATAGCATAGCATCATCAAGCGTAGATTTTGCTTCCCAACCTAAAATTGTATTCGCTTTTTTAGTATTTGCATAAGCTTTTACAACATCACCTTCGCGTCTTGGAGCTATTTTATAATTAAGTGATTCTCCCGAAACATTTTCAAAAGACTGAATAACTTCTAATACCGAACTCCCAACTCCAGTGCCAACATTAAAGGTTTCAAAATTGGATGAATTGTTATTTTCCAGAAGTCGCTGTAAAGCAACTACATGTGCTTTAGCTAAATCTACAACATGAATGTAATCTCTAATACAGGTTCCATCTGGCGTTGGATAATCATCACCAAAAACTGATAAACACTCACGTAATCCTGCAGCAGTTTGTGTGATAAAAGGCACTAAGTTTTGAGGCACACCAATAGGCAATTCACCTATTTTAGCTGAAGGATGAGCTCCTATTGGATTAAAATAACGTAAGGCAATTGCATTTAAATTAGCGTTCACTTTACAGGTGTCTTTAATAATTTCTTCACCTATTTGCTTAGTATTTCCATAGGGAGATTCTGCAGGTTTAACTGGTGCATGTTCTGTTATTGGCATTTCATCGGCCTGACCATACACAGTACATGATGAACTAAAAATAAAATTAGAGGTCTTTAAACTCAGTACTTCTTTAAGAACATAAATAAGTGTATTGAGGTTATTCTCATAATACAGTAAAGGCTTTTCTACACTTTCTCCAACAGCTTTACTGGCAGCAAAATGAATCACTCCAGAAATGTCATTATGCTTTTGAAAAAAATGTTCAACAGAAGACCTTTTTTTTAAGTCTATTTTTTCAAAAATTGGCGGTATTCCTGTAATTGCAGTAATGCCTCCAATGACTTCTATAGAAGCATTTGATAAATCATCTATGATAACAACGTCGTAACCTACATTTTGTAATTCTACAACAGTATGTGAGCCAATGAAACCTAATCCACCAGTGACAAGAATCTTTTTCATTTGGGTTAAGAATTTACAAAATTGATGACTGTAGATGTAATAAATTCAATTTGTTCATCATCTAATTCAGTATGCATTGGCAACGAAATAACTTCTTTAACTAATTGATTCGTAACCGGGAAATCTGCTTCATTATATCGTGAATCTTGATATGCCTTTTGTAAATGTAAAGGAATTGGATAATACACACCACATGGAATTCCTTGTTCATTTAAATGCTTTACTAAAGCATCTCTGTCAGAATTTAAAATTCTAAGTGTATATTGATGAAATACATGACAATCACAAGTATCACAAATACCTTGACAGGCTGTTTTTCCTGTAGGTATGATAATATTATCAACACCTTTAAAAGCGTCATTGTAAGCTCGTGCTGCCTTTCGCCTTTCCTGATTATATGTGTCGAGTCGTTTTAATTTAATATCTAAAATTGCAGCTTGAATAGAATCTAATCTGGAGTTTACTCCAACCACATCATGATGATATCGTTCGTACATACCATGATTTACGATGCCTCTTATCGTATGTGCCAAATCATCATCATTAGTAAAAATGGCTCCACCATCTCCATAACATCCTAAGTTTTTCGATGGAAAAAACGATGTTGAGGCAACATGACCAATAGTACCAGCTTTTGCTGTTTTTCCATCGCTGTAAGTATATGTTGAACCAATAGCCTGAGCATTATCTTCGATCACATAAAGATTATGTTCTTTTGCTATCTCCATTATAGCTTCCATATTGGCACACATTCCGAAGAGATGAACAGGAACTATCGCTTTCGTTTTAGGTGTGATTGCTTTTTTGATGGCATCCACATCAATGTTAAACGAAACAGGATCAACATCTACCAACACTGGAGTGAGTTGTAATAAGGCAATCACTTCTACAGTTGCAGCGAAGGTGAAGTCTGCGGTAATGACTTCATCTCCTGGCTTTAAATCTAATCCCATCATGGCAATTTGCAAAGCATCTGTACCGTTTGCACATGGAATAACATGTTTAACACCTAAATAGTTTTCAAGATTTTTCTGAAACTCATGAACCTTTGGTCCATTGATATATGCCGTAGAATCTAACACCTCTAAAACAGAGCTATCAACCTCAGCTTTTATTTTGCTATATTGACCTTTGAGGTCAACCATTTGAATTTTTTTCATACCAGACGAAATTACGAAATTCATTAGCATTAAGCAATGAAATTATTTCAAAGAACAGTATTTTAGCAGGAACAAAATGTATATTAATTGTATAATTTAGGAATACATATACTTTCATTCATTTTAAAAATCCTCTCATGGTTTAATCTTAAGATTAAAAAAGGAGTTGAAGGTCGAGGTCAGACATTCAATATATTAAAAGAAAACTTAACATCTGAAACCAAAACAATCTGGTTTCATTGTGCGTCCTTAGGTGAGTATGAACAAGGGCTACCCGTTTTTGAATCTATCAGAAAAAAGTACACTTCACACAAAATTGTACTCACTTTTTTTTCACCTTCAGGTTATGAGATTCGAAAAAATACACCAATTGCAGATGTAGTTACTTATCTACCTTTAGATACAAAATCAAACGCAAAGCAATTCTTAGATATCGTTAATCCGGAATTTACAGTATTTGTAAAATATGACATCTGGCCCAATTTTTTGAATACATTAAAACGAAGACAAGGACGAGCCATTCTGATTTCTGCTTTATTTAGAAAAAACCAGTCGTTTTTCAGGTGGTATGGTAGTCATCTCCGGAAGGCATTGCAGGCATTTGACCATATTTTTGTACAAAATGAAAATTCAAAAAAACTATTGCGAACTATTAATATCACTAATGTTACGGTTTCAGGTGACACAAGATATGATCGTGTTTCAAATCAGCTACTACAAGACAATACTCTAAATTTTATTTCAGAGTTTAAAAGCGATAGTTTATGTATTGTCATTGGAAGTTCGTGGCCGGAAGATGAAGCGCTTATTATTCCGTATATGAATAAAAATGCTTCTAAAGATGTAAAATTTATTATTGCACCTCATAATATCAATAAAGTGCAGATAACTAATATCACAAAAAATCTTGATGTTGATTATGTATTATTTTCAGGAATGGAACATAAAAACATTAGAGATGCTAAAGTTTTTATAGTGGATACCATAGGAATTTTATCTAAAATTTACAGCTATGCAGATATTGCCTATATTGGTGGGGCTATGGGTACCACAGGTCTACATAATATTTTAGAACCCGCTGTATTTGGTGTTCCCATCATTATTGGTAAAAATTACGAGAAATTTCCAGAAGCAAAACTCATGATTCAAGAAGGAGGCGTTAGTTCAGTAGATAATCTCAATACTCTTGAAAACAAACTGGATCGGTTAATTAATTTTTCTGAAGAAAGATTACAACTTGGTGTTGTCAATGAAACTTTCATTAAAAAAAATAAAGGAGCTGTCAACCAAATTATAGATTACATACGTATATAAGACTGGAAATTGTAAGTAAAACCCTAGCTTGTTAACAAAAAGTTAATTTTTTTAAGGTCATTTCAATATAACTTATTAATTTCGTGTATTATTAATTAACACTAAAACTATTACAATGAAAAAATTATTATTAAACATCGCTTTGGTATTGGCACTTGTAG
>JAAEZL010000160.1:0-5080 GCA_018222875.1 Algicola sp.
GTGTAGCTACGATAATATCCTGTCCTTGAGCAACTGCTTGTTTTTGCGTGTTAATATTGGTTCCTCCATAAACACCTAAAACTCTCACATTAATGTAAGCAGCTAATTTTTCTATTTCATCAACGACCTGAACAACAAGCTCTCTTGTTGGTACTAAAATGAGTACTCTGGGATTATCTTGTTGAGAATATTTTAAATGACGTAACACAGGTAACATATATGCAAATGTTTTACCAGTTCCTGTTTGCGCTATACCTACGACATCTTTTCCAGATGCTACGAGGTTAAAAGCTTCTGCCTGAATAGGAGTTGGTTTTACAAAACCTAAGTCGTTTAACGCATTGTATAAAGGCGTGTTTAAATTTAAATCTTCAAAAGTGATGGCATCGTTTTCCATGATGCAAAGGTAATTTTTTACTTTGGATAAACAGACTTGTTCTGCATGGCTTTAATTCAGTATTTTTGTGACTCATCTAAAATACCTTGAGAAGTCTTAAATCTGTACATATTTCTAATCCGGAAACCTTTAAAAATAAGCTACTGCTTTGGAGTCAGAAATTTGAAGAAGTTGTTTGGTTAGATTCTAATAACTACAAGCATCACTATGCCAGCTATGATGCTGTTTTAGCTGTGGAAGCATTTACAAGTATCCAGACTGATTATTACGATGCTTTTGAACAGCTTAAAGTCTATCAGTCAAGTACTAAGGATTGGCTTTTTGGGTATTTGTCTTACGATTTAAAGAATGATGTGGAAGCGTTGACTTCAAGAAATTTTGATGGATTACATTTTCCTGAATTGTGTTTTTTTCAGCCAAAAAAGTTGTTTTTTTTTAAAGGAAACACACTGGAGGTTCATTATTTGAATGTGGTTTCAGATGAAATTGAAGACGATTTAAAAGAGATTGAAAGCACAGATGGTCGTCAATCTAAGCAAAATCGTAGTGTCTCTGATGATATCAAAATAAAACTGAGAATTCATAAAGATGATTATTTTGAAAAAGTCAACACCATGTTGAATCACATTCACAGAGGTGATATTTATGAAGCAAATTTTTGTCAGGAGTTTTATGCTGAGGACACAGTGATTCCTCCAATAGAAATTTACAGTAAACTCAATGAAATTTCAAAACCACCATTTGCTACGTTTTTACGATTATATGATAAGTACTTGCTTTCAGCATCACCTGAGCGCTACATAAAAAAAGCAGGAAACAAAATCACATCCCAGCCGATAAAAGGAACCGCAAAACGTTCATTAAATAAAGATGAAGACCATCAGCTTAAAAAGGCGCTTTCCGAGGATATTAAAGAGCGTAGTGAAAATGTAATGATTGTCGATTTGGTAAGAAATGACTTATCTAAAACAGCAATCAAAGGTAGTGTTAACGTTGAGGAACTATGCAAGGTCTATTCTTTTGATCAGGTGCATCAAATGATTTCTACAATTACTTCAGAAATAGATAGTGACACGCATCCTGTTGATGTTATTAAAACAACATTTCCTATGGGAAGCATGACAGGAGCTCCTAAAATTTCAGCAATGAAAATTATTGAAACACTTGAAGAAACTAAACGTGGCTTATATTCTGGTGCTGTTGGTTACTTTACTCCAGATAATGACTTCGATTTTAATGTGGTAATCAGAAGTATTTTGTACAATGAATCTGAAAAGTATGTGTCCTATTCCGTTGGAGGTGCAATTACAGCAAAAAGTGATCCGCTTAAAGAATATGAAGAGTGTTTGTTAAAGGCGAAAGCTATGCGTGAGGTTTTGGAGTGTTTTAAAAAGGTATAAGTAAAAAGGTGTAAGGCAGGCAAAAGCCAAAAGAAATGAGTGATAAGAGTTGATAAGTAATTAAAAGAGATTAAGTTCTTATGTGTATTGATTAATATTCTAAGTTTGTAATATGAAGAGCTATAGAGATTTGATTGTTTGGCAGAAGTCTGTTCATATGGTAACTCAAGTGTATCAATTGATTTCTAAGTTTCCTGATGAGGAAAAATACGGACTGACATCTCAAATAAAAAGAAGTTCTGTTTCTGTTTCATCTAATATTGCTGAAGGTTATGGAAGAAATTATACTAAAGATTACGCAAGGTTTTTGCAAATAGCAAGAGGTTCATTATTTGAAATGCAAACGCAATTACAAATTGCTGTAAATTTAGATTTTATTCAAGATAAAGATTTAGAAGAGATTAAGAATCTTTCTACGGAAATAGAAAAAATGCTAAATGTTTTAATAAAGAAACTTTTAAACTAATGCCTTACAACTAATGCCTTACAACTAACGCCTTATGCCTTTTTACTTATGTCTAATGCCTTTTTACTTATGTCTAATGCCTAATATCTAATGCCTAATACCTAATGACTTGCTAAACCAATTCAGAAATCATATCAATACAAACCTGTCTTTCTTAAATGAAGGCAAACTCCTCATTGCAATTTCTGGCGGATTGGATAGTGTGGTTCTGACACATTTATGTCATGCGCTTAGATTAGATATAACCTTGGCACATTGTAATTTTAAATTACGTGGAAAAGAAAGTGATGAGGACGAACAATTCGTGCTGGAATTAGGTGATACCTTAGGTTTAGAAGTATTTGTCGAATATTTTGATACTGAAACTTATGCTGAAACCGAGAAGCTGTCCATTCAAATGGCTGCTCGTGATTTAAGATATAACTGGTTTTTCAACTTGGCCGAAAGTTCGAACTTCGATTACATTTTAACAGCGCATCATGCTGATGATAATTTGGAAACATTCCTTATCAATTTAACCAGAGGAACTGGTCTGAATGGACTCGTTGGTATTCCTGAAATGAATGACAATATTATACGTCCGTTATTGCCATTTTCAAGAGGACAGATAGAAGGCTATGCTGATAAAAATGACTTAAAATGGCGTGACGATAGTAGTAATGCTTCCAATAAATACCTTCGGAATAAATTACGACATGATGTGATTCCACATCTTAAAGAGATGAATCCTGAGTTACTTCAAAATTTTAAGAAAACGCTTGAGCACTTAAATGACACAGCAGACATCGTTGACGAAAGTCTGAATGCTGTCTCAAAACGTGCTATTGATTATATTGACGAACATCAAATCACCTATAAAATTTCAGAATTTAAAAAAGTTAATAACCCAAAAGCCTATTTGTTTGAAATGTTCAGAGCATACGGATTTACAGAATGGAATGATGTCGTAAATTTATTAGATGCACAATCTGGAAAACAAGTCTTGTCAAATACCCATCGTTTGATCAAGGACAGAGAGCATTTGATTCTTACAGACCTATGTCACACTGAGTCAAAACGGATGACAGACGAGGAAAATTTCCTCATAAATGAATCTGATACTATAATAAATACATCTTTTGGAGTTTTGCTTTTTGATGAAGCTGATGCAGTGGCTAAGTCGTCAAAAACAACAATTTATGTTGATAAAGACCTGTTGAATTTCCCACTAAAACTCCGTCATTGGAACGATGGAGATGTTTTTTATCCACAGGGAATGACAGGTAAGAAGAAACTCAGTAAATACTTTAAAGATGAAAAATTGTCTTTGGTAGACAAAGAGCAGGTGTGGTTACTCACTTCAGAAGATAAGATTATTTGGGTAATTGGCATGCGAGCTGATCGTCATTTTACTGCAAATGAAAACACAAAACAGATTTTAAAAATAACATTGAAATGAGATCAAAACTACCTAAAGAAGTTACATTACTGGCGTTTTTGATGTGCAATATCTATTTCGGATGGTCACAAATTATTGATATACCTGATGTCAATTTCAAAAATGCATTATTAAACACAGCATGTGCAGATTTTAATGGCAATGGTGTATTCAATAGTCAGGTCGATTTAAATAACGACGACGAAATACAGTTATCTGAAGTTATAGGTGTTCAAGGATTGAGAGTTTGGAATCAAAATATCGTTTCTGTTGAAGGGATTGAAAACTTCGTAAATCTAACACATCTTGATGTCACCTTCAACGACATTGAAACGATGGATATTTCTGCTTTAACCAGTTTAACGGACTTGTTGTGCTATGGAAATGAATTAACAGCACTTGATGTTAGTAATAATCTCAGTTTAGAGAATTTATACTGTAATGAAAATCAAATCACAGAGCTGGATGTTTCACTTAATACAAATCTTAAAAATTTTGAATGCTACATAAATCTGCTAACTGACCTTGATGTAAGCTCTAATGTAAATTTAGAAACACTTAATTGCTCTCAAAATCAACTATCAGAGATTGATGTTACTAATAATCCATTGTTAATATGGTTGCTGGCTTCTAATACAAATCTATCAGATTTAGATATTACCAACAACCCTTTATTAGAAAGCTTAATTGTGGATAATAACAATTTGTTATCAATTGACCTGAGTCAGAATCCTAATTTGGCTTCAGTATATTTATCGAATAATCTTCTAACCGAAATAGATATTAGTAATAATCCAGATGTGTTCGAATTGATAGTCCAAAACAATAATTTAATCAATGCAAATATTAAAAATGGAACGGCTTTTATGACCTATTCAGGGTTTTTTATGAATCCTGATTTAGAATTTATTTGTGCAGACGTGTTTGAAATTGATGATGTCCAAGCCGAATTAGATCTCTTAGGTTATACTGAAACACAAGTGAGTGATATTTGTGATTTAAGTGTTGATGATCATACAGTTTCGCAGACAAAAGTGTTTCCTGTGCCATTTAAAGATCGGCTTTTTATTCAGTCGGAAGATGGCATTAAACAAATTGCGATTTTTAATAGTAATGGTCAAAAAGTTTTAGAGAAAACATCTTTTTCTTCAGATTCTTATATTGATACAAATATGTTTTCTGATGGATTCTATATTATTAAAATAGAAACATTTAAAGGTGTTTATTTTAAAAATATAATTAAGTAGCAGTATGATTTTACAAGGACGAATAGTTGATGTACTTAACAAGCGGATTTTTAAAGGTGAAATAATTATTGAAAACGGAAAGATTAAATCTATTGAAGAGAAAAGTCACGATGTAAATCATTTTATATTACCTGGTTTTATCGATGCACATAT
>JAAEZL010000160.1:5090-5602 GCA_018222875.1 Algicola sp.
TCCATGTTGGTACCAAGTGAATTTGCCAGAATAGCGGTCAATCACGGAACGGTTTCGACAGTTTCAGATCCTCATGAAATAGCCAATGTGCTTGGTGTTGAGGGTGTGCATTTTATGATAGAAAATGGAAGGCAAACGCCTTTTAAATTCAATTTTGGGGCGCCTTCTTGTGTGCCGGCTACATCTTTTGAATCGGCTGGAGCTATTATAGATTCGGAAGATGTTAAAGATTTAATGGCAAATCCTGAAATCAAATATCTGGCTGAAATGATGAATTATCCAGGTGTTTTGTTTGATGATGAAGAGGTTTTAAAAAAAATCGCCTGGGCAAAGCATTTCAATAAACCCGTTGATGGTCATGCGCCTGGAATTATTGGTGAAGATATTACAAAATACATTAATGCAGGAATTTCAACAGATCATGAGTGTTTCACTTATGAAGAAGGGTTAGAGAAGCTTCAAAAAGGCATGAAAGTCTTAATAAGAGAAGGAAGTGCAGCTAAAAACTTTGA
>JAAEZL010000161.1 GCA_018222875.1 Algicola sp.
CGTTGTGGCTAATGCAAGAAAACCACGAAAATGAATTAAAAATATGACAATAAAAGAAGCCATTTTAAAAAGTCTTGACGACATAAACGGACTGACAAACTATATGGAAGTTCACGACCATATTATAGAAAATGGTTACTACGATTTTGGAAAAGCAAAAACACCACCTGCAACGATTTCAGCATTATTAGGAGATTTTATAAGAAATGGAGATACTCGTGTAAAAAGAATTAAGCAAGAAAATGGTTCTTATGCTTATTATTTGACAAAAAACGAGCAAGATATCGGAATTGAAATATTATCAGGCTCAACAGAAACGACTTCTGTAAAACTTCCAAAAGTAAAAGCCAAATCATATAACGAAAGAGATTTACATCGACTTTTGAGCAGTTATTTAAAGAACACTAAAATATATTCAAAAACAATATTCCACGAACATTCAAAAAACGGAAAAGACAACAACCAAATTTGGACACATCCAGATATGGTTGGAGTTAAATTTTTGAATTTGCAGACCAAAGTGAGTCAAAATTTTTTAAAATCAATTAATAGAGTTGATACATTTAAATTAAGCTCTTACGAATTAAAAAAGGAAATTAACTCGGACACGGAATTGAAAAAAGCCTATTTTCAAGCAGTTTCAAATTCAAGTTGGGCGAATTATGGATATTTAGTAGCATTTGAGTTTAGTGATAGCTTGTCGGACGAAATGGAAAGACTAAATCAATCTTTCGGAATTGGAATAATTGAACTAAATGCTAATCCATACCAAAGTAAAATATTATTTCCGGCAATTTACAAAGACCTCGATTTTAAGACAATCGATAAGTTATGTAAAATCAATAAGGAATTTGAACAATTCATTGAGCAAACAGACAGATTAATGACAGCTCAAGAACGTTATTACAAATCGACTGAAAAAGAACTTGACGAATTTTGTGATGGCTATTTTGAGAACGATTCTGAAATTGAAAAGTATTGTAAAGACAAAAACATTCCGAATGGAGAATAAAGCACTAGCCACAACAACGTATATAATCCATTGCTAGTACTCGCCTACTTACGAAAATCCTCGCGGATTTTCTATTCGGTTTTTATTTGCTAAATTACGTGCTAAACCACGCAACGTATCATATACAAAACCGTTAGCACAAATAACTCATGAGCATTAACATATTAGAAATAGAAAGCTATTCAGAGAAGTTTGCTAATGCAATATTAACTCATGGAGAAGAAGTTTTAAAAGCTAAGGTTTGGGACGAATCCAAAGACTTAAAAACAAGTATTGAGAAAAAGTTAAGCTTAATTGTTGAAATGAATTATGATGAACTTATTTCTATTAAAATACTTGATAACTATAAAGATGAAGATTCAATAATAAAAGCTAAAGACAAAAATTATATAATTCGTGGAAAAATCATACAGTTTGTAGAACTTAAAAATGATATTTGGATTGATCTTTATTTACAAAAAGGAGCTGAGTTTATATCTATTTTAAAATCTCAAATAAAAGGTAAAGAAGTGCTCCTTGAACAAGGATTAGAAATAGTAGTAACAAATCTAATGTTCTTTCCTTCAAAAAATCAATACTAATTAAATTCAAACAACTTTTAAATAATTAGAAAATTACATGAAAATCATCTATACATTATTCTTCTCAGTTTGCTTTATTTTATCTTGTCAACAAAATCAAAAAGAATCAATAAATGGAGTTTGGCATTACGTAGATAAAAATCCACCTAAACCTACTTTGAATAAAATGACGGAAATATCTGAAAACGGAGAGGTAAAAACTATTAATCTGGAAAAAGAATATGATAAAATGGATGAACTTCATTTTTTCTAACTTTTAAAAACGATTCCTTAACTCAAAATAAATTTGGCCTCAAATTGAAAACTGAATTCTATGTTAAAGAAAATCTTATATACTTAGATAAAAAACCATTCTTCAAGTTGATTAAACTAACCGATAAAGAATTAATTATAGAGAGAGTTGATAGCGGAAATCAAACAAAATATGACAAAGTAGAATCAGGTTCACCATTAATAAAATTAGCAGAATAAAAAACTTGTGCTAACAACGTGTATCACTAATTGCTTGGTATGTGTGTACTCGGAAAATCCTACGGATTTTCCTCTGGTTCGTTTTCTTTTATTAACTTAGACCTAACCAACGCAACTAGCCATACACAACACGTTGTGTGTCATTTGAGAAAAACCGAAACTACATTGAAAACTGAAATTATAAACCAACCATATTCTGGAGAATTTAAAGAAAGGATTTATGACATTGAAAGTCCTTGGAATTCTCAATCGTGGACTTGGATTAAGTTTGTCGATGAAAATTTGACTGAAACGGTTGGACAATTCCGTGGAATGCCAAAAGAAGTGAAATATTCGGAAAAACGGAATGAAATTATTGTTCTTACTTCTGATTATGTTTACAGACTAAACGCTTCTGACTTGAATATAATAGAAACGGAAAGTCAACCTCAATTTCAGGATTTAGAAGTTTCGCCTGATGGAATTTTCTTTTTTCATAATTACTATGAAATTGAGAAAATGAACAGTTCATTATCTGACTTGACTGAAATTCAAAGTCCATTTAAAATGGATGACATCCGATTTCGAAAATGGAACGGAAATATATTGGAATTTGAGTGTGAGGAATTCACTAATTGGAGTAGAAATGAAATAATGGAATTAGACACAACCGAATGGAAAATAAAAATAAAAACGCCACACAACACCGTATAAAAATAATTGCGGTTTAGTGCTTAATCAAAGGTCGTTGCGTGTTTGTAACGTCTGATTTTCCTTCGGAAAATCCTCGCATACAAACCCGCAACTATTCTTATACAACAACGTTAGGCACAATTAGAAAAATGAAAAACAGAAAGAATTTAGTTTACACAATAGCATTTGTCTCAATTTTCTTTTTCCAATGTAAATCGCAAACGGAAAATAAGTCAAACGAAAGCGAAGAAACACAAAACAATAAGGTTTATATCAATCCAAATTATAGCGGAGAAACTATCGAACCTGAAACATATAATGCGACAGGAAAAGTGTATAACATTTTTATTTTCAACGAAACTACAAATTCAATAAGTGCTAATCAAAAAGTGATAATTAAGCCAAACGAAAGTTATGTATTTAAAATACCTGACACAATGGGTATTGCACTTGATAACGGAATTCAATTCTTCTTTGGTGAAACGGAAGGATTAGAAGTAATTGATAATAAAATCCAAGTGGCAGGTTTAGGTGGAGAATGGCTCGAAAAATTAAATGTACCAAAATCTGCGGATTGGGCGTTTTCAATTTTAAAACCAGGCGAAGGAGACCCAATTCCAGAATAAGACAAAATGAAGAAACTGTTTTTAGACGATGTAAGGACTATCGAAATGATTTATGATAAATCAATGGAATCTGAATTTGATATAGTTCGGACATATGAAGAATTCGTTGCATACATAAAAGGAAATGGATTGCCGAATTACATAAGTTTTGACAATGACCTCGGACTTGATAAAAACGGAATTGTCGCTTTAGACGGATTGGCTTGTGCCAAATGGTTAGTTTATGAATCTGGACTTGATTTGCGGAACTTGGAATTCAAAGTTCACTCTGCAAATCCAGTTGCGTCTGAACAAATAAAAGGACTTTTAAATAATTATATAAAACATTTAAAAACTAAGGAATAAAATAACTGTGCCTAACAACGTGTAAGCGCAATAACTACTGAATTCCCTATCGGAAATTCAGCCATTTTATTTAACTTAGTTGCGTCAACGGAAAAATACTAACGTCTTTTCCCGTTACTGACGCTTACACAAACTCGTTGTGCATAATGTCCGAAATACGAAATCCGAATTAAAAATTTGAAAAAAAAAGAAACATTTTGGTTAATCGGAACAATAAGCTTCGTTCTGATTTTAATAATCGGAGTTTTTGGAATTGACGGACTGAAATTTGACGCAGTTACTGATATAAATGTTCACGACACTTACTATGTTATTGCAAATATTCATCTGATAATTCCTCTCATATCGATGATTTTTTTCAGTATTTACCTAATCCGAATGTTACGTCGGAATTTTAAAAACTTGACCGTAAATCTGGTTTTTATGATTTCAGACATAACTCTGATTTTGATTTTTACCTTTCTTATTTCATTAGTAAATTCTATTCGAAAAATTCCTGGCTCAACCGAATATCCACCTTTGAGTGGCGGAATTGTGGAAAACGCTGGCAATGGATGGAATAATGCTTATTACATTTTATTAGGAATTCAATTAATTTTAATAATTCTTCTCGCAGTTAGCGGAATAAAAACTGGACTGAATTACAAACAAACTAAAAAAGACAATGGCAAAAAAGAATAGCAAATGGGATTCAATAGCTGATTTTATATGGGAGGCACCGCAGACAATTGAGGGAATCTTTATTGCAATTCCATACTTGATTTTAAATTCAATAGGAGCTATTATTAAACTTTTATCTTTATCATTCATATCGCTTTTATCATTCAACAAATGGATAAAAATAAGCGAACTATGGAATAAAAAATATTTTAAAGACAATATTGCTAATCCTTGGAATTGTGTTCTAGCATTAGTTATTATTATTATTTTGACAATTATTTTTTAACTAAAAACACTATGCACAACAACGTGTAAGCGCAATAACTACTGAATTCCCTATCGGAAATTCATCCGTTTTAACTAACTTAGTTGCGTCAGTGGAAAAATACTAACGCTTTTTCCCGTTACTGACGCTTACACAATCACGTTGTATGCAATTTGAAAAAACATTGTGATAGAGAATTTAAACGACTTACATAACTTACTCTTTAAGGAATTAAATTTAACTTTTCACGAATTGGAAAACTCTAATTTGATTTCTGAATTAAATCCAGATTTATTGGATTACGCAATGAATTTTGGTTCATCAATTCCTAAAAACAATCATCAAGACCACTTAGAAATTCAACAAAACAGAACTAACTCTGAATTGACTAATTTTATTTATGAAAACTCTGGAAATTGGAATATTGCTGTGCACAAAAAAACGAACGAATTGTATACCAATGAACATTGGCTTTACACAGAAAGTAATTTATCTGATTATAGAAAATTGAATTTTGGAATAGAAGAATGTCTAATAAGTTTTAGTTTACAAGAATTATACTTTGCTTTTTGTGAAAACGAGATTGAAGTCAAATCAGAATTAAACTTAATACCTATTTGGACTGACAAAAGATATAGCAGTAAAGAAAGAACTCATAGTTTTCTTTATGACTCGGAATTTAAAGCTTTGAAGTTCATTCATAGTGAAAACAACTTCGAAAAAATTGCCTTTATTGAATAGTATTTATGAATAAAAACTGCATACAACAACGTATATAATCCATTGCTAGTACTAGCCTACTTACGAAAATCCTCGCGGATTTTCTATTCGGTTTTTATTTGCTAAATTA
>JAAEZL010000162.1:0-442 GCA_018222875.1 Algicola sp.
TCAATGGTATTCAGTTTATCTAGTTCTTTTTTAAGTTCAGCTTCGTTAATTTCTATGTTGTAAAAATCACTTAGAAATTGTTTTCGCACTTCAATAAACTCATCAGAATCAATATGAGCAATAGTTGGACCTTCGCAAAGCATTTCCTGCCATGTGAGAATATCGCCTTCTATTTCTGTTAACTCTTGAAGAACAGTTGTTAATGAGCTGCCATTTGAAATGTGAAGTGTCTTACTCATAATTATCCGCCTACTCGTTTTACTGCAAACCCTTTGTCTTTTAAAATCTGCATAATTTCATCTCTGTAATCACCTTGAATGATAATTTTTTCATCTTTAAAACTGCCACCAACACTTAGTTTTTGCTTGAGTTCTTTGGCAAGTTTTTTAAAATCTTCATCAGCACCTGTATAGCCTTTGAGAATAGTAACTGGTTTACCTTT
>JAAEZL010000162.1:452-5475 GCA_018222875.1 Algicola sp.
TCATATTTACAGATAATGGGATCATCTTGTAGCCAGATTCCTTCATTCTGCGCATCGTTTTCATCGGAAATATCTTCAGAAACGTGATCAGGAAACAGGTTTTTTAATTGATCTTTTAAGTCCATAATATGATAATCGATGTCTGTATGAGCTTCTTCGAGAACTACTGAGATATCTCGGCTAGGCTCGATATGACAATTTATTTCTTCAGTCCAAGTTCAATTAAACGTTCATTTAAAAACTCTCCAGCAGTGATATCGTCATACTGTTTTGGATTGTCTTCATCAATGCAGCTGTCTAAAACATCCAGTTTCATTTCACTTATAGGATGCATGAAAAATGGAATAGAGTAGCGAGACGTTCCCCAAAGTTCTCTTGGTGGATTCACAACGCGATGTATGGTCGATTTTAATTTATTATTGGTATGTCTTGACAGCATATCACCAACATTAATCATCAACTCGTCTGGTTCAGCAATGGCATCAATCCATTCGCCTTTATGATTTTGAACCTGTAGTCCTCGTCCTTGAGCTCCCATTAGTAAAGTGATTAAATTAATATCACCATGCGCAGCTGCACGTACAGCATTTTCAGGTTCTGATGTAATTGGTGGATAATGAATTGGTCTTAGAATAGAGTTTCCATTGTGAATATAGTCATCAAAATAGGTTTCTTCCAAATCGAGGTGTAAAGCTAATGCTCTTAGCACATATTTAGCCGTTTTTTCGAGCATACCATAGGCTTCTTTACCAACCTTATTGAATTCAGGTAATTCTTCAACGACAACATTTTCAGGATATTCTTTAGCACGTTCAGGATTATCTTCAACATACTGACCAAAGTGCCAGAACTCTTTTAAATCACCTTCCTTTTTACCTTTAGCGCTCTCTTTTCCAAAAGAAATATAGCCACGCTGTCCTGCAATACCTTCAATTTCATATTTGCGTTTCGTTTCAACAGGAAGACTAAAAAAGTTCTTGACCTCACCATACAATTTATCAACCAGAGCGTCATTTAAAAAATGCCCTTTAAGAGCGACAAATCCGATTTCCTCATAAGCCTTTCCGATTTCATCAATAAATTTTTGTTTCCTATTTGAGTCGCCTGAAATGAAATCTTCAAGATTAACACTAGGTATTCTGTCCATGATTAAAAGTATTTAGTTATTACTGCAATACTACAAAAATAACGAAAACATCGGTAAAATCATACAGGATTATGCGCTTAAAAAAAATATGGTTTAAAGGCATATCAATCAATTTTTAATTACATTTGATTTATAAATGCAATACAAATTACTATGCTGACTTCCACAAGGAGTACAATAACTTTTGATAAAAAGAATTTAGACGATAGAACGCTCCTCAAGCTTTATAAAAACATGCTGAAGCCTAGACTAATAGAAGAGAAAATGCTCATTCTGTTACGACAGGGAAAAATATCAAAATGGTTTTCTGGTATTGGTCAGGAAGCCATCTCTGTTGGAGTTACTATGGCTCTGGAAGATGAAGAATACATCTTACCAATGCATAGAAATTTAGGTGTGTTCACATCAAGAAATATTCCACTACATCGATTATTTAGTCAATGGCAGGGAAAAGCCAATGGATTTACAAAAGGTCGTGATCGCTCATTTCATTTCGGAACTCAAGAGTTTAATATTGTGGGTATGATTTCACATCTCGGACCACAATTAGGTGTTGCCGATGGTATTGCATTAGCTAGTCTATTAAAGAATAAAAATCAGGTTACAGCTGTGTTTACTGGTGAAGGTGGAACCAGCGAAGGTGATTTTCACGAAGCTTTAAACGTGGCTTCTGTATGGCAGTTACCTGTTTTGTTTTGTGTAGAGAATAATGGTTACGGTTTATCGACGCCTACCAATGAACAATATCGCTGTAAAGATATCGCAGATCGCGGAAAAGGTTATGGAATGGAAGCTTTTGTGCTTGATGGCAATAATGTTGTTGAAGTCTATTCAAAAATTAAAAAGTTGGCACAAAGTATTCGTAAACGACCTCGACCAATTCTTGTTGAGTTTAAAACCTTCCGAATGCGAGGACATGAAGAGGCGAGTGGTACGAAATATGTTCCTAAGGAATTAATGCAGGAATGGGCTAAAAAAGATCCCGTCGAAAATTTTCAGGAGTATTTAAAAAATGAAAAGATTTTAACGGAAAAACAAGAGGTTGCTATCAAAGAAGGCATTGTTCATGAAATTAATGAAAATTTACAAATAGCGTTTGATGAACCTTCTATTGAAGCTAGTTTAACTACGGAGTTAAATGACGTCTATAAACCTTTTGAATATAAAGAGGTTAGTCCGAAATCAAATACAGAAGAACTTCGGTTAATTGATGCAATTTCTGAAGGTTTACGTCAATCGATGCAGCAACACAAAGACCTCGTTATTATGGGACAGGATATTGCAGAATATGGAGGTGTTTTTAAAATTACGGATGGCTTTGTAAATGAATTTGGAAAAGAACGTGTTCGAAATACACCAATTTGTGAGTCTGCTATTGTTGAAGCTGCTATGGGGTTATCTATAGCTGGCATGAAATCTGTTGTAGAAATGCAATTTGCAGATTTTGTGACTTCTGGTTTTAATCCTGTAGTTAATTATTTAGCAAAATCGCATTATCGCTGGAATCAGGAGGCAGATGTTGTTATAAGAATGCCATGTGGTGGAGGTGTAGCTGCTGGACCTTTTCATTCACAAACTAATGAAGCCTGGTTTACTAAAACACCTGGATTGAAGGTTGTTTATCCTGCATTTCCATATGACGCTAAAGGTTTGTTGGCAACAGCAATTAATGATCCAAATCCCGTATTATTTTTTGAACACAAAGCTCTGTACAGAAGCATTCGTCAAGATGTTCCGACAGACTATTACACCTTGCCGTTTGGTAAAGCAGCTTTGTTAAAAGAAGGAAATGATGTTACAATTGTATCTTATGGAGCAGGCGTGCATTGGGCTTTAGAGACTTTAGATGCTAATCCTGATATACATGCGGATGTGATTGATTTAAGAACACTTCAGCCTTTAGATACAGAAGCGATTTATATATCGGTTAAAAAGACCGGAAGAGTGATTATCTTACAGGAAGATTCTCTTTTTGGAGGTATTGCTAGTGATCTTTCTGCTTTAATTATGGAAAACTGTTTTGAAGATTTAGATGCTCCTGTTAAACGTGTTGGAAGTTTAGAAACTCCTATTCCGTTTATCAATCAGCTGGAAGATCAATACATGGCTAAAGGTCGATTTGAAGAGGCTTTGAAAGATTTACTAGCGTATTAACTCACTCATGATTTATCCAAACACAAAAAAAGCATTTTGGTCAGCCATCATTACGATTGTGCTGATTTTAAGTGTTATCATATTGAAATCGCTAACAAATTCAGAATTAATTGGCTTCAATTTTTATTCTGTGGTAAGTGGGATTCTTATTTTACTCATATTTTTCCTGACTTTAGCAGGATTTGTTTTTGCTCTCAGAACTAAAAATGAGCCTAAGACTAAAGCCAAGACTATTGCTTTGGTACTTAATGCTGTTTTAATGGCTTTGCTGATCGTTTCAGTCATAAATATTGGTATTGAACTATTTAATTATTATAAATCACGTTAATAGTATTAAGGTAATAACTTCAACCAAAAGTCTTATATTTAAGCATGATTTCCTCAAGAGCAGGTTGGTTGTTAATCGTTTTAAGTATGTGTTCAGCACTAGTTAATTGTAAAGATGAAGTGCCAAATGCTTATGAATGGAAAACACTTGAAGTTACTGCAACAGCTTATAATTCATTACACTATCAAACTAATGAAAACCCTTTTATAACTGCTTTTGGCGATAGTTTAAAACCTGGAGTGCGTTATATTGCAGTTTCCAGAGATCTATTAAAATTAGGCTTAACACACAATACGTTGGTAAAAGTTGAAGGTCTTGAAGGCACGTATCTGGTAAAGGATAAAATGCACTTCCGCTGGAGAAATAAAATTGATGTATACATGGGAACTGATGTTGAAGCTGCAAAAGAATGGGGCAGACGCAAAGTCAACATCAGTTATAGAGTTGAGAAATTAAAAGATAGTGTAAAGGACTAATTTATTTTAGTTCCGCTTCAGATAATTTAAAGGGATAGGCTTCTCTAATCACTAACAACTCTTCTTTTGTTAATGCTTTTAAAGGTTTCTTAAATTTAGCCGTTGCATAATTCGATCTGAGTTCGTAGTAGGCTTTTGTGAGTTCATCCTGAATTTGAATATAAAACGCATATGAGGTTTGTATATCGTTTTTCAAAGAAATAACGGCTTCTTTAGGATTGTCTGAAGATGTTTTTAAGTTTTTTCCATGGCAATAATCGCAGGAATTATCACCATTATTGTCTAAAAAATCTACAGCGATAGCTTTTAATTCATCAATGCTTATAATTTCATTTTCTACAAAAAGTTCATTGTTTGAATTCACATTAATTTCCAGCATGTTACGCATATTAATTTGTGTGTCACAGATGTCTCCTGGTGGACAAGGAGCAGGTAGCTTTCTGTTAATACCTTTGTCTTTCGGTATCATTGCAGTAACTAAAAAGAAAATCAGTAATAAGAAAGCGATGTCAGCCATTGATCCAGCATTGACCTGAGGCATGGAATGTCTTGAGTTTTTCATGAGTATAGTTTTTATGATTTACTGAAAACTCACAATAATGATACCACATAATAATGCATAAAAAAAGCACTTGCAGAATTGAATCTTTAAGTGCGTTTCCTAATTTAAAACTAACTCAAATAGGTTTTATTTTACGGTATTTAAATCGTCATTAACCGTATGCGACGTATTGATTATTCGTGTTAAAGCTGTCATGGTAGATTGATTTTTTGGTTGATGAATTATTACAGAATTTATCTGTAACGTCTTTTTTGATTCCAAGTAAATGTTTTTGTTTCTGTTCTTGTACTTGTTAACTGATTGCTGTTTAATGTTCTCATGATTGTTCGATTTTTAATTGATTGTTTATACTAGAT
>JAAEZL010000163.1 GCA_018222875.1 Algicola sp.
GTATAAATGGATAATCAACTTACATTCAGGACAGTTTATATCTGATAAATCGTTAATTACTTTATTTGATTCGCATTCTAAGGAGAGTTCTTCTGCTTTAGGAATTGGGGTAATTGAGAATGACACTTTGCTAATTCATCAACATCATGGATCATCTTTCAATTATGAATCTTTTATCCATTATAATGTGAAAGAAGATTTATCAATCGTTTTAATGACAAATAATAAAAACCGCAAGCTTCGAGAAATAACTGATGCAGTCGAAAATATTTTAAAAGGCAATTCCTTTTCAATACCACAGAAGTCTATTTATTTTGCAATTAGAGAAAAATGTTATGATAATGCTAATGAGGGAATTCAGCTTTATAAAAACTTAAAAAAGCAAAATTTTTCTGAATATAATTTTTTGGATGAAAATGAATTAAATCAACTTGGCTATGATTTGATTAAGAAAGGTCAAATAGAAGAGGCTATTAGCATTTTTACATTACTTATCTCAGAATTCCCAAATTCATCAAATGCATTTGATAGTATGGGCGAAAGTTATTTCTTAAATGACCAATTTGAATTATCAAAAATAAGCTATCAAAAATCTTTAGAACTAAATCCTGAAAACACAAATGCGGAAGAAATGATAAACAGAATTGAAAAAATAAATGTAAAAACAAACTAATGCAACAACGTGTATAGCTAATGAGGCGCAACAATGGCTTCTCGTGAGGCGCGCCTAACTACGCCATACATAGTGGACGTTGGCTACAATTTAGTAACAAATAACTTATAAAATTTTGATAGTAAAAAAATTAGAGAATACAGCATTTGATATAATCGCTGATTGTTTTTTAAGGTCTTTCGAGAATTACTATGTTAAAGTTCCAACTGACAAAAATTATTATAAAGAGAGATGGAAAATAGCAAAAGTTGATTATGCTCTTTCTTATGGAATGTTTGATGGAGATAAATTAGTTGGATTTATAATTAATGCCATAGATAAACGAAATGGAGAAAAAATAGCCTTTAATACCGGAACAGGTGTACTTCCAGAATATAGAGGGAGAAGAATCGTTAAATCGATTTACGATTTTGCTATACCAGATTTAAAAATAAATGGAGTTACAAAATGTTCATTAGAGGTAATCATTGAAAATACTAAAGCAATAAAATCTTATGAAAGAATTGGATTCGAAATTTGTAAAACATTTAATTGCTTCAGTGGAGAAATTAAATTAATCTCAAATGCTAAAATTGAGATGAATAAAGTTGACTATAATACTTTTGATTGGGAAAAATTACCTAATCAAAATTTATATTCTTGGGATTTTAACTTAGAAGTAATTAAAAACGGAGATTACGAATACTATCAAATTACAAAGGATAATTTTATTGAGTCTTTTTTTGTTGTAAACCCCAAAAATGAATATTTAGCACAATTTGAGATTTTAAAAGAAAGTGATGGCTGTTGGAATAGATTATTTAAAGGGATAAAAGAAGTATCAAACTCAATAAAAATAATAAATGTTGATACAAGATTAAACGAGAAAATAAATTTCATCAATTCAATTGGATTATCGAATACTGTTAATCAATATGAAATGGAAATGAATATATAAACTGCAGCCAACAATGGCTTATCGTGAGGCGCGCCTCACTACGCGATACACAGTGGACGTTAGCGCAATGTAGCAAAACTACGAACTCTTCGTCTTCCATAAACAAATCAATAATTAAAGCCTTATGCCAGAAAATTTATCGGAACGAAAAGAAACTTGGAAAACAATCTTTCTATTTCTTGCAATCGTTCTTCTTCTTACTTCACCTTTTCATTATGCCATAGTTAATTTATATCCATCACGAATATATGTTGGAGCTATAATGTGGTGTCCTGCGATTGCTGCATTTATTACCTTAAAAATAAAAGGACGACAGATATCATCACTAAACTGGAAATGGGGAAATTGGAAATATATTCGACTTTCATATTTTATTCCTGCTTTATATAGCTTAATCACTTATATACCTATTTGGGTTTTTGGATTGGGAAGTTTAACTAATAGTGAAGCAATAACAAATTGGGGGAAAAATCTTGGTTTGTATGGAATAGGCACATTAAATCCAACGGCAATAACAATAATAGCAATTGCCTTATTAGGTACTATAGAAGTCATAAGAGCAGCAGCAACAACTTTAGGGGAAGAGATTGGATGGCGAGGTTTTTTCATTTATGAATTAAGAAAAGTTCTTTCTTTTACTGGTGTTTCCGTTTTTAGTGGAATTATTTGGGCTGCTTGGCATTGGCCACTACTTGTTTACTATAGTAATAATGTGCTATTGGAATTTATAACATTCTTCATCGTAATCATTTCTATGTCTTTCATTATGAACTACTTCGCTTTTAAATCTAAAAGTCTTTGGCCAGCTGTAATATTTCACGCAGTAAGTAATGTTTATATTCAAAAAATAATGCCTGAATTAACAATTAAGAATGAAGAAACGGAATATTGGCTTGGCGAAAACGGAATTATGTTTGCAATTGTTACTTGTGTTTTTGGAATTTACTTTTGGAGAAAAGCAATTAAAGAAAAATTATAAATAAAACACAGCCCCTAAAAAAGATGGATATAAAAAAAGAGTAATCCTCTGATGAGACTATAATGATAAGAGACAATATTTAAGTCATAAATTCTCTTGTCTTCAATTAGTGTTTTTTTTTAGCAATTAATCCAAGCCTTAAATATTTCATAGCCTAAATTCTTAAAATTAATAACAAACGCTTATCTCTTCTTATTCGCGCTCATGTATTTCTTTTTTCTATTTTTAAAGAAAATACGTTGCTTTGTTATTCATATGAGTTTAAGTTATACCAAGAAAATATCAAAAACCCGTTTGTATTGGCTTTGCCAATTGATGGGCTGGTGCTTGGTGTCAACTTATTGGGCATACACCGTATATACCAGAGATAATTATGGAATTTTCTACACATTTTTAAATTATGTTTTAGATGTGGCAATTGGAATTTTCTTAACACATGTGTATAGAATATATGCATTAAAAGCTAACTGGAGTCAATTGCCAATTAAAAAGTTACTTATTCGTGTTATTCCAAGTATCCTTTTGTTAGCGCTTCTATATGTGTTAATAAACAACTTAAAATGGTATGGGTATTGGACTTTTATTGCGGGCGAGGATAAAAATTTCTTTGAAGCCATCCTTTACTGGGATCCAATTTTACTTACAGGACTTCGACTAATGTCTATTTGGATATTGGCGTATCACTTGTATCATTACTATCAAAAAGAAGTGGTTACGGCAAGAGAGAATGCTCAACTTTCCTTAATCGCAAAACAAGCCCAGTTAGATAATTTATCAGCGCAATTAAATCCACATTTCTTATTCAATTCTTTAAATTCAATTAAATCATTAGTCATCGAAAACCCTAACGTTGCAAGAAGAGCTATTGATTTATTATCAGATTTGCTGAGGTCATCCTTATATGAAAAAGACAAAGATTTAACACCTATTAAAAATGAATTGGCTTTAGTTTATGATTACATTGAATTAGAAAAGCTGCGTTTTGAGGAACGACTTCAACTAAAAACTAGTATTGATGAAGGCGTTATTAATTATAAGATTCCTGCGTTAAGTATTCAGTTATTGATAGAAAACGCCATTAAACATGGCATCGATTTAAAAGTTGATGGTGGCGTTATTAACTTAAAAATTAAAAAGAAGGATAATCATATTCATATTACGGTTGAGAATCCTGGAATAATAAATCAAAATAAAAGTGTTGGATTAGGTCTCGAAAATTTAAAAAAACGCTTAGAAATTCAATATAAAGGTAAGGCTGTTTTTAGTTTAACAGAGACTGAAAATGACCATGTTTGCGCAGCACTAATAATTCCAATGCATATAGACAATGAAAAGATTTAAAACCATAATCATTGATGATGAACGTTTAGCGAGAGAAGAAGTAAAACGTGCATTAGAAAAACATAAAGAGTTTGAAATAATAGGCGAAGCTAGTCATGTAGATGAAGCCATAACTTTAATTGAAGACTTACAACCAGACCTATTGTTTTTAGATATTCATATGCCTGGGAAATCTGGGTTTGATTTACTAGAAGAATTAACAAATGTACCAGACGTCGTTTTTACAACGGCCTATGATCAATATGCTGTAAAAGCTTTTGAGATGAACGCTTTAGACTATTTGGTAAAACCTTTAAGAGATGAACGTTTTTCTAAAACTATTGAAAAGGTAAAGGAAGAACTTTCTAATAGGGTAAAATTAGAACCTACAACATTACCGATGCATCAAAAGATATTTATAAAAGATGGTGAAAAATGTCATTTTATTCCACTCACAGAGATTCATTTTATTGAATCTTTAGAAAATTATGCACGTCTTTATTTTGGTTCGGATAAAGCAATGATAAAGCGTTCTTTAAATTTATTAGCAGAAAAATTAGACCCTAAAGTCTTTTTCCGTGTGAATCGAAGTCAAATGATTAACATACATTACATCAAAGAGATTCACCCCTACTTCAATAATAAATTACAAATTATATTAACCACTGGCGAAAAAGTAGAAGTGTCTAGCAGGCAGTCCGTTAAGTTTAAAAACTGGAATAGCTTATAAAGAGAAAATCGCTAAGTTTTCTAACGTTCATTGACTTTTATTTACGCTCATGTACTTTTCCTTTTTTGAAAGAAATATACACCTTTACTTTGTACTATAATTAATTTAAAAGTCTTATTATGAAGTATTTAAAATTAGTATTTAAAACAGTAAAAATAGTATATCTAGTGCTAATTTCAGTGTTGATATCTTGTAATGAAAACACTGTTTCAGTAGCAGAACAACCTATCCTATCCGATTATACAGTTGGAGAAAAATGGACTTGGAAATATAAAGGCGTAACCACTGAAGGCGAAGTACGTTCAGAAGGCGAAGATACAAGAGAAATAGTACATATAGCTGATGGTTTAGGTATGGTCATTGCAAAAGATACGATTCCAGTTTCAGACATTGTAAAGCCAGAAGAAAGCGAAACACCAAGATACAAATGGCCTTTAGAGGTTGGTAAAACGTGGCGATATGAAAAAAACTGGACAAGTCAAGATGGTACCACAGGAACACAAAGTCAAGAGGCAAAAGTATTATCCTACAAAGAAGAAACTGTAGAAGCAGGAACCTTTATGGCATACACCATAGAATATAAGGGAACGGTTTCAAATTCGAGAGGATACAACGCACAAACGGATGAAGTTTGGTTGTATGCACCAGAACTAAAAAACTTTATTAAAATGACGCAAACTCAAGATGGCTTTTTGTACAATGAAGAGTTAATCCATTACATAGACCCAAATAGGAAATAGTTAGTTTTTTATTAATTTTCAAACGTAAAACAATGAAAAAGTCAGTCCTATTATTATTTCTAATTGCAATTAGCAGCACTTCTTTTGCACA
>JAAEZL010000164.1 GCA_018222875.1 Algicola sp.
CAACCAAGTCAAACTCTGAGAGATACTTAGAAATATTTAGAGAAAAGCAAAGGCCATATACAGCAATGATGTCTTTATCAAAATCACAGCCTAACAACTCTTCGAAATAAGGTTTTGGTTGTAAGAATAAAATTTTACTGTATTGCATATTTATAAGACCGAGCATTAATCATGAATGAAAAAACCAGCCAAAAGATAATAAAGCTAGGCCCATATCTAACTATAGAAAAACCAATAATTAGAGGAAGAAACGCTTTGAAAGAACCAGAATAATACAGAAGTGCAAAGAAAAATAATGTTAGTATAAATCCAGTCAAAAAAAACAAATTGAAAAGCACTCCATTACTTTGAACATGACCACATGTCGAACATAGATTAAGATCGGGCTGCATACCATAGCCAATTAAGAACTTTTCTAAATCATAGTTATGAATAAAATAATAAAGATTTGCAATTTTAACACTCGCTGAACTATCATCTGATGCACCAAATGCAAATCGTTGTTCAATATAAGAAAATATCCCTAACTCATAAATAAATACGCTACAAACAAAAGCCAAAATTATCAGAAGAAAAAAAGATTTTTTAAATGAAAATGAGCTTTTAAAGTAACTTAAATAAAATATTGCGAATAAAAGAAAGCCAATAACAGAAAACGTTAAAAGTAAAGACAGAGAGCAAAAATGAATAGAAAGTTCAACTTTACCATTATTAAGGTATCTGTACAAAAAAAGCATTAATGCAATAATTGTTGCATAGCTTCCTGGTTCAAGATGATACCCTGACATTCGATAAAAGGCACCCATTTCTACAAGACTATAAGCCTCTCTTGAAAATGAAAACAAAAGGCCATGCAAGTAAATACCCTCTCCAAATATAACTGTATAAAGAAATTGGTAAATCAAGAAAGCTGTGTTAAATAAAATAAAAGCCTTTATGACTAATACAGAAGATAACGGATCATTCAACATTGATAGTGATAAAGATAGGCCGCAAATCGCTATCACCACTGCCACAATATAGAAATCAAAACTTAAATCATTAAAAAAAGAGACTAATATATATATTAAAAAAAACAAAAAGAACAAGTAAATTTCTTTAAAAAACTTTAATCCTTTGCTTAAACAAAGTGTAACCAAAGTAAAAAAGATAACGATTGGATAGTATATCTTGTAAAGACCAGAACCATCTCCACCAGAAGAAAAAGTAAAAGTATTTAGAAATAGTGAGAAAAATAAAAAGGTTTTAAAAATCACAGTTAATCCTGTAGATATTGCATGACTACTTGCGGAGGTAAAAAATCAGTTTTTAAATTGAACTTTATTTCTTTACCTGATGAGACCATACCAATAGCTATTTTTAAGTATTGCATATTATTATTAATTATAATACCATCATGCTGACTTTCATCTATTACATCAAATGCAGCTCCACCACACTCACCGATTATGAGATTTACATTCAAACAAATAGCTTCTAAAGCAACAGTAGGTAATCCTTCATAATGGCTAAATAAAATTAGTGCTTGGGCACTCCTTATCAAAGGGTAAGGGTTTCTTAATGCTCCTATCAACTTAATCTTTGATTCTAAATTTTCGCTTGCAATATATTTAGTTATATCACCTTTTAACGGGCCATCCCCTACTAATAAAAGAGGACAATCAGTATCACTGTCAATAAAGCTATTTATAATTGAAAATATATTTTTCTCGACTGAAAGACGGCCACAGAATACAAAGTATTTTTCATAGTCATCGAATTTTACTTCATGTGATAGGTCTTGGACTCTTTTGCAATTAATAGGGTTATAAATTCTTTTGTAAATATTAGACTCATTAATATTAATATTTTCAACCCAATCTCTTTTAATTGCGTCTGACACTACTATTAATTTATCCAATTCAACAGCTTTCCTTAATAACATTATACTTAACCTATAAGTTAACTTATTTCTTTGCTTAAGCATTTTAGATTTTATACTATGCGAAACATAATAAAACTTATGATTATTTACTCTAGGAAAGAAGTTATATACTCCAAATCCGCACAAGAAAACTTTTTCAATGGAGTCAAACTTCGTTAGCTCAAGTTCTAACTTTCTAAGAAAATAAAACTTCAATAAAAAGCCTCCCAAAAGTGGCAAAAGCTTATTAAAAACCTTATTAAGATAGCCTACAAACCCGTTTAAGAAACCATCAAAATAATACACCTCACAGTCTGAAAACACATTATTTTTTGATTTTGATAGAGAAAAAACAATAGGGTTGACATTTTCTATATTTTTCATTTCTTTAACCAACTCTAAAGTAACAGAGTTTATTCCACCAAAATCAGTATTTCTTACAATAAAAGCGATGTATTTAGATTTTCCATTCATCTAACCGTATTCCTAACATTGACTCTAACGTAGATATTTCATTTTTATAATTTAAATATATACGATATTTAAGATCATCTGATATAGGTTCCCTTAATTTCTTTTTGGTGTTTAAATTAAGTAAAAACCTATAAATAACATTCTCTCCTCTTCCCATAAGTAACCTTTTCAACATGACGAGAATATTAGGAGGACGCCTTAAAATCCGTGCGAACCAGTCAACTCTATTTTTTGTATTTTCATTTACAATTTCATTATCAATAAACTCATATTCGACTTCCAGAAAAGAGAATAATTTAACTAACTCCCCTTCATAATCGTGCTTAAATTTATCATATATAACAATATGAACTTGTTCTTTATTAAAAACAGAATAGAGTTTTTTTAGCTGTGACGCATAAGAATACATTTTTTTATAATCCAATATTTTTTCACATTTACATGTTTCCAATGCATTTACGCCTTTAACTCTATTACCTGACAAATTCCAAGCTTCTTCCAAAGATTCGATATTTTCATCTTGAGTATAAAGCAGCTGACCATGAAAAGAAGGTACAGCGTCAACAGGATTTCTTAACATTAAGATTATTTTTGCATCTGCATTGTATTTTTTAATATTTTCTAAAGCAGAATTAGAGTAAAGGTTAAAAATCGAAGCGTCGCCAACAATCTTTTCATCTTTCAATTTACTATATAAACTATGAAAGTCGTCTATATTATCATGTGCCTTATACCCCCCCAAATCATCAGCAAAATAATGAGGCTCTTTATATTCAGGGAAATAAATACTCTTAGATTTACTTAAAATAGAATATAAGGCTGTAGTTCCACATTTTGGAGAACCAGCTATGAACGTATTTACAATTGTTTTTTTCATATTCTCTTACAGTTCCACTCTGGGTAATGGTCACAGATAAATTTATTTAAAGCGAATTCTGCTTCTGTATAAGTACGAGGTTCTAGTTTCGAGATTCGCGATTCGGCGGTTGTATTCGTGATCATACCTGCACCAACCGTTACATTGGTTAAGCGATCAATGATAATAAACGAGCCTGTTCCCACTACTTGTTTATATTGATCAATAACCACTGGTGCTGATGTCTCGATACCACAATTAGCAATTTCGTTTAATTGTAATTCGCTGGCATCAATCTGCTCTAAGGTATTTACATCGATACGGTGGTTAATTTTGCTGATTTTACCAAAGGTATTTTTGGTACCAATTTTTAGTTCGTACTCTTTACCTGGTTGCATTGCGGTATCAGCCATCCATACAACTGTTGCAGCAAAGCTTGAAGTAGTTGTAGGTAGCTGCTTTTGGTCTGTGCTTGTTTTTACAATTACATCACCACGCGAAATATCAATTTCGTCTTTTAAAGTAAGCGTAATTGCTTGCCCTGCAAAGGCATTTTGTAGATCGCCATCGGCAGTGACAATACGCTCTACTGATGATGTTTTACCTGATGGGAATGCCGTAATTTGGTCGCCTACATTAATAATGCCACTGGCAATCGTACCGCAAAAACCACGAAAATCTAAATTTGGGCGATTAACATACTGTACTGGTAAGCGGAAGGTATCTAGATTTTTGTCGTCGCTAATGGTTACTGTATCAAGCAGCTGCATGAGTGTAGCACCTGGGTACCAGTCTAGGCTGTCGCCTTTATCTACAACGTTATCGCCCTTAAGCGCTGAAATTGGCACAAAACGTACATCAGGAATATCTAATTGCTCAGCAAACGCTTTGTAATCCGCTTTAATTTGGCGGTAAACATCTTGGCTGTAATCAACTAAGTCCATTTTATTAATGGCTACAATTACATGCTTAAGGCCAAGTAGTGATGCAATATAGCTGTGGCGCTTAGTTTGCGTTTGTACGCCTTTACGGGCATCAATCATTACAATGGCTAGGTCACAGTTAGATGCACCGGTTGCCATATTACGTGTGTATTGCTCGTGCCCTGGGCAGTCAGCAATAATAAACTTACGCTTTTCGGTTGCAAAATAACGGTAAGCTACATCAATAGTAATGCCTTGCTCACGCTCTGACTGCAAGCCATCTACCAATAGCGCTAAATCGAACTCTTGGTCTGTGGTATTGAATTTTTTTGAGTCGTTTTTGATTGCCGCCATGTGATCTTCAAAAATTAATTTTGAGTCATGTAATAAACGGCCAATTAATGTTGATTTACCGCCATCAACATTACCACACGTTAAAAAGCGCAGTAGGTCTTTGTTTTCGTGTTGTTTTAAGTAACCTTCGATATCTGTTTCAAGAAGGTTTGGTGCAATTTGTTCAGTCATTATAAATCCTTTGAAAATGGAAGCAGTTAATTATAAGAAGTTAGATTTCAGTCGCTTTCGCTTAGAAATAGCCTTCCATTTTCTTTTTCTCCATTGAGCCTGATGAGTCATGGTCGATTACACGGCCTTGGCGCTCTGATGTTTTGGTTAATAACATTTCTTGAATGATTTCTGGCAATGTTGTTGCTGTAGACTCAACAGCCCCTGTTAGTGGGTAACAGCCTAGGGTTCTAAAACGTACCATTTTTTTCATGGGTACTTCGCCTTCGTTAAGTGGCATACGTTCGTCATCAACCATTATTAATGTGCCATCACGTTCAACTACAGGGCGCTCTGCTGCAAGGTAAAGTGGCACAATATCAATGTTTTCTAGGTATATGTATTGCCAAATATCAAGCTCGGTCCAGTTGCTAAGCGGGAATACACGAATACTTTCGCCTTTATTTACTTTGCCGTTAAAGGTATTCCATAACTCTGGGCGTTGATTTTTAGGATCCCAGCGGTGATTTTTATCGCGGAATGAATACACACGCTCTTTTGCGCGTGATTTTTCTTCGTCGCGGCGAGCTCCACCAAAAGCTGCATCGAATTGGTATTTATCTAGCGCTTGTTTTAAACCTTGAGTTTTCATTATGTCGGTATGTTTTGCGCTACCATGAGTAAATGGGCCTACACCTGCATCTCTGTCTCTTATACACATCTCCG
>JAAEZL010000165.1 GCA_018222875.1 Algicola sp.
TGCTTGACTTTATTGTTTCCGTTTTTCTGGCCTTTAGGTTTTGGCATGACGTTTTAACTATTACAATATTGAGTAACCAAAGATAATAAATAGAGGCATTTATTAATGTTATTTAAAGCTTAGTCGAAACATCTTTGATTAAGATTTAAGGCATTTCGACTGCGCTCAATGTGACAGATGACAAGCTTTATAGTTATCAAAAAAGGCTTCATTTTACATGCATTAGTGATGGAGCCTTTGTTGGAGCTAATCTTTAATATCGACTGGCGAGAGCCTGTCTGCCGACAGGCAGGCACGACGTTTTGCTTTTTTGGTAAGAAAAGTAATGCCCAAAAAAAACTAAGCTTTTAACACCACTCTAAACCGGGCTTTACCATCGTGTAAATGGTTTATTGCATCGTTTACATTGGCCATCTCGAACTCCTCAACAGTAGGATAAATATCATGACGTACACAAAACTCCAGCATTTTACGGGTTAAGGCAATACTACCCAACGGACTACCTCCTACTGACTTCTCTCCGGCAATCATACTAAAGGCAGGGATTTCCATAGGTTCTAATACAGCACCAACCGTATGCAATTTACCTTGTGGTGCTAAGGTGGTTAAAAAGGCATTCCAATCGAGTTTAACGTTGGTCGTATTTAAAATGAAGTCCAGGTTACCTGCAATGGCTTCCAGTTCTGAAGCATCAGTAGAATCTACTACCTTATGTGCTCCCATTGCTTTTAAGGCTTCTGTTTTAGATTTGTTGGACGTAAACGCTGTTACCTCGCATCCCCAGGCTTTTAAAAACTTAAGTGCCATATGACCCAAACCGCCTATACCAATCACTCCTACTTTATCGGTTGGCTGAACACCAGACAACACAATAGGATTAAAAACGGTAATGCCTCCGCAAAACAACGGTCCGGCTTTTGCCATATCGATACCATCAGGTAGTTTAGTTACCCAGGACCAGTGACCACGAACATGATCGGCAAAGCCTCCATGGCGACCAACAATAGTACCTTCGGCAGTGGCACACAAGTGTTGCTTACCGTCCATACATTGGTTACAGTGCAAACAAGATGCTGAATACCATCCCATTCCTACCTTGTCGCCTTTCTTTAGGCCTTTTACTTCAGAACCCAAGCCAATAACTTCACCTACAATTTCGTGACCTGGAACGAGTGGAAATGTAGAATTTCCCCAATCGTTATTGATCATGCTCAAATCACTGTGGCAAAGTCCGCAATAATGCACTTTGATATCTACGTGTTCCTTACCTATTTCTGATAAATCATATTCGAATTTTTCGAGCTTTGCGCCTGCTTCTTTTGCTGCGTATGCGTTTACTTTCATGGTTGTATGTATTTTTTTGTATATATCTGATTTGTTTAAAGATACGAGGAATTGCTTAGAAGTTGATTTAAATTGCTGTTAAGTTTTTTACTGAAAGGATAGCTTGTGTAAAACGCAGCTTATTTTTACTGGTTATTGTTATGGTTGTTATTGAAGTGAGGTTTGGTAATCCTATTATTAAGGTTAATTTTTATTCATTTTGCTTTCATGCAAAACGAACCAAAAATTACTCAAGACACTTTTATTTTATGGTTTTCGTGAATCTTCGATTTCAAAACGATTTACTAGGAAATTACTAAAGTACCATTCGCTAATACATTTGTGTTATAGAATTCATTGTTACTTAGACTTTTCAATCCTTGATTAGTTTCTTAAATAATAATAGTAGCTCATTATTTCTTGAAATCGTTGCTTTCCGACTGAGTCGGAATTTCAAGTAAGTTTATTGATTTAGGTGTATAGAATGGTTAATCTAAAAATCGATAGTAAGCGCATTTTAAGTAAGCACCTTCCGGAAAACTTACCGGATGATCTATGTCGTGTTGTGTCTTCTGTTCTATGGAAAATGCTCGGTGAGACTTCTGTAAAGTTTGTGCGTTGATATCGTAAAAAGCAGTGGCTGTTACTCTTGACGAACAGGACGCTAAGACTAACATACCGCCTTTGGCTGTGAGTTGCATTCCTAATTGTGCGAGCTGTGCATACTTTTTCTTTGCTAAACTGACTTCTGATTGTTGTTTGGCAAAACTAGGCGGATCAATAACCACAACATCAAATCGTTCCTTTTTAGAAACAAGTTCTTCTAATAGCTGAAAGGCATCTCCAGCTAAGGTCTTATGCTTACCAGAGTACGTATTGAGTTTCCCATTTTGAACAGCTATCTCTAAAGCTTGTTCGCTAATATCTAAACTTGTGACTTCTTTTGCTCCATTGGCTAAGGCATGTACTGAAAATCCGCCAGCATAGGAAAACACATCTAAAACGGTTTTGTTTTTACTTAGGAGTCCGACTTGTCGTCGGTTCTCTCTATGATCTAAAAAGTAACCTGTTTTATGGCCTTTAATCACATTTGCTGAAAACTGCACACCATGTTCGATAAACTGAACGACTTCGTTCTTTAAATCGCCATAAACCACATCGCCATCTTCAAGGCTATGTGATTTAGAGTTTTGTAAACTTCGACTTAAACGCATCACTACGGTTTTGCATCCTGAGACTTCTATCAGGCTTTTTAAAATGGGTTCTAAAAAGGGCAACCAGATTTCAGAGTACAGTTTAACGACCAGAACTTTGGTATAGACATCTGCAATTAGTGATGGGAAACCGTCATTTTCTCCAAACAATAAGCGGTAGCTATTAGTCTTAGTCTTTAAAAGTGGGAGTCGCTTTTTATAGGCGTTCTTAATCTTCTTAGTGAAGAAAGCATCGTCAATTGTTACTGAAGCTGTATCATTGTAAATCATCTTAATACGGATTGGAGATTTCGCATCATATAAGCCTATACCAATCATTTTATTGGTTCGCTTTCCGAAGATAATGGCTAAATCTCCTGTCTTGGCGTTATCGTTTATTTTTACAATGCTCTCTGAAAACACCCAAGGATGACCATCCTGCACATAGTTTTCACCTTTGGCTGTGAGTTTTACAGCTTGGCGTTTTGGTTTATAATTGGTTTTAATCGTCGTTGAAAATGTCATAACATGAACTCCAGAATGTTGAGTTTGCAAATTACTGTTTTAAATGAATTTAAAGTTGATTTCATAAAAAAAGCGTTTCAAAACATAATAGTCCTGAAACGCTTTTAAAATCTATCACTGATTCTTACCAGTTATCAATTTCTTCTTTTACTTCTTCTTTACTTTTTCCATATTTTTCCTGCATTTTACCTGCAAGCTTATCTATGTTCCCTTCGGCTTCTGCATACTCATCATCAGTAATTTTTCCATATTTCTTTTTGAAATCTCCTTTGATTTGTTTCCATTTACCTTCTAATTGCTCTTTATTCATAATACATGTGTTTTAAATTAATACTAATCTAATATAAGCTGATTATTATAGAGTTACTGATTCAATCCCTAATAATATTGACGTATTTGATACTATGAATAAAAAAACGCAACCAGATTAATGATTGCGTTTTTTCAAATGTTAAGTAATTATGTTTGTCAGATAAGACCTTTCGACTGCGCTCAAGGTGACCTAATCAATATATTCTTATTTTACTTCTTCGAAGTCAACGTCTTCTACGTCACTGCTTTCATCGGCAGCCTGTCCTTTAGCTCCTGCTCCAGCATCTGTTGGTCCACCTTCAGGTGCGCCTTGTGCTTCGGCTTGTGCCTTGTACATTTCTTCTGAAGCAACTTTCCAAGCTTCGTTTATTTTTTCTAAAGCTGGCTCAATAACAGCAACATCTTTAGTTTCGTAAGCTTTTTTCAATTCTTCAAGTGCCTCTTCAATTGGCTTTTTCTTATCATCAGATAATTTATCACCAAATTCTTTCAGCTGACTTTCAGTTTGGAAAATCATAGCATCTGCCTGATTCAATTTATCAGCAGTTTCTTTTGCTTTTGCATCTGCTTCTGCATTTGCTTCAGCATCTGCTTTCATTTTTTGAATTTCCTCTTCTGTCAATCCTGAAGATGCTTCGATACGAATATCTTGTTTCTTACCAGTCGCTTTATCTTCTGCAGATACTTTGATGATACCATTGGCATCAATATCAAAGGTCACTTCAATTTGAGGTGTTCCTCGTCTTGCTGGTGGAATTCCATCTAAATGGAAACGACCAATCGTTTTGTTATCTGCTGCCATGGCACGCTCTCCCTGTAATACATGGATTTCTACCGATGGCTGATTGTCTGCAGCTGTTGAGCATACCTGTGATTTCTTTGTCGGAATCGTTGTATTCGCTTCAATTAATTTCGTCATGACATTACCCATAGTTTCGATACCAAGAGATAATGGTGTTACGTCTAACAAAAGCACATCTTTTACATCACCTGTTAATACGCCACCTTGAATTCCTGCTCCCAGAGATACAACTTCATCTGGATTAACACCTTTACTAGGTGCTTTTCCGAAGAACTTCTCTACAGCTTCCTGTACTGCCGGAATACGTGTAGATCCACCAACTAAAATCACTTCGTCAATATCACTTTTTGATAATCCTGCTGCTTTTAAAGCTGAAGAACATGGTTCAATTGTACGCTTTACTAAATCGTCAATTAACTGTTCAAATTTTGAACGTGTTAAAGTACGTACCAGGTGTTTTGGTCCTGATGCTGTAGCTGTAACGTAAGGCAAATTAATTTCCGTTTGAGCCGAAGATGATAATTCAATCTTTGCTTTTTCGGCAGCTTCCTTTAAACGTTGTAATGCCATAGGATCTTTACGTAAATCGATACCTTCTTCAGCATTAAACTCGTCTGCCAACCAGTTGATGATTTTTTCATCTACATCATCACCACCTAAATGTGTGTCTCCATCTGTAGATAATACTTCAAATACACCATCTCCTAATTCAAGAATAGAAACGTCATGTGTTCCACCTCCAAAATCGAAAACCACAATTTTTTGGTCTTTACCTTTTTTGTCCATACCGTAAGCTAAAGCAGCTGCAGTAGGCTCATTGATGATTCGCTCTACTTTTAATCCTGCAATTTCACCTGCTTCTTTAGTCGCCTGACGTTGAGAATCGTTAAAATATGCTGGCACAGTAATTACTGCTCTTGTTACATCCTGACCTAAATAATCTTCAGCAGTTTTCTTCATTTTTTGAAGAATCATCGCTGATAATTCCTGTGGTGTATATAAACGTCCATCGATATCAACTCTTGGTGTATCGTTGTCACCTTTAACCACTTTATAAGGTACACGTTCTGCTTCTTTTTTAGACTCAGAATATTTATTACCCATAAAACGCTTAATAGAATAAACGGTTTTAGTTGGGTTAGTTACTGCTTGTCTTTTAGCTGGATCACCAACTTTAATTTCTCCACCTTCTACAAAGGCGATAACCGAAGGTGTT
>JAAEZL010000166.1:0-3326 GCA_018222875.1 Algicola sp.
TTAATGCTAACTTGAATTCAAGAATAAGAGTCAACTATGATAAGAATGTTTCTAAAAGAGCTGTAGATTACATCAAACTAAAGACCAACAACTCTTTTAGGGTTTCTTCACTTTCAAAAAACCATATATCTTTTTCATCAGGCTCTATTCACAATAGGGAGACCTCCTTTGGTACGGTAGAAACGGACAAGGAAGTGGTTGTTATAAACGAAGAAAATTCCAAGCATACTTTCAATATAAAGACCACCGACACAAGCGATGACAGTATCATCAACTTGATAATAGTCCAAGCAACTGACACCATTTATGAATATTTCCTGAAATACAATTTTACGGGATATAAATATTTTAAAGAGGACAGTTCAATTGATATGAGTAGATATACCGGAACAGTAGAGACTTTCAACAGTGAAGGTGCATTGGTGGGAATAACCACCGTGGAGGATGGTTCCATCACTAATGTTGAGGGCTCAAACTCACCATGTCCTGAGGATGAAGAAGTACTTATTGATAACGACACAAGTGACTCAACCGACAATAATATAGGAGGCGGAGCTCCCAATGAAGACGACACGAGCAACGATGACGATTATTATTCTGGCAATGGCACCGAATCAGATACCGGTGGTGGTAGCTGGATTGACGGTGGTCCTGATTGGCAACCTTGTACATTGGCTAATGTTTATTACCAGCCATGTCCCGTACAAGAGTCCACTGGAGATACCACTCCTCAGCCTCATACTGCTGAACAGTGTGGTGCTGGTGTTGGTTCAGGTTATGTGTATGTGTGGGACTGTTCAAGTACATTTAGAACTAGTGGCTCTAGTGATCCATGTGACGGTGCTGTAGGTGTTATTTTAGAAGATAATCATGAAGCAAATTGTGAAGAATTACAAACTAACTCCAATAATGCTTTGTTTAAACAAAACATGCAAACTTTAAAAGATGAGATATCTGGTGAAGTAGAAAAAGGATTTCCTATGTATAATGGTAATTACCTTAATCCACCAAATCCATTAAACCCAGTGGTTGGAAATATAGTCTCTGGAACAGCGCAAGAAACTCCAAATTTGGGATATAATATAGTTATGAAATCAATTGTACACAATCATCTGAAAGAAGCGGTTCATAATCACATTGGTACTTTTTCACCGAGAGACATAGGTCAATTCGTTAATTTAATAACATTACATCAGCAGCAAAACTCTCCTGTACCCGAATCTGAACTTACAACTTATTTAGTTTGTTTTGAAGGTAATTATGCTTTAAAAATAAGCGATGATGCTAAACTTTACAATTTTGCACTAAAATATGGCACGAATAGTGCATTTAAAGATGAAATTGACAAATTTTATGAAGAAAATAACATGGCACATGGCAAGCCTAAACAAGACCAAACTGTTGGATTTTTGAAATTCCTTGAGGAGTATGATATTGGAGCAAAACTATATGAATCAGATGAAAATTTTGAAAATTGGGAACAGTTAGATCTTAATGATTCTGGAAACGATACAATAAGAAAACCTTGTTAAAAATAATTAAAATGAAAAATATAATATTTACATTAATTTCAATGCTATTCAGTTCGTTACTTATTTCTCAGACTGTGGTTAATATGTCTAACAGTCATGAAGTAAATTGGGATAGGAAAAATGGGCAAAATTATCTAAAAGATGTCAATCAATTCATGGATGACTATGAAGGCACATGGAAATATGTTAACGGTACCACAGAATTTAGGATTACACTCAATAAGGTGGAAATGTACCACGTACAAGATTCTGATTATAATATAGACTATTATACAGATGGACTTCTAGTGTCATATCAGAAATTAGAAAATGATAATGTTGTATTTCAATCTTTTTTAGACCAACAACCTCATGGAATAATTAAAGAATTTGGCAAACTTAGTCTTACATTTAAAGATTATGAACGAACTTATATCAACGAAGTATTAAACGTTAGTAGAAATGCTGGCCATAAGGCATTATTACAACTAATAGAAAATGAATCTGGTAGTTATCAATTACATTTTAAACTATTCACAGAGAAAACATATCTGGGTACTTTATATGAGCCTGTTATGTCTGGAAATCCATATCATAGTACGCCGACTGATATTATTATGACGAAAATGGAATAAAAACTGCCAACAACAACGTATATAGTTAATGCGTCGTTGGTTAAGCAAAGGAATATTTCCTACGTTTTATTATCTTTAGTCAATCGGAAAATCTGCCTGACTCAGCCAAGCAATTTTCCTCCAGCGGATTTTTATTCATGTCATATCTATTTTATATTTTGGCATTCATGAATCTTGTGGATTTCGCCAAAAACGGCTCATCCTAGCGCAAAAACGCCTTGGATTAAAATCCGCAACATAATCATACACGAACACGTTGAAATGCATTTGAGATGAGAGAAAACAGACTCTACTTAAAAATAGATAATGAAAACTATTATGCTGGCAGCATTAGGGTTATTCCTGAGAAATTAGAGATGTTTTTTCATTTTCCATGGGGCAGTAAAACCACGAGTGAATATCAAAAATTTGGAGAGTCTAAAATCGATAATTGGAATTTACCTGACCATATTTCATTTCATTCTGACGGTAAAATTCATAAGAAATTAAAAGGTGAGAGAGACAAGAAAATATATCTTCAACAAGTTGACTGTAAAATGAACTTTTTCAACTTGAATAAAGCCAACTTTTTACCTCTATACTTGGAAAGTTTTCATTTGGATAATGAAGGTTTTATGAATCAAAGGTTTAAGCCGGAAAATCCAACGAAAGATTGCTCTTTTGTTTGGAATGTTCAGAATTGTAAGCATTTCAGTCTTATTTTTATTTCAAAATGTGGCAATGTGCATCCCGAATGGATGGTTAAGAATAATCTTGGACTTAAAAATCTTACATTTTTAGACCAACCAATCGTAATACAGAAATTTTTCACAAAAGAGGAAAGGAAGAGTTGGTCTAGTGAATATAACCCAGAATTTGATACTGAACTCATGATATTAGTTGTAAAAGAAACAATTTCACAATTAAAGGAAATAGAGGATTCACAATACGGTACGGGAATAAATGTCAATGCTTTGCAATATGTTCCAAGCCTTAATTATCTATCAATGCTAAAGAATATTAATATTTAATAACTCACTACATCACTGTGTATAGTCAATTGCTCAGGAGTTTAATTAAGGGACAAATTCTCACATAAATCACTATCTTTAAAAATCGGAAATCAATGCTGGCTCAACCAAAACGCTTTTCTGTCCAGCGAATTTTTATTTATGTCATATCTATTTTATATTTTGGTATT
>JAAEZL010000166.1:3336-5339 GCA_018222875.1 Algicola sp.
CATTAATCTTGTGGATTTCGCCAGAAACGGCTCATCGAAGCGCAAAAGCGCTTCGGCTTTAAACCCGCGACATAATCATTCACAAATACGTTGTGCATAATGCGGAAATCGTGTAAAATATCAAATTAAGTACTGACAAAGCCAACCGTACAAACAGCACATTCATTTTTTCCAAAGCTCAATTCCAAAGCTCAAAAAAATAAAAGAGCTGTTTCTCGCCAACGCGCGAAAAAAACCAACTTAACTTTGCAACACCATTGCATTAAATAATTTCTATATTTGTCTAAAGTATATGAAAATATTCGTTTCCATATCATTGTCTATATTATTCTTTTTTCAAGGGATAAGCAGAGATATTGACTTTTGTGGTACAATAAAGGAAATTTCAAGTGTTATTACCCATTATCAAGACCATAAAGTTTATGGAGACTCTTTCCTTGAATATGTAGTTGAAGATTACATTGACAATGACACAAAAAATGAAGGGCATCATCATAACTCAGATAAAGAGAATACACCTTTTCATTCCCATAATCAGTGTTGTCACCCTGTGGTATTAATTATTGCCAATAACAATATGGCTTTAACCAATCGACTAAATTTTGAAGAGAAAAAACAGTATAATTTAAATAAAGTAAACTTCACTTCCAGATATTTGGAATCACTTTTCCAGCCACCACGGGCATAATTCAGTTTTTTTAAAGGATAACTTTATCCAATTTTGAACCCAAAAGGTTCTTTTTATTTCGTGTAATTCTATTTTTTATATCAGAATTGTACCGAAAAGTTTAACTGAATTAATACATTTTCTATGATTAATAAAATCATTGATTTTTCAATCAATAACAAATTCATTATTGGTTTGCTTACGCTTACCATAATTGGAGCAGGTATTTGGAGTATGACCAAAGTGCCAATCGATGCTGTTCCAGACATTACCAATAACCAAGTACAGGTTATTACACAAGCACCTAATTTAGGTACAGAAGATATTGAACAATTTGTAACCTACCCTGTGGAAGTTGCAATGAGCAACCTGCCTGATGTAAAGGAAATTAGGTCAATCTCTCGTTTTGGTTTATCGGTGGTTACCATTGTATTCGACGATGATATGGGAACCTATCTACCTCGCCAATTAGTAGCTGAAAAACTAAATGAAGTCAAAGAACAAATTCCAGCTGGTTTTGGAGAACCTACTATGGGACCTATTTCAACAGGATTAGGGGAAATTTACCAATACACCTTAAAAGTAGCACCAGAGTATAAAGACAAATACGACATTGCAGATTTACGCTCAATGCAGGATTGGATTGTACAACGTCAAATGGCAATGGTAGAAGGTGTGGTTGAGGTTAACGCCATAGGCGGTAAAATTAAACAATACGAAGTCGCGGTTGACCCAAACGATTTAAACGCAATTGGATTGACCATTACAGATGTGTTTAATGCACTTGAAGCCAATAATCAAAATACAGGAGGTGCATATATTGAAAAGAACCATCAGGCTAATTTTATTCGTGGAGAAGGCTTGGTACGGAGTTTAGAAGACATTAAAAAAATTACGGTAAAAACCGTTAATAATATTCCTGTAACTATTAATGATATTGCAACTGTGCAATTCGGTTCTGCCATACGTTACGGAGCATTAACCCAAGATGGTGAAGGTGAAGTTGTAGGTGGATTGGTGATGATGCTAAAAGGTGCAAATTCCAATGATGTTATTGCCAATGTAAAAGAGCGAATGGCTCAAATTGAAAAGTCATTACCTGAAGGTGTAATTATTGAACCCTTATTAGACCGAAGTAAATTAATTGGAGAAACAACTTCTACTGTAACCACAAATCTTATTGAAGGTGCATTGATAGTTATTTTTGTGCTTATCTTCTTATTAGGTAATTGGCGAGGTGGTTTAATCGTTGCTTCAACAATACCATTATCCTTATTATTCGCTTTTATTTTAATGAACGTGTTCGATGTTTGGATAAACTTAATGAGTTTGGGAG
>JAAEZL010000167.1 GCA_018222875.1 Algicola sp.
AGCTATATGTGAAGCCATGAGTGAAGAGATGCGCAGAGATGAAAGCATTTACTTAATGGGAGAAGAAGTTGCAGAATACAATGGAGCTTATAAAGCTTCAAAAGGGATGTTAGACGAGTTTGGTGCAAAACGTGTCATCGATACACCAATTGCTGAGCTTGGTTTTGCAGGTGTTGCTATTGGCTCTACAATGACTGGCAATCGACCGATTGTTGAATACATGACCTTTAATTTCTCTTTAGTTGGAATTGATCAAATTATAAATAATGCTGCAAAAATCAGACAAATGTCTGGCGGACAATTTAAATGTCCAATCGTGTTTCGTGGACCTACAGCGTCTGCTGGTCAGTTAGCTGCTACACACTCACAAGCTTTTGAAAGCTGGTTTGCCAATACTCCAGGTTTGAAAGTTGTTGTACCATCAAATCCTTATGATGCAAAAGGCTTGTTAAAGTCTGCCATTCGTGATGATGACCCAGTGATTTTTATGGAAAGTGAGCAAATGTATGGTGATAAAGGTGAAGTTCCGGAAGGTGAATACACAATTCCGTTAGGCGTTGCTGAAATTAAACGCGAAGGTACTGATGTCACTATCGTCTCTTTCGGAAAAATTATTAAAGAAGCATACAAAGCTGCTGATGAATTAGAGAAGGAAGGTATTTCCTGTGAGATTATCGATTTAAGAACGGTTCGTCCTATGGATCGAGATGCCATTTTAACCTCAGTTAAGAAAACAAACCGTTTGGTTGTTCTCGAAGAAGCCTGGCCTTTTGGAAATGTGTCAACCGAAATCACCTATCTTGTACAATCTGAAGCGTTTGATTATTTAGATGCTCCAGTTGTTAAAATCAATACAGCAGACACACCTGCACCATATTCTCCGGTTTTACTTGAGCAGTGGTTACCTAATAAAGACGAGGTTATTAAAGCTGTTAAAAAAGTAATGTATATAAATGCCTAATGGTTTTTAATAAACCATCTAATAATCTGTAATTATTTACGTTAATAAACTTCAGCAACACATTTTTGCATGATTGTTGCTGAAGTTTTTTTGCCTATGAACGTTAAAGCCCTTCTTTTTTTCTTTTTCTTCGGAATACTCTTCGGTTTTTCACAATCAAAAGTCAGTGGTTATGTTTTTGATGAATATGACCAGCCAGTCGCATTCGCTAACGTCATATTTAAAGGGTCTACTGAAGGTACTATTACTAATGAAGACGGACGATTTTATTTAGAATCTGAAAACACTTGGGATACACTTATCATCTCGTTTTTAGGGTATGAAATCAAAGAGGTTGAGCTTTTACAACGCGTAAACTACGACTTGAGATTTATCCTTAAAGAAGAGGCAGCAGCTCTCGATGAAGTGGTAATTGTATCAGGAAAACAATCTAAGAAAGCTTCCGAAAATCCTGCCATTCGAATCCTGAAGAAAATTTGGGAGCGTAAACGTAAAAACGGATTGAGTCAGTTTAAACAATACCAGTACGATAAATACGAAAAAGTAGAATTTGACCTTAATACCATTGATAGTGCTTTAATAAAAAGTAAGCTATTCAAAGGTATGGAGTTTGTTTTTGAAGAAGTCGATACTTCTAAAATTACCGGAAAAACCTACCTTCCAATTTTTATAAACGAAGCAGTAAGCAAAGTTTATGGCGATAATGTACTTAATGAAGAAAAAGTGGTTCTTCAGGGAAACAAAAATTCTGGCTTTAGTAATAATCAGGTAATCATTGATTTTATTGATGATTTATATGCCGATTTTAATGTTTATGACAACTATATGAAGTTTTTTGATAAAAGCTTTGTAAGTCCGTTGTCACGAACAGGAATCCAGACCTATAATTATGTGCTTTCAGATAGTGCATTTATCGATAATAAATGGTGTTATAATATCATCTATTATCCACGACGTAAAAATGAATTAACCTTTAAAGGCGATTTTTGGGTCAACGATTCAACCTATGCCATTAAAGATATCAATTTACAAGCCTCAAAAAGTGCAAATATTAACTGGGTTAAAGAAATTTACATCGAGCAGGAGTTTGAAGTTTTAAATGATTCTGTATTCTTGATTAAGCGAGATTATATGTTGTCTGATTTCGCTTTAAATAAAAAGGAATCCTCACGAGGTGTATACGGAAAGCGAACAACGCTTTATGAAAACTATGTGTTCGATAAACCTAAAGGAGAAGAGTTTTATGATCAAGAGGTGTATTCATATGATGAAGACATCTATAATCGCGATGATGACTTTTGGGAACAAAACCGATTGGAATCTCTTAACAAAGACGAAAAAGGCGTTTATAAAATGTTAGACACGCTTAAAACCGTAAAAAAGTTTAAGCGCTTATATAATATAGGAAGTATTCTGGCTTCAGGTTATGTAGAATTCCCGACTATCCATTTCGATTACGGACCAATATTCTCAACCTTTGGATTTAACGAAGTTGAAGGCTTGCGATTGCGAACAGGTGGTCGTACCTATTTTGGGCCAAACGATTTATGGCGACTTGAAGGATTTATTGCTTATGGTTTTAGAGATGATAAGTTTAAATACGGAATTTCAGGTAAATGGCTATTGGATAAAAAAAGCAGGCTAACTGTTTTTGGTGGTAACCGACGAGATGTAGAGCAAATTGGAGCGAGTTTAACCAGTTCGACTGATGTTTTAGGTCGAAGTCTTGCATCATCCTCTGTTATCGGAACAGGTGCAAACGATAAGTTAACTAACATTTCATTGACTAATTTAGGTATGTCTATTGAGCCATCCCGTAATTTCGAAGTACGTTTAGATGGAAGCTTTAGAACCTTAAGTTCAGCATCACCAACATTTAGTATGGATTATAATGATCCAGTTTCTTCAGGTGTTTTTGCGGAAGTCAAACAATTTGAAAGCCGATTGTCTTTAGGCTATTATCCGAAGCGACAAATGACTGGTTTTGGAGTAGAGCGTAGAGAAAAGAATGATAATTTTGCACGATTGTTTGCACAGGTAAGTCGAGGAGATCGTAACTGGTTTGACAGTGATTTTAATTATACGAAACTTCAGCTATCTTACATACAACCCTGGCAAGTTGGAGGTTTTGGTCGTTTGACAACATCAATTGAATCTGGAAAAACCTTTGGAGAGGTGCCTTTGGGTCTATTAAGTATCGTTCCAGGAAATCAAACTTATTTTTCAATATACAATACTTTTCCTCAGCTGGATTTTTATGAATTCGTAACCGATACCTATACGTCAATGCATCTAGAGCATAATTTTAACGGACGACTGTTCTCCAGAATCCCCTTTTTGAAAGATTATAATTTAAGATTTGTCTTAGGTTTAAGAGGTGTTTGGGGTGATTTATCAGATGAAAACATAGCTTTAAACACTACAGGAAATCCAGTTGAAATTCCTTTAATAGCACCAAATAATCGTATTTATTATGAATACAGTTTTGGTGTCGCTAATATATTCAAAGTTTTAAGAATCGATTTTAACTTCAGAGGCAATTACCTTGATGCTCCTGATGCCAGACGTTTTGGTGTTACTGGAAGTTTTGGTTTTTATTTCTAAAATCTTGCTATGAGGAGGGTATTTTTTTAATTAAATGCCTTAATAATTAATTGTTCAAGCCAAACATTACATTATCTTTGCAGCCCGAAATTAGAATTAAAATATATGACACCAACAGGAAAATTAACTTTTGATGTATTGATAGAAATCCCAAAAGGGAGTCGCAATAAATACGAATACGATTTCGAACTTAATAAAATACGTTTCGACCGAATGTTATTTTCATCTATGATGTATCCAGGAGATTATGGGTTTATTCCAGAAACCTTGGCCTTAGATGGTGATCCTTTAGATGTTTTGGTGATGGGAACTGAACCAACATTTCCAATGTGCGTCATGGAAGTAAAGCCTATTGGAGTTTTTCATATGGCAGACGAAAAAGGACCAGATGAAAAATTGATTTGTGTACCAGTTACAGATCCAATCTGGAATACCTACACTGATATTCAGGATTTGAATCCACACAGGATAAAAGAAATTACACACTTTTTTCAGGTATATAAAGATCTAGAAAAGAAGAAAGTTGATGTTGGAGGTTGGGGAAATGCAGAAGAAGCCTACGAGATTTTAAATAATTGTATAGATAGATATGAAAACAGTGAACATAAAGCCAATGGTGATTTTACTATTTAGCTTTTAAATGGCAACTCATATGACAACCCTTTTGTAATAAAACAAAAGGGTTTTTTAGTTTTAATGGTTTTCACTACTTTTGCCCAGCTAATTAACAAATCAAATAATATTAAAATATGGAATCACTAATGATTTACATGCCAATCGCTTTGGCGCTTTTAGGATTAATTTACATGTTGGTAAAGAAATCTTGGGTAATGAAACAAGATGCTGGAGATGGTAAAATGAAAGAAATTTCAGATCACATCTACGAAGGCGCATTGGCTTTCTTAAATGCGGAATATAGATTACTTGCTGTTTTTGTTGTTATTGTTGCAGCTTTATTGGCTGTGGTATCTTTTGTGGTGCCAACAACACACTGGCTAATTGTTATCGCTTTTGTTTTTGGAGCTGTATTTTCAGCTTTCGCTGGAAACATAGGGATGAAAATCGCAACCAAAACAAACGTTAGAACAACTCAAGCTGCTCGTACAAGTTTACCAAACGCACTGAAAATCTCTTTTGGAGGCGGAACTGTAATGGGACTTGGCGTTGCTGGTTTAGCAGTGTTAGGTTTAACAGCGTTCTTTATATTTTTCTTTCATTTCTTCATGGGAGGCGAATGGACAAATACAATGGATATGACTATTGTATTAGAAACATTAGCTGGTTTTTCTTTAGGAGCTGAATCTATTGCGCTCTTTGCAAGAGTAGGTGGAGGAATTTACACGAAAGCTGCCGATGTTGGAGCCGATTTAGTTGGTAAAGTTGAAGCAGGTATTCCTGAAGATGATCCTCGTAATCCTGCTACAATTGCAGATAACGTTGGTGATAATGTAGGTGATGTTGCAGGTATGGGAGCCGATTTATTTGGATCTTACGTGGCGACTGTCTTAGCTGCAATGGTATTAGGGAATTATGTAATTAAAGATATGGGTGGATCTATTTCTGATGCTTTTGGAGGTATTGGTCCAATCTTATTACCAATGGCAATCGCAGGAGCAGGAATCATTATTTCTG
>JAAEZL010000168.1 GCA_018222875.1 Algicola sp.
CAATTAATCTATACAACGAAATAAGATTACATTTATCTTTAGACTATAAAACACCGAATATGGTATATTTAAAAACAGCGTAAATCAATTATTAACCTGTAGCCATATTTCAGGACAAGACATTATCAGAAACCGCTAACCAATGATAAAATTCTTTAGAAAAATTAGACAAAACTTACTTTCGGAAGGGAAAACTCGAAAGTATCTAAAATATGCTGTTGGAGAAATATTACTCGTTGTTATTGGAATTTTGATTGCGCTTCAAATCAATAATTGGAATGAATCACGTAAGAACTCCACTTTTGAAAGAAAAGTAATTTCAGAATTGTTCGTTGATGTAAACCAAGATATTCAAGAAATGAATAACGCTCTTGATTCTATTAATCAAAGCCAAAAGTCATCATATCATATAATTGAGTTCATGGAAGGTAAAACGGAATATCACGACTCGTTAAATAAACACTTTTCAACATCATTAGGTCTTTGGTCATTATCACCTAATAAAATTGCCTTCGAAATGGCTAAAGAAGAAGGAATGTATTTTATAACAAATGATTCGATTCGATTTTATGCCTCTAAAGTAAACGGTTATACCTACGATTATATACAAGTTCTAGAAAATAGATTTCAGGATTATAAGTCAAATATAGTTTTACCACATATTCAGCCCCTTTTTAAGTCTTATAATTTTATTTCGATGGAGCCTAATAAATATGAAGAGTTAAGACAGGATAAAACTTACTTGAGTATTATAAAATCTATGATTTCAATTAGAGGGAGATATAAAAGAATGTTAGAATATAGGTATAATGAGGTAAGCGAATTGAAAAGTATAATTCAAAAAGAAATTGAACAACAATAAAAATAACGAAAGCACAACAATGGCTATAATTAATACGGGTTTTGGTGCTTAACCCTAGTTATTGCTTTTAACTAAGTCCGCCAAATCTTTTGATTTGGCTTTAAAAATGAAAAGATAAAACAAAATAAAAAGTTTTGGCTAAGTGCTTAATCGGAAATTAATAGCTTTTTAATTCCCGTACTAACCATAGCCGAGACGTTGTGCGTCATGCAAGAACCGATAATCGAATGAACTCAACCGATAATCAATTGACTATTCTGAATTACCAAAACTCAGAACTACATTTGAAAAAAAGGGGAAATAACCAAATTAAAAAGGGTTAAAAACCTTGAAAATAAAAAACTAACAAAACCGACCTTTACAAAACATTAAAAAAATAGTTATGCAAAACATTTTCAATTTTACAGCTTTACGTTCAACAGATGAACTCTCACCAAGAGAAATAGATAAACTAGGTATACAAACCCACCCTGAAAATTTAGAATCAGAAAGGCATAGAGAATGGAGAAAATTTTGCGAAAAGCACGATTATGAATCACTGATAACTGAAATGACCAATTTCTTAAAAGGTGAAATTGCTATCAAGCGATTAAACCAAATGCCAAAAGACATAGCTTCAATAATAAAATTTTTAGAGTACAATGGATATGAAGGGATAAACTCTAAAGAACTTTTGAATCAAATTGATTTGAGAAAAATGCCAAACGAATTTGGAAAGGAAGTTAAAAAAAGTGGATGCTATGATGAAAAAACTCCTTTCTTCAATTTGATTACAAACCTGAATGACCAGCTACTAGCTAGTGCTAAAGTTGGCTTTAGGGTAAAATGGGACTTTGATATACTCAATGTCCTTCGGGCTTTAAATTATATTGAGAGAGTCTATTTGATTGGAAAGGATAAAATTCGATTAAATATTGACAAACACTTTTCTAAACCAGTAATAATTAATTCATGTGTTCTAGAAATTAATCCTTGTTCGAATAATGAAAATACTGTTAGACCTCTTCCAAATAAAGAAGAAAAATCTATGGTACAAAAAGATGAGAATAATGAGAAAGATTGTCGATGTAAGGAACAAAACATAGAAGATGAATGTGAATGCAAATGCAATGATGAATGTGTTGAGCAAAATCCTTGCTGTGTTGAAATAAAACCTTATATCGCTGAACTTTTTGTGGTTCGTGATCAAATATGCAAGTATGAACCTGCTGACATTTCTTACATAAAAAATATAGTAAAAGGTGAAACTCAAGAAAGAATCCATAGAGATTTGGAAAAGGAAACAAACTATACCGAAACAATAGACGAAACCAAAAAGTTTGAAGAACAGTTTTTAGAAGTTACTGATAAAACCAGTATCAATTCAACGATTGAAGATATAATTAAAGATGAAACTAAAGTACACGCTGGAGCAACCTACGGCAAAAAAGATGGCCCAGGTTACTTTGTAGAAGGAAGTTTTGATTTTAAACGAAATAGAGATAGGACAAATAAAATTGTAAAAGATGTGTCCAAAGATGTCATTGATAGAATGACTTCACGTTTGGAAAAAAACACTAAAATCACAAATCAAATTACTTTACATAGAGAAACTGAAATAACAAACACTTCGAGGTTTGAAGGTGTTGGTTCTGATTTATCTCGTCAATACTTTAATGTTAAACAAACCCGAAAAGCCCAAGTTTTCAGCGAAGGAATGAGAACGATGCTGGATTTCTATGTTGCAGAGCCTGCTGAATTATTGAAAAGATTAATAGAAAAACAATTCAAACGTAAGAAACCAGAAAAACCTTGTATTAACATTGAAAATATAAGTCCTAGTGATTATATGGAGTATGTTCAATGCTATGGTTTTACGGATTTAGAAAACCCACCAGAGCAACCACCTATTCAATACAGACATTACACAATGGGTGTTGATTTCCCTGATGAAACACTAGATATTCCTGAAGGCTACAGAGCAACACGAATGGAGTATACTGGTGGACATTCTAACAGAAAAGCAGGAAGGTCAAATGCTAGAATGACTATTAGTGTAGGGTCATATAGTATATCTAACTATTGGAAAGAGGGTGCAGATGACCCTGTAAATATGAATTCTCGTGGAACACTTACTGTTAAAGTAAGTGATGATGGATGTAATGATAATGCAAGATTAAGTGTTAAAATTACATTGACACCTGACCCAGTTGATAATCTTCCTTGGCAATTAGAGGTTCATAAGCTTTTGATGGAAAAGTATCAAAATGAACTTGCCGAATACAATAGAGCTTTGGCAGATTTTCAAAAACAAAAAGAAAACTATTATAACAAAAGTGAGTTCGTTCTTTCTGAAACAATTAAAATGCAGCTAAAACAAGCGGCTATCTCTTACATTTCTTGTCAGTTCTTTGATGACAATGATGCAATGAAAAACAAGGTGAAAGGTTGTGGATTTCCTCAAATGGATTTGCCCGAGACAAAAAAAGAAGGAGAGTTTGTTCGCTTTTTTGAACAGGCATTTGAATGGCAGTATATGAACTATATGTTATACCCTTATTTTTGGTCAAGAAAGTGTTCTTGGGAAGACAAACTAAAACAAGAAGCAGACAATTATCTATTCAAAAGATTTTTAGAAGCAGGTTTTGCACGAATAACTATTTCCGTTCGCCCTGGTTTTGAAGATTTCGTAAACTACTACTTACAAACAAGACAGATTTGGAATGGTGGCGAACCACCAGTTTTAGGAGTAGGTTTCCTTCCAATACACCAAGAAATTAAAGAAAGTAAAAACAATTACAATGCAGATAGAACAGGCATTATAAAATGGGACAGTTCTTTAAATAAAGATGAGATTTTATTGTACAATAATTTGGATTATTATACTGAAGACATTGACCCAGTGACAGGAAATCCTTTGGGTACATATTCCTTCGACCCTGATTTAGCTAAAGTTGACCTAAACAGGGAAATAAATATAAATTGTGTAACCTACAGAATAGTATCTATAGATGAAGTAGACGCAACGAATGATGTCGTTAAATTCAAATTAGACCGAGAATTAGAAGTTGATTGTTGTTGTAGCGGAAACGGAAAAGAATTTGATGATATTTATGACAATAGAGAATTGCCATGGTCTACTGGTGCAATATTTATTGGAGCACCTTGGAAATACTCTATACCAACTTCTTTAATTTGGCTAAGAGAAGAAGGTGGGTGCTTACCTTGTTATCCAATTAAATGTGAAGAATAAAAATCTAGAATTATGAGTTTTTTAAAAGAAGTATATCCGTCACAAAACGACACAAAGAACCTTGGAAATAAATCAATTATTCTAGATAAATCAAATGATATATATAAAGATAATGATTTTGGCATATTGGCACTTAATCAACCATTTGCAGCTGGTCCTTTTCATGTAAACCATTTTGTTTGTTTCTTTAAAAAACCTGTTGGATGGGATTTTAATAAAGAAACAGGCTTATTATTTAACAACTTTAAAAAGTATTTTGACAATGACTTAACAAAAGTTAGCATCCATGAAAAAAAATGGAAAAACAAAAATATAGCGTCATTCGATTTTAAGGTCGCTCCAATAAATCCCCATAAAGATATTGTCTCAATAGAAAAATGGTCAGATAGTAACACAGTAATTGGAACTACTTTATATGATAACAGGCAAGAAGGAGGAGTCGAATTTATACTTGAAGGGTTTAATCATATTATGACTGGTATGATGAATGACATACATTTTCTATCAGGAAGAAGGTCTTGGAAATTTGGAAAGGTTATCCCAGACAATCCATTTGATGATTATTACTTTTTTGAGACTGCAGCATTCGAAAAGTTTAGCTTGGAGTTCTACAATAATTTAGACGGAAATAACCCTCCAGTCTTGCGAACTTTAGTAAATGCTACTTGGATTTCAATGTTAAAAAAATTCGGAGCTAAAGAGAATATAGAATTATTAGAGGTTCATGAAAATTTTGATGAGCCGACCTATCCATTTGATGGCATGCATAACTACAGTCGTGATGTAAGAAGAATGTCTAATAACATGGAGAGTTCTGTTTATTACCGTAATGGAAGTTTTGATAAAATAGAGGAATTAGGAGAAAAGAATGATTGGTTTTATGATGTAATGGAAAGACATTCTGGACTTTACCTTCACAATATGCCAAAACATAATGTATAAAAAAGACACGACCGCACAACAACGTGTAAGCGCAATAACTACTGAATTCCCTATCGGAAATTCAGTCTTTTTAACTAAATTAGCTACGTCAGTGGAAAAATACTAACGTCTTTTCCCGTTACTGACGCTTACACAAACTCG
>JAAEZL010000169.1:0-4039 GCA_018222875.1 Algicola sp.
TGCTCGGACATACCTTTGTTCAGTTCATTGATAACATTATGGTTGGTCAACTTGGTACTGCAGAACTGGCTGCTGTATCTCTAGGTAATAGTTTTATGTTTATAGCGATGTCTATTGGTATTGGTTTTTCAACAGCTATAACGCCTCTTGTTGCTGAAGCTGATGCTGCTAATAATTTTAATGAGGGAAAGTCTTCATTTAAGCATGGCTTATTTTTATGTACAATTTTAGGCCTTGTCTTATTCTTATCTGTTTTTCTTGCTAAACCATTATTACATTTCATGAAACAACCTGTTGAGGTTGTAGAACTGGCTTTGCCTTACCTGAATCTTGTTGCATTTTCATTGATTCCATTAATAGTTTTTCAGGCATTTAAACAATTTAGTGAGGGAGTCTCAATGACGAGATATCCTATGTATGCCACAATTTTAGCTAATATTGTTAACGTGGTTTTAAATTATGTGCTCATCTTCGGAAAGTTTGGCTTTCCAGAAATGGGAATCGTCGGTGCAGCTTATGGTACTTTAGTTTCCAGATTTGTTATGGTTATTCACCTTTGGTGGTTACTTACTAAAAAAGAAAAATCCAGAGCGTATGTTACAAATATTAAACTATTCGTTTTAGATACCTTAATGTTGAAAAAGGTCGTTAGTTTAGGTTATCCAAGTGCAATGCAGATGTTTTTTGAAGTCGCAATTTTTACAGCAGCCATTTGGTTGAGTGGTTTACTTGGGAAAAATCCGCAGGCAGCAAATCAGATTGCTTTAAATTTGTCATCGATGACCTTTATGGTCGCCATGGGATTAAGTGTTGCAACTATGATTAGGGTAGGAAACCAAAAAGGCTTGCATCAATATTTTGAATTACGTCGCATAGCATTCTCAATTTTTTTACTGACTACCATTTTGTCAGTTTGTTTCGGAATTATTTTTTATGTGTTTCATAATCAGCTTCCTAAGTTGTATGTAGATTTTAACGACGCTAAAAACTTGATAGATAACACTGAAGTGGTCAGTATTGCTTCTAAACTAATGATTGCCGCAGCTATTTTTCAAGTGAGTGATGGTATTCAGGTTGTTGTATTAGGCGCTTTAAGAGGATTGCAAGATGTAAAAATACCAACTGTAATTACGTTTATTTCCTACTGGATTATTGGTTTTCCGATTAGCTACTTTCTTGGTAAAGAAGAAGCTTACGGAAGTTTCGGAATTTGGTTAGGCTTGTTGGCAGGATTGACCGTTGCAGCAATTTTATTATTCATTAGGTTTAATTATCTTACGAAAAAGTTAATTTTGTCAAACAATTAAAAAGACTTAAAATTAAATATGGAACTTCCAAAATTCATACTAGGCGATAACACAGATTATCCCAATGCGATTTATGTGATTCATACTGAATTTCCTAGATTTATAATTAATCTCGAAGATGATGACGTTGAATGGTTTGAAGAGTTTGATGAACATGATCAAAAAGAAATCGAAGCTGAAGCTGAAAATCTTATTCAGTCAGCAACCGATTTTTACGATAGAGAAGTTTCACGATACGACGATTAATGATAGAACAATTAATAGAATACGACAAAGAATTATTTTTATACTTAAATGGTTTAGGCACTCCGACTTGGGATCCTTTTTGGTTAGCATATACCTTTAAATTTAATTGGATTCCACTTTATGCATTATTAGCATATTTAATGTATAAAAGGTTAAATACAAAAATGTTTGTACTCACTCTGGTGGTCATTGCGTTAATGATTTCATTTACTGATCAGGTTTCTAATTTGTTTAAAAATGGTATTCAAAGATTCAGGCCTTGTCATGAAGCAGGTGTGTCGGAATTTATGAGCTTGGTAAGTAGTAGTTGTGGAGGACGTTTTGGATATTTTTCAGGTCATGCTTCTAATTCAATGGCTGTAGCTATTTTTACAAGTTTTATGTTACGCGCTAAATATAAATACTTACCATTCCTTCTAATTATTTGGGCAATAGGTATGGGTTACAGCAGGATTTACGTCGGCGCGCATTATCCTCTAGATGTGCTAAGTGGTATGGTTTTTGGCGGTTTGTCTGGTTTTATGTTTTACAAATTAGATCAATATTTACAGTCGAGATTTGCATTGAGATAAAAAATCATAATTTTTGGTCTTTAATTTTATAGTGGATATACTTTTTCTTCATCCATAAATAGGCAAAACAATCGGTTAGAGGTCCAAGTAATCGATTACTAATTCCAAATTTTGAAACTCCGGCAACTCTGGGAAAATGCTGAATAGGAACTTGTTTAATTCGGCCGCCTTGCAAAAGAATCATAGCTGGTAAAAACCGATGTAATCCCTTAAACATAGGGATTTTTTTAGCAGATTCAGTTTTCATAACCTTCAACGGACAACCAGTGTCGTCCATGCCATCTTTTGTAAACACTCTGCGTATGCTATTGGCTAAGGCTGAAGCATTTTTTTTTAAAAAGCTGTCATTTCGATTTGTACGAACACCAGTAACCAGTTCATTGGTAGCAATATGGTCTAATAATATATTGAAGTCTTTTGGAGAGGTTTGTAAATCGGCATCAATATAACCAACAAGTTCAGTGTCTGTAAAGTCAAAACCAGCTTTTAAAGCAGCAGTCAATCCGTAGTTTTTATCAAACAACAGATAGTTAAAGTTAGTATGTCTTTCGCAGATAGACTCAATCTTTATCTGACTTCCATCGGTTGAACCATCATTAACAAATAAAATCTTAGTTGCTATTTTAGAAGTTTGAGTAAAAGTCAGTAAGTCTTCTTCAAGACGTTTTAAATTGTCTTCTTCATTGAAAACAGGAACAATTATGGTGAATTTAAACTGCATGTTTACAAACTAAGTAAGTATTCAGCAGCTACAAAAGGTGTTGTTTTTCCATCTTCAATTTGTTGCAACTGAAGCTTTAACGCATCTTTAATTTTAGGCTGATTAAAAAAATCAGATTTCAATCGGTCTTCAATCGTTTGTAACAACCAGAATTTATTTTGCTCTCTTCTGTTGTGCTCAAAATAATGATTAGCTTTAGTGTGCTTAATGTAAGTTGCAATTAACAGCCATACATCTTCAATGCCTTCTTGTTGTAAGGCACTACACAACATAACTTTAGGTTGCCATTCCGAGTCTTTTTGCGGATATAAATGTAAGGCTCTGTTAAATTCAACTTTAGCGAGTTTTGCTGCTTTGAGGTTTTCACCATCAGCCTTATTGATGGCTATCGCGTCTGCCATTTCAATAATACCTCGTTTAATACCTTGTAACTCGTCTCCAGCTCCAGCTAATTTTAGTAATAAAAAGAAATCGACCATGCTGTGAACTACCGTTTCACTTTGGCCAACACCAACAGTTTCAATCATAATGGTATCAAATCCTGCAGCTTCACATAAAATAATAGTTTCACGGGTTTTACGAGCCACACCACCTAAAGAATTTCCAGAAGGAGAAGGTCTGATAAATGCATTTTCATTTTTTACGAGATCTTCCATTCGGGTTTTATCTCCTAAAATACTTCCTTTGCTCAAACTGCTACTTGGATCGACAGCTAAAACAGCAACTTTTTTGCCAATCGAAGTTAAATGCATGCCAAACGCTTCAATAAATGTGCTTTTACCAACACCGGGAACTACTGTAATGCTAATTCTCACTGAAGTATTTGCATGTTGAAGACATCCTTTAATTATATCGTTAGCTTGTTCTAAATGTTCAGTATTTGAACTTTCAACTAAGGTTATGGCACGACTTAAGGCTGTGATGTTGCCTTCAATTATTTCTGAGATTAATTCTTGAGTTGTTGGCTTTGCCTTCCGTTTTAATTGAATTTTAGAAATAGAGGATGCATTGGTGATTTCAGATTGAGAAACACCTTCTATATTATGTAATGCAGAAGATTTCGATTTTTTGGTCAAATGCCTTTACTCATTTTTGTCTTTTAACACCACTAAAGGTACAGCAATTTTTGTTTTGTCCCAAGCCATAGTTAGTTTAAGGTCATCAGTAGAGTTGTCAAATGCAATTGTAAATTG
>JAAEZL010000169.1:4049-5168 GCA_018222875.1 Algicola sp.
CATAAGGGCTGCATTTGCTCATCAACTCCCCAGGGATATTGTTTGGTGTTAAACATGACTTTCCATACACTGTCATTTGGAACCGTCCATATTGAATATTTTCCAGAAGGAATATAAATGCCGTCAACCATCAGATTTTTATTAGTTTCAAAGGTTGTTGCCTCATTCGCACCAGTTCGCCAAACTTTATTATAAGGGACTAAAGCGCCAAAAACTTCACGCCCTTTTTTAGATGGTCTGTTGTAAAATACTTCTAATTTCAAGTCGTTAAGTTTAAATTCTACTGTGTCTTTCGGACTTAAACGATTTGAAAAAATGTTTTCTACAAAATGTGAATAAAGAAAAAGTCCAATGGCTACAATGGACAAAACAATGAGAAGTCGTTTTAAAAACGTATTCATAAAGATTTTCAATTTCAAAGTGGGTTATAAAGATAATGGTAAATCAATAACAACACAATATAACTTAACGTACTTTTAGGATATCTGTTAAAATTTTTTTAAAAAATTAAACATTTTTGCAACACTCTGTTTTTTGTGTCGTCTTTTAAATGAACTGATACCGAATAACGATTTAAGTTAGGAGGTATATAACCAAACCAAAAGCAATTTAGATGTTACAATCTAATATTATTGAAAAATGCAGGCAAAACAACCGCGTTGCTCAACTGCAATTGTACAAGCAGTATTGTGATGGAATGTTTATCGTTGCCATGCGCTTTATGAAAGATTCTATGGAAGCTGAAGATATCGTACAGGAAGCTTTTATAAAGGCATTTTCAAAATTAGATCAATTTAAAGCAGAAGTTACTTTTGGAGCTTGGTTGAAACGTATCGTTATCAATAAATGCATTGACTGTTTAAAATCTAAAAAGCAACATTTGCTGGAATTAGAAGAGGTGCACCTCAAAGTAGTCGATTCAAATTATGAAAACGAATGGTTAGTAGATGATACAATATCTTTAGATGAAGTTAAAGATGCAATTCAACGCTTACCAGATAAATATCAATATGTAGTCATGTTGTATTTAATGGAAGGCTATGATCATCAGGAGATCTCTGAAATCTTAAACATTTCAGAAGTTGCATACAGAACACAATTATCCAGAGGAAAATCAAA
>JAAEZL010000170.1 GCA_018222875.1 Algicola sp.
ATGTAAATATAAATGAAATCGGTGTTATTGTAATTCTTAATTCAAAAGATGAGATAATAAGAATTGTTGCTGGAATAAAAGGTAATACGACGTTGAATTCTGCACCAAAAGAATTGAACTCTTTGCAAAGTTTAATTATTTTACCTCACTTTCGAAGAGATGAACTCAAACCGAAAAAAAGTGAACAACTGCTTAGACTGTCAATTTCTCCTGAAGTAAAAGAGCTAAAATCGTTGGAATCATTCGCATGTGTACGTATGACAGTTTTTATTCCTTTCGAGCTCTTTTTTTTAGATTCAATCAAATCAACATTTATTCGTGATGTTAAAGGAGAGTTAATGCCTCCTAATAAAATCATGGATCAAGGATTATTGGCAATTAGAAATTTTTATTTGGAATTAGAATCTTCTAATGAATTAGATTATTTATATGAGGCAAAAATGGTTCTTGTTGGTAGGGGATTTGTTGGAAAAACTACTATTATAAAAAAATTGATTAGTAGAAGTTATGATTTGATAGATGATCTGGAAAGTACTGAAGGAATAGATATTAGTGAATGGAGAATGCCAATTCAATTAGAAAATTCAGGAACTTTTAAATTTAATATCTGGGATTTTGGTGGTCAAGAAAAATATGATGCTACTCATCAATTCTTCATTACAGAAAGAACTTTGTATTTATTTGTAACAGAATCAAGACAAGAAAGCAATTATTTAGATTTCGATTATTGGTTAAATATAGTAGAAATGTTGGGTGATGGAAGCCCCTTAATTGTAATTCAAAATAAAATTGATCAGAGAAGTAAACAATTACCGAGCGATAGATATGGTGCTTTGTTTAAAAATATTAAAGCATTTGTAAATGTGAGTTGTAAAAAAGGTTATGAAAATACACTAATTGACCTTGAAGATCAAATTAAACTCGCAGTCAAACAATTACCGCAAGTTGGTGATGAATTGCCGAAAGCATGGGTTGAAATTAGAAAGCACTTAGAAGAGCTGGATAAAGATTATATTTCTTACAGTGACTACTTTAATGTCTGCAAAGATTTTAAACTAAATAAAAAAAGGGCAGATTTTCTAGATCGGTATTTCCATGATCTCGGAATTATTCTTCATGTCACAAAAGATCCAATTTTAAAAAAACTTGTTATTTTAAATCCAGATTGGCTGGTTGATGGTGTATATAGTGTTCTTGATAATAGAAAGATTGAAGAAAAAAGCGGAAGATTTAATTATGAAGATTTAAATGACATTTGGGAAGAATCTAAATATGAGAATAAACAGGCAGAACTAGTCGCTTTAATGGTGAATTATGGAATTTGCTTCAAATTAAGCAATAATGAATTTATCGCACCCGAATTACTATCCCCTAATAAACCATTCAATTTTATACCAATATCAAAGCAAAACAGGTTAACATTTATTTATCAATATGATTTTATGCCTGCAGGCTTATTATCTAGATTGTTCGTTAAAATTCACAAGTATTTGTATGAAGATATGTTTTGGAAGCATGGTATGATTGTGCATATGAATAATACTGAAGCAATGATTGTTGAGGATGAAATTCAAAAAATTATTAGAATCGATATTGCTGGTGTAGGAGATAAAAGGGATACTCTTGCAATTTTAAGGAAGGAATTAGCTGAGATTTATGTTGATTTTAACCAAAAAATAAAATATGATGAGTTGATTCCTTGTAATTGTAACTTCTGTTTAAATAGAAATAATGATCCTCATTTTTTTAGATGGAATACTGTTAAACTTTTTAAAGATAAAAAAAGGTCTTCAATTCCTTGTGAAAAGTCAACTGAAGACGTAAGTGTTGATTCTCTAATTGGAGAAATAACAGATTTTTCTCGTCAAAATTCAGGCCTATCATCCTTACAATTAATCCAAGTCGAAAAAGAGCATCATGTTATTGAATCTACCTCTAGAAAGAAATTAGAAAATGATGATAGTTTATGGTGGAAAAAATCAATCTTAGCTGGTTTTATAGTCGGTTTAGTTGTTTTTTTATTATTAATTATACCTTCTGAATATAACAATGTTCGTTTTGCCATAATTATCTCTTTTTTCATTACTGGTCTGTTTTTGATGAGGAACCCTAAAACTCGATATATGAGAGCTTTTTGGGGAGTCTTTTCAGGATGGAATTTGCTTAATTTGTTTCCTGCCATGCAATTATCTATGCATTCGAAAAGTGATAGCAGTCATGCCAAATCTGAAAGCATATTTGAATTTGTTACATTTAATACCGATGTAATTGTTAATTTTAGTCTGGTAATACTAATGATATTCTTGCTTTATTTTGATTTTAAAGAGCGGAAACAATAAAATAATGTTTTGAATTTGGTTTAATTACTCACAACAATTAGATATACGTATTAACTTTATCCAACTTATGTGTTCATCTTCAAATCTAATCAAATTTTTAAAATTTTGGTTACTGAAAAACATTCAATGATATTGAAATTCGAATGGAGTACTATTAATTTTCTAATTTGAGTTAGTCTTCTTTTGTGTCCCGTTTTTGGTTTAGAGTAAGGATAAGTGCAATTCCAATAATGAAAACTGATGATATTATGATAATGGAATTCCATTGTTTCAAATCTTTGTTTTCATTCAATATAGCTGCATGATCAGACGATTTATCTACCATTACATTTAGACTTGGATCAATTATTTCGTAGGATGTTGACTTCATTATTGTTGAAAATTAAAACATAGTTGTAGATACAGTAACCAGTGGTGTTTTTGATTCTGCAAGTAGCATGATAAAAATTAAAATCATAACCTTTTCCTTTTAAAAACTCTTTGTGAAAAACCTCATCCGTTTTTCCTTCCATTAGCTCATTTAAAACCTTCAGGTTTTTTTTTAATGGTTTGTCAAAAAAGGCGTTTTCCTTTCTTTCCAGGTTAGCTTTAAGGTTATAATATTTAATTCTGTTTTGAGGCCTTGCAAAGCGTTGATTACTGCGCTTTGGCTCAAACTCTTCATTTGTTAGTGGATCTCTCATCATAGATTTATTTTTATATAATTTTGTTTGAGTATTTTATCAATTTCTTTTACTTCATACAGATAGATGTCTCCCATTTTCGTGTAAGGAAGAATACCTGTTTCACGATACTTTATAATCGTATTGTTCGATATATTGAAAATCTCTTTCAAATCGTTGTTTCTATAAAACTTAGGTGATGTTTTGTGTTCTTTTTGACTTGACAATTGTGAACTTATTTGATTGAGCCTTTCATATATGGGATTCAATAAGTTTTTAATTGCCTTGACAGTTGGTAATTGAATTTCATTATCAAAAGAGTTCATGGTAATATTATTTTTAGTTAATACCACGCTAAGAAAGATAAATAATGCTTCAATTATAGTGAATACTTCCGAATTCGTTCCGAATCTTTAGTCTCTCAATCTATTTTTTCTTTGTTTTAGAATATTAATGAGATCATCGATAAATGCCTTGTGTTTTGATACATTAGCTGATAGGCTAGAGCAGACTTCGGAATATTCTCTATTAAAGGTTTTTATCGGAATCCTCCCTCCAGAAGTATTTTGAAAAGTGAAATTATTCTCAACAAACTTTTTCATTTTAAGATCGTTGCTTTTTTCATTATTATCATCAAAAATGATAAGGTTTTCCTCCATTAAAATCCGAAAGAGATGTGCAACTCTTTTTTTGTCTAAATTAAAATTCCCAACGGTGGTCTTTTTTGATACTGAATCTATTTCTTCCAGTTCTAAATTTTTAAAATCTATAAATAGTGCATTTGATTTTAGGCTAAAAACGTAGCTATGTAAATGACTTAACGCCTCATTATATTTTTGAATACTGTAAAAAAGTAACCCATATTCAAAATCCATTGGAGTTTTATAGTTATTAAGTTTTTCAGACTTATTGTCAAGATAACTCAATCTATCTTTGCCCAAATCGATTTCCAGGCCATTTCTTTCACTATATTTCTCAAACCAATTAATGCTTGAATATGGCTTTAATTTATGAGGGATTGGTAGATCTTTAATTTCTGAGAATTCTTTAATGATTTCTGGTGTAATCTTATTGTATTTATTAACAGTTTGTAGCCGTTTCCATATTCGATCTACTAATTTTTCCAGAATCTCTTCATGGTTCAAACCATATTTGAGTTGTTTGAAAAGCAATTGTTTGACTTCCTCAACTTTATTCATAAAATAGTTGTCATCAATTTCATTGACCCATTTATCATTTAACAGGAAGGCTTTATTTGTTGGTGAGAATCGAATTTTAAACTTTATTAAATTTATTAACGACCTTTCGGTTTGAGTTACATAATCCATGATCTGTATTTTTGTAAATTACTTATAGTACAAAACTATTACATAATTTTTATTTAAGTAATTGATTTTAAGGCTTTAATTGCTACATTTTGCGATTGTTGCGCATAAGGTCCGATTTTAACAATATTTATCAAAAAGCTTCTTCATATCCTCCATAACAGACGCATCTAAAACTTTAGCATAATGTTGGGTTTGCTTTATGCTAGAGTGGCCCATCATAGCAGATACATTTTCCAAAGATATGCCATTACCAAGGGTAACCGTTGTAGCAAAGGTATGTCTAGAGACATAATAAGTAAGATACTTATTAATTCCACAGACATCAGCGATTTCCTTGAGGTAGGCATTCATTTTTTGATTCGATAACTTCGGAATTAAACCTTTTTGCTTGCCATCGTATTTTTCTATAATGCGCTTTACCGTTGGCAAAACAGGAACATTGGCACGTGTACCCGTTTTAGCGCGATTTGCTTTAATCCAAAGCTCTCCATCATTGTTTTTGATTAGATTTTCTGCGGTTAGTCTCTGAGCATCAACAGGTGCATAGCCTGTGTAACAGCTAAAAAGAAATATATCTTTAACACGTTCTAACCTTTCAGCTCTGAATGACTTTTTTTCTATTCTGTTGAGTTCGTCTTGAGTAAGGTAAACAGCCTCTTTGACTTTTAATTTACCGTCGTACTTAGAAAAAGGATTTTTATCAATTAGCTCGAGTTTTATGG
>JAAEZL010000171.1 GCA_018222875.1 Algicola sp.
CTGATTTATGTAATGCTTATAAGGCGGCTTTACAAAATCAAATTACAGTTTGTGGAGACCCAAATGGTAGCTTACAAAATATAATTGACAGCTTAGGAGATTGCTCTTCAGCAACTAGTTCTGGTACCTTAAGCGTAACTACTGGTACCTTAAACATTCAGTTTATTGCAAACAGTGCAGTTTTAAATTCTGGAGTAGTGTTTGTTTCTGGTAATAATACAGAACAAGGTGCTAACTATTTTATTGAGTTTGAAGTGCCAGAAGGTACTACAGGTGTAGATGTGATGCAAAATTTCAAACTAACACTGAATGGAGGAGAATATTTTCCAAATACGGATGGGTTTGATGATTTTACAAATACAATTACTGTAAACTCTAATGGTGTTATTCAAGGAACATTCGGAGGTATTGTAACCAGACTGGATGGAGCAGATTTAAGTTTATCTCAGGGAATCTGTGATTTAGAGTATTAAAACTGCCTGAAAACTTCGTAACTTAGTAATATTCAATTGAATTATGGTTATGAAGAGAATAGCATTTGTAATTTTTGTTTTCGTACTGCTAACAGCTTCTAAATGTGACAATGAGCCTTTAGAAGGTGAGTTTCTAACTGAGCAAGAAGCCTCTTGTGATGTTGCTATTCAAAATGTTATAGATGCTGCTATGGCCTTTTCTCAAGCTACAGAGGAGACTTATGAGCAGTTATGTATTGCCTATAAAAATGCATTACAATTTCAAATACAATTCTGTGGAGATCCTGATGGAAGTCTGCAAGCTCTTATTAATAGTCTCGGTAATTGCTCAACAGATATTGTAATAGATGATTGTGCTGAAGCAGCAGCAGCAGTTGGAGTAGCACAAGCTGCATTTTTTGAAGCAACAAGCGAAACCTATACAGTGTTGTGTAACACATATAGAGAAACTTTATTGACTTTAATTGAATTTTGCGGACCTGATGGAGGCACACTATCAGTTTTAAACGATTTGGGAAATTGTATTGAGGAGGAGGCTACAGGAGAAGGATTTATATCTGTTAATACAGGAACAGTCCCTTTAGTTTTTGATGTTATTAATGTTTATCAAAATGGAGACACTCTGCAAGTAGCTGCCGAAACAGGTTCTCCAACGTACTATATAATTTATTTTGAAATTGAATTAGGTACTATTGGTAATGATGTTATCAATGATTCATTTTCAATATTGTTAACGTCCCAGTTTTTTCCATCTTCACAGGGATTTGATGATTTTACATCTTCGATTACTACAAACAATCAAGGTAATATTATTGGAACGTTTAGTGGGATTGTTACTAATACTGAAGGAGGAGATTTAAGTTTGACTTCAGGAATTATTAGTGTGGCTTACTAAGATTATTTCAATATAAAAAGCCATAAATTTCAAGTAGAAACTTATGACTTTTAGCTATTAAAGTTGGTTTATTAGTTGCTAATACTTCCGGATCCAGCAACTTTTGAATCTTCAGTTTTAGGATGTCCTCTGTATTCAATATCTCCTGAACCAGACACGCGTGCCTTTAAGCTTTCATTACAAACCACTTCTGCATCTCCAGAACCTGCAACGGCCACATCGGTGTGATTAGATTGTAAGTCAAATCCATGAAAATCGCCAGAACCTGCGACCTTTGCTACAAGCTTATTCGTGTTTCCTTTTAAGGTTAAATCACCTGAACCAGCTATTTTTCCTTCTGTATTAGAAGCCTGAATATTTAATACCACGTCGCCAGAACCAGCAAGAGCAACTTCTAAATTTGTAGCAGTGATAACGTCTTCATTCCATAAGTCACCAGAGCCAGCAAGAGAAACTCTACTAATATCTTTAAATGGAATTGTGATTTTTATAGTTTTATTGTTGCTTGGTTTGAGGTTAATGTTATTCTGTGTCTTAATAACAAGTCTATTATCTTTAACTTCAGTAATAATATAGTCCAATAAGTTTGATTCACCTTCAAGGATGATTTTTCCTTCAGTGCCAGCAACCAAAATATAGTCAAATGAGCCTGCACAAGCTATGCCATCGTAATCAGAAGTAGATCTTGTGGTGGTGGTCATGTTTCCGTTTCCTCTGATGTTTTTATTACCTGCAAAACTAAACGTCATGCAGAATAAAAGTGCTGTTAATAAAATTGATGATTTCATTTTTAGAGTTTTTTAATGGATTATTAATTTCGTTTAAATGTTACGCTTCCGTATTCAGTCTTAATTCGTATAGTATTTCCACTATTAGGTTTTCCGAAATAGCCTTGATAATACTTATCTGAAGATTCGATACGTTTTTTTGTAAATTCAAAATCATCGGCATCTCTTAACGAAGCATATTCTAAGTCAATATCAAAATTAAAAGCGTAACCAGAATCATAGCCAATCGTGATGCCACAGTAATCTGATTCTATGTCAATATTTCCAGCAATAGCAGCCATTTTTTCAATTTTTATCGAACCATAGTCTGCTTTAACACTAACATTTTTATAAATAGTTCCTAATCTAAGTGTTAAATAATCACCATTACCATTTACAGAGTTGGCATTATTGATTTTTAACGAACCATAATCACAATTGTAGGAGATGTCTTCAGCTAATTCAACTTCAGAGTTAGTATAGTCTGCATTGATATCTAAAGATTTTGCTTTTCCAACGGTATAACCGCTGTAATCTGCATTTATACTTCCGCTTTTTATGTATTCAAAGTAGGAGTTGTTGGTATAATCAAATCTAATATCATTATGATCTGCCATCAATTCTTTTGTAGTAATTTTTCCGTAATCACAGCTAATTTCTGCACGACCTTTAAGTTTATCAAGTGTAATACTTCCATAGTCATTTTTGAGATCAACATTGTTGGTAATTGGTAATTTGATGACGTAGTTGATAGACATATTGACGTTATTGTTTTTTCCCCAGTTCCACCAGGATTTAGATTTTTCTTTACTGAAAATTGTTTTAGCCACTACAAGTGTAGAAGACGCATTGAATTCTACATCAATGTCATTAACCTTATCCTGAACTTTCTCCAGGTCATCTCCATTGGTTTTGATATTGACTTCAATTGAAATTGTTGAGCCTTCATATGTAACAATATCAATATTTCCATAGCTGTTATCAACTTTTAAAGTGGCATCAGTATTTACTGAAAAGTCCTTTTTTATCGTTTTTTCTTTGGTGTGCTTTCCTGACCAGCTTTTTGTGTTTCCTGCCATAACCAAAGAAGGCAGAACCATAAGCGCAAAAAGTAATTTGTATAGTAGTTGTGTTTTCATAAGGATTGTCATTTATTTTACTGAAAAGCGATTAGCATTTTCAGATTGTTTTTTGTTGATTTATAATAGTTATAATGTATTTTGACTGGATGCATTTTTATTATATGCTTTCACTTCTTCAATATTTTCAAGTACATGTTTTAAGACGTCTATCCTGTTTTGAAAGTTTGAAATCATAGCATAAATAACTCGATTATCATCACCAGATGCTGTCAGGTCTTTTTTAAGTTGTTCGTAATCAACTTCTAATACGTGAAGTTGTTTTAGAGCATCCTCAATCAATTCTTCAGTTTCAGGAGAACGCTCAGCTTCTAATGATGCCAGTTCATTTTGAATGGCTAGCGTAAAGAAGTCTTGAGTACGAGATAATTCTGGAGACACACTTGCTAAATCTTTTATTTCTGGTTGTTGTTGCATAACTGTGAAAACACTAAAGCATAAGACTATAGATGCAGCAACAGCTAAAAAGGGTTTCCAGTAATTTGTTTTTTGCTTACTGCTTTCAGCAATTATATCCTGCTGTTTCAGTTTTTCTAAAAACCGTTGTTGATGTCCTGAGTTTGGCAGGTGAAAATCAAAGTCGTTTTCCAGTGTTCCGAAAAGTTTATCAATGTTGTCTTTTTTCATGTTATTTGTATTATAAGGCTAAAGACGTTAATTTTTTTCTTAAGCTGTCTTTAGCTCGTGATATTAATGTTCTGCAATTGGCATTTGTGATGTCCATAATCTCACATATTTCTTCATAATCATAACCTTCAATTAAATGCAGTGTCAATCCCATTCTGTAGTTGTCTTTAAGCAATTTCATAGTTTCTAAAACCTGATTTGCTTTCAAATTAGTAAACCCATCAGTTTCAGTAATCCCAGAATGATCTTCAACTTTATAAAGCACATCATCTAATGGCACATCATTATATTTGGTATTCTTTTTATAATGATAAATGCTGTTATTGATTACGATACGTTTTAACCAGGATCCGAAAGTTTTAATTTCTTTTAAACTGTCTAACTTTGTAAAAGCGCTCAAAAATGAATCTTGCATGATGTCTTCAGCTTCAAAACGGTCTCTTACAATTCTGAATGCTGTGTTATACATGGCTTTATAATATCTGTTATAGACTTCCATTTGCGCATGCTGGTCGCCAGATTTACAAAGCTGTAATAACTGCTCTATATTTTGATTGGTTAGTGTCAAAAAACAATTGCTTTAATATAAAGATGTACGAGAAAACCAATTGTTACACTTTGAATAAAAAAAGTTTTTAACTTTAAATTGGGTAATGGCATAACTATTGAAATTAGTTAAAGGTATATAATTCCATTAACTTTGTAAGTGCTTAATATACAGGGTTTAATGTAATTATTTAAATAATTATAAATCGATAAGTTCTGTTGTTTTAATGACAGAATGACTAAAAAAATAATATGGCGAAGTCTAATTTTTTAAAGCTTGACAGTTTGTCATTTCAGGATTTTGATGAGAATTCAGAATTAATTCCTTTAATGACTCCCGAAGATGAAGCAGAAATAAATAATGAAACCCTTCCTGAATCACTACCAATATTACCATTGCGTAACACGGTTTTGTTTCCGGGTGTTGTAATTCCTATTACAGCTGGAAGAGATAAATCAATAAAACTAATCAATGATGCCAATAAAGGAAGCAAGGTCATTGGTGTCGTTTCTCAAAAAGATGAAACAATAGAGGATCCATCAGGTAAAGATGTCTTCAAAAAAGGAACTGTTGCTCGCATT
>JAAEZL010000172.1:0-2261 GCA_018222875.1 Algicola sp.
GGATAATACTGCCTTAATACATAGGCATAGATATTTAACCCATAATGCGTTTTCTTTAAGATGTTTTCTTTATTTATTTCCATCGCATTTGAAATTTGGGTTGTAATAATTGCTCTGTAATAGTTCCTCTATATCTGATACCTTGTAATAAAATTTACCTTGTACCTTACTATATGGAATCGTACCATTTGTTCGGAACGTTTGTAATGTACGTTGGCTAATATGTAGCGTTTGCATTACGTCCTGATTGTCAATCCACGTATCTTTTAAGCATTCTGCTCTCGATGCTCTTATTAATTCAATACGTGCTTTTATATCTTTAATCTCTTGTGAGAGTGCCAAGAGTAAATCGATGATTTCAGTCATAACTTTACCTTTCCTTTTTTGATTAGGTAATCGGCAGCTTGCTGTTCGATTTCATCTCGAGAATCCATACGATTACGCAGTAACCATTGGTCTAACTCCTGACGTTGGAAATAGATTTTTTTGCCATTCGGTTTATAATGTGGAATGGCTCCCGTACTTGTAAGTTTATACAAGTGCGATTGTGATAGTTCTAAATACTTGCAAGTTTCATTGAAGTTCAATACTTGCTTTTGCAACGTTTGTTGTTCTACTAACAACTTTTCGATGCGTTCTAAACGTTCAATTATTTTAACGTCCATCTTATTATAAATTTTAATTAAAAAATGGACTTCTGCGCAAAAGTCATCCTTGATTGTCAAGGACATAACAAATATTGAAAAAGGTGTTTGGTATAACAGAAAAGAGAAAAAATGGTATTATTAAACCATTGTAAAACAATGATTTACACCGTTTTTGGTATTATCTATTTGGTATTAAGTAGAGAAAATACCACTTTTAAAAAGTGAAGTTTTATTTGATTTGGTCAAGCCAAAAATTGGCTTCAACTAATTTTTGATAGGCTCTTTTTTCAGTACCTAAAAATCTACGGTATTCTTTACCTGCATTACTACTTGGTCCATACCGATAAGCAAAGAATTTATAAATGTGTTTAGGCTCTATTTTTTTAGATGGTTTACTGTCAAAAAATATTCTTTCATTAAAATATTTAGTTTCTGTTAACTTAACCATAAAAGCTGCAAGTAATATTTTATTACCTCTATTCTTTATGAAGTTATATTCATCATCTATAATGCCTTTTTCATTTAATAGCTCCTCTAATTTTGCAAATTCTCTTTGTTTAATCTTATTAATAAGTTCGTTATAGGATAAGACATCATTGTTTTCCTCTCTAAAATCACCTTGTATAGCGTTGAAAATTGAACTTTGTTTTACTTGTTTCCTGACCGTTTTTATTTCTGCACCGGAATAGGATTTTACAATTAACTCTTGAGGTGGTTCTTCATTAAAAAATACTTCGTGCAGTTCTTCTATTGTATAAATTTCAGCATCACTTAATTCTGAAAATCGTTCTTGAAGTTCCATAAAAAGCATCATCGCATTTGCTTTTAAAAATGAAATGATATAGGCTTCATCAGATTTATCATTTTGAATTGGCTTTAAAGACAAACTTTCATCAATAACATTATCTGAAATGTAATTTTTAATCTGGGTTAAATAATTTAAAAATTTACGGTGAGCATTATCGTATAGAAAAGACAAATGATCAGCTGTTGAGTTTGCATCAAGTGCATCATTAATTTGATTAAAATTTTTGATGTACTCGTTTTCTATTAATTTTAAATAGTATTTACGCTTGTTAGAATACGCCTTTTTGAAGTCGATTTCATATCTAGGCGTTGTATTGAGGTATTGCTTTTTAAAGCCTTTTAAAAGCTCTTTAAATTGGTTTTCGGTTCTTTTATCATCAGTAACCTTTTCCACATACAGTAAGTCGATAAATAAGTCTTTAGCCATTTGGGTTAAGGTTTATTCTGTAAGCTGCTTGTTTCTTTTTGTCATCAATTACTTTAGCGTAAATTTGAGTTGTTTTCAAATTCTTATGACCTAACATTTTTGATACTGTATAAATATCAGTACCCAAAGTCAGTTGTAATGTTGCAAAAGAATGACGCGCACAATGGAACGTGATATTCTTCTTAATTTCTGCCTCACCAACCCATTCTTTTAGTAGGTCATAATTTCTCTGAACGTTATTAATATTCTCGAAAACTTTTTTAGTCGATTCGCCTTTTTCTCCTAACAATTCAAATGCTTGTTCGGAAATTGGTAAGGTTTCAGCTCCTTTAGTTTTCTTTTGCTTAAATCTAATAAAATTTCCATAGGTTTCTGAATAT
>JAAEZL010000172.1:2271-4994 GCA_018222875.1 Algicola sp.
ATTGAAGTTTTGTAATATCTGACCAACGCAAACCTGTAAGGCAGGAAAAAAGAAACGCATTTTTTAATTGTGGATGTCGGCTATCTGTGTTAAAAAGCTTTCTAACTTCTTCTAAAGTTAAAAATTCCATATGTGTATCTTCTTCTTTAAAGTTTTCAACTGAAATAGCAGGATTGTATTGTATTACCTTTTCTTTAACAGCTTGTCGTAATACCGCTAAAAGTTTTTTAAAATATGCTGATTTTGTGTTTTGGCTTAATGGTCTTTTACTTCTGGAAAGTGCTTTTTTGTCTAAATACTCTTTAAAACCTTCTACCCATTCTTCATCTATTCTTTCAAAAGAAATACCTATTGGGTGATAATCTTTTAAATGTTTTAGTGTGCTATTCCATACACCTAAATTGCCTTTACTTTCTGAACGTCTTTCAATCCATTGTTCTAAATACACGAAAAAATTTCCTTGTTTCTTTTCTTTATTTTCAAAACCATAAATATTATTCTGTACCTCTAAATGTCTTTTGGCTCTGATGCTTTCAGCAAGTTGTAAGATTTTCTTGTTTTCTAATTTCTGTGCTTTAGTTAAGGACCCTTTGTCGGGTTCTGGCGTTAAATATAATTTCAAGTACTCGTACTTACGATTTCCGTTTTCGTAATAATCAAGATATAAACTAATTCGTTTCCCTTTTCTACGTTGGCGTAAAGTAACTTTCATTTTCCTTATATTTACTGTGTTAGACTGTGCGTTTTATGAGTGTTGTATGGGCAACAATACGGCAACAAATATAAGCAAATAAAGGCAGTTTGGCAACAAAAAAGAATGTGAAAATTTACATAAACTAATGATTAATAGATACATAACAAACAAAGGAAAGATAATGAATTTCCTAACGGAAATTCAGCCATTTTAATTAACTTAGTTGCGTCAGTGGAAAAATACTAACACATTTTCCCATTACTGACGCTTACACAAACTCGTTATATAACATTATAATACCATGATGTACAACAATTACATTAAGAAAATTTCAGATAGATTTGAAAGCAGATTCAATGAAATTGATCCTGAATGGAATTTTGATATTGGTAATGAATTTGAAGTTGAATTAGCGACGCTAATAGATGAACTTCTTCCAGATAAATTTGGAGTTTGTAGGGGTTTCGTCACACCAATGAACGGGCTGGCAAAAGGCGATGATATTATAATTTATGATAAAATGAATGCTCCCTTAGTAAAACCTCCTAATAGCCAGAAATTCGCAAGAAAAGAATATGTTCCGCTTGAGGCAACCTATGCTTACATAGAAGCAAAAAACACAATTGAACTTAAAAATAAAAATGCAAATACATATATTGGTAAAGCAATAAAACAGGTAGCCGATATCAAAAAGTTGAAACGACGGTCGAAACCTCTTTCTGAGATAGTTAGAGGAGCTGATATACAATTGTTAAACTTAAAGAACAAAATTGGTAAACCTAAGACTCTCAATCCTATGTTTACAGCTATCATAGGAAGAGGTGTAAGAATAAATGGAAAACTTGAAACCGATATCATTAAGATCAAAGAAAACTTACCAGATAATACTGGTGATTATGGACCCGACTTAATTATTCTAGGTCCAAATATTAGCTTAGCTCCTTTTTACATCGATGAACAAAAAACTAGTAAAACTTTTGGAATAAACTATGAAAGTCCTTTTTGCATTGATGATAGACATGAAATGATAGTTTATCAAATGACTAAAATGGCTTATGGATTTGGTTTATGTAGTTTACTTTATGCATTGGATTATATTAAATTAGATAATATGCCTTGGAATCAAGTTTTAGGAGAAACATTTAAAGTTGCTAGTTCAGTAAAGGAGTCATAACGTTATATAACAACGTGTAAAGTTCATTGCTACTGATGGCTAAGTAGAAGATTTTTTCTTACTTTTAAGCTAAACATAAAAACTGAAAAATCACGACCGCTCAGCTGTCGCGCTTTTTCTCCAACGGAATTTTCGCCGCAAGCGGCTCATCCAAACGCAAAAGCGCTCAGCTGAAATTCCGCAACAAACCTTACACAAACTCGTTGTGTAAAATTTTTAATCAATTAATAAATCATTGGAATTCAAGAATAAATCTTTAATAAAAAAAATTTTTATCTCATTTTTTTTCTTTGCTCTCTTCAATTGTAAATCAACCAAAGAAATTAATGAACTATCATCACAAATTAATTGTAAGAAAAAAATTTACTTTGTTTGGGATGATGAAAGCAACTATGCTAAATTCGATAGAACAGGAAATTTTAATTATTTGGGTAAAGGAAAAAAACCAAATCTTAAAGAAATTTTCATTAATACTATAAACGACATAAACAAAAATTATGAGGGAGACTATACCTATGCTGAACATCGAGGATTCCCTTCTGATTCAGTTATTTTCGTAACAGTAAAACTTAAAAAAGTAATTTGGGATATGGGCTTTTCGAAAGTAGTAACTGACATGCAACTAACCTACTCAACAAATGAAAATGAACTTGGCCTGATTGGCTCAAGCTTTGGTTATAATGGTGATAAACGTTACATGAAATGCTTTGAAGATGCTACACTTCAATTTATTATTGCTAATTGTAATAATTAAAAACAATACACAACAACGTATAAGCTTCATTGCTACTTCTCTTTTCCATCGGAAAAATAATTACAAATAACTTTAGTATATTTACTCAAGAAACAATTCGT
>JAAEZL010000173.1:0-352 GCA_018222875.1 Algicola sp.
GATATTAACAGACTAAAAGGTTTTATTAATAACGATATTTTTAAACCTAAGAACTATGGCATTTTACAATAAAATTAAATGGATTCTCGGTATCCTAATAGTTTTTGTGCTAATCATTGCTACAAACTTAATCGATAGAAACAATTTCATAACAGTGAGAGACTCAGTAGTCACTATTTATGAAGACCGACTTATTGCAAAACATTTAATTTTTGAAATTTCAAAAGCAGTTCATGAAAAAGAAATTGCTATCGTGTCTTCAGATTCAGTGTTCTATTCTCAAGAAAACTCAAGAAAAAACGAGAACATTCAGAATTTAATAGACCGTTTTGAGTTGACTCAACTTACAAAA
>JAAEZL010000173.1:362-4965 GCA_018222875.1 Algicola sp.
GAACTATTTACTCAAATAGAAATTTATGTTTTGGTTTTTCTAGCTATTATTATTCAAATAATCATAATGTATAAGCCAAAGGAAAAAGAGTGATAGTAACAGGTCATCCTTTTTAAAACTAAAAAATCCGCATAAATTTCATGCGGATTTTTTTATATGATTATTTAAAAGGAAGTTATTCTCCCAAATGTACTTGCTCAGTTTCACAGCCAAAAAGGCTCTTTTCCTTTATTAATTTGGCCACACCTTCAGGGAGCATCGCTTCCCATTCATCATTACCATCTGCTATCATTTTAAGAACGGTTCTTGAGAAAATAGCTAAAATGGTGTCATCGTAATCTGTGATATCAACTACTTTTCCGTTGTATTTAAAGAACTTATAAAGCTCTTTCATTCTAGGATGTACTTTTAGATTTTCACTCGTGGTAATCGTGTCATCATCATTTTGCATAGGATACAGATACACTCTCAAGTCTTTGAAGAATAGTTTTCCAAAAGCTTCCAGGATACCACCACTTAAATGACGGTAATATTTCTCATCAAATATATCAACTAGGTTGTTAACTCCCATTGCTAATCCCATTCTGGCTTTTGTGTATTGAGAGAAATATTCAACAAGTTTGTAATATTCCTGAAAATTAGAAATCAATACGGTTTGACCAAGAGAACAAAGCAATTTAGCTCGATCCATAAAATCCTGCTCATCAATTTCGCCTTCAGCTCTGAGATTTGATAAGGTGATTTCAAAGATAACTTGTGTTTTATCGACATCAACTTTATTTTCTTTTATATACATGTCATAAGACTTCTTATACATGTCCATGTTGACTTTAGTTACTGGTCTGAAACTACCACGAAGAGCCAGTATGTTTTTCTTGTAGAGCACTTTAGCAGGTAACACATTGTTTCCGTCAGGTGCAAACATGACCGCATCTGTCATTCCGTTTTTAACAAGTTGCAGACTCATTAAACGGTTATCGACATCTTTGAAAACAGGTCCTGCGAAATTAATAGTATCAATTTCAACCTGATCTTTATCTAAATGATCGTATAAGTAACGTAATAATTTTTTTGGTTCGTTGTATTTGTAAAAAGCACCATAAATTAAGTTGGTACCTAAAACACCAAGTGTTTCTTGTTGAAGTCTGGCATCCGTTTCTTTAAAACGTAAGTGTAATACAATTTCGTTATAGCCTTGATTGGCATCTACTTGGTATTTAATGCCAACCCAACCATGACCTTTATATTTTTTTGCAAAATCGATAGTAGCGACCGTATTTGCATAGGTGAAAAACATTTTATGAGGATGTTCTTCTCTGGAAAGACGTTCTTCAACCAAGTCGATTTCATGATCTAACATTTTTCGTAAACGCGCTTCAGTGACATAACGTTTATCATCTTCAATACCATAAATGGCATCACTAAAGGCTTTATCGTATGCAGACATTGCTTTTGCAATTGTTCCTGAAGCACCACCAGCTCTAAAGAACTGACGAACAGTTTCTTGACCTGCTCCAATTTCAGCGAATGTTCCGTAGATATTTTCATTTAGATTAATTCGCAAGCATTTAGTCCGTAGCGAAGGAATCTGATCAAACTCTCTATCTCCTTTTAAGGTTATCTCCATGTTTTAGTCTGGGTTTTGTCAACATTACAAAGGTATTAAAATAGGAGGTATAAGTAAAAAAATTAGTTTTATTTTTGTTATAAATTAACAAACATTGAAAATTACATTTTTAGGCACAGGTACTTCTCAGGGGATTCCAGTTATTGGGAGTGATCATCCAGTGTGTTTGAGTAGCAATCCTAAAGATAAACGTCTGAGAGTCTCGGTTTTAGTTGAGTGGGATGGTTTTAGTTTTGTAGTAGATTGCGGACCAGATTTCAGGCAGCAAATGCTTAGAGCTAACTGCCATAAAATTGATGGCATTGTGTTTACACATGAGCATGCCGATCATACAGCAGGACTGGATGATATCAGACCATTTTACTTCAGACAAGGAGATATTCCGTTTTATGCTCATAAACGAGTTTTAGGGGAACTGGAAAAGCGTTTCAACTATATTTTTACAACAAAAGAGAAATATCCTGGTGTTCCTAGTGTCATTCAGCATGAAATTAAGAATGAACCTTTCCAACTTGGAAATTTACAGGTGATTCCCATTAATGGCTATCATCACAAACTACAGGTGTTTGGTTTCCGGTTTGGTAATTTTGCATATTTAACTGATATGAAAACGGTTGCAGATGAAGAGATTGAAAAATTAAAAGGTGTTAAGATTTTAGTCGTTAATGCTTTACGTGAAACTGAACATATTTCGCATTTTAACGTAGCTGAAGCACTTGCATTTATTGAAAAAGTAAATCCTCAAACCGCTTACCTCACACATATTAGTCATTATTTAGGCTTTCATGATGAGGTACAACAAAAACTCCCTGAAAACGTTTTTTTAGCATACGATAACTTACAATTAGAACTATAAAAAATTATTATGAAACAACGACTTTTCATGTATCTATTCATTTTCACTTTATTATTAGTGATATTTCAATATGTAAACTCTAAGGGCATCATTGAAAACTATGACCAAAAGCTAACGAACTATATGGATGCCAATACCAAACTTAAAGATTCAATTGAAACTATTCAAGATGATATGGTATCAGATTTATACACGTTTAAGTTTGATACTAATGAAGATGCTATGATTTATTGGGAAAATCAAGGTGTTCGGATTTCAGAGTTTGTTCCATTTATAAAAGATGAGTTGATGAGTCTTAATATTTATGAAACCGAAGACCATCCTTTAGTTCCCTACGCATCGATGACAGGAGAAAAGATGTTAATTGATCAAATCAGAATGTTAAATCATAAATGGATTATTGCGAGTTTTACTGATGGCGAATATTGGGGAGAAATGTTATTGTCTTATGATATTGAGGATGTTGAAGATCGAAAAGAACTCAAGTTTCAAGTTATAAAGTCGATCTTATATCAACCTAATTAACGTCTTTAATTCAAGTTTTTTACGTAATATTCTGCCCAGTCTTCAATTCGTTTTCCAAAGCACTCCAGAATGGCATCAACACCAATTACACTACCTTTAGATAACCTTCCTAATAGAGCAATTGAAGCATTAAACGTGTTTTCAGAGTTATGAACACAACCGTAAACATTGGTTTCTATACCTAATTCTGAATGAACAGGTTGAATCACATCATCACTCAAAAGATTTTTAATAAGTGGAGTATCGACCTTTAGTAATTTAGCAGAATCTAAAACACCATTAATCATTACACTAGTATGAATTGAATCGTTTTTGGAATTTATTAATTTCCAGCCTTCATCATTCAACTCAATTTTTGGGTCTGTAACAAAGTTTAAGTTTAAGATGTTTGAATCGACAAGTGCTATCATTTGTTGCATACTTTCAATTGGTGGACCATAAGAGTAGCGTTTTATTCTATCATCAAGATCTACTATTTTTTTTATGAGCTCATTATCTAAAACTGAATGTGATAAAGCCTTGTACATTGTTGGCTGGCAATGTCTCCATACCTGACCTAAACAGTAATCGAAACTAATATAATCTTTATGTAATGCCATATTAATGAAGGCTTTAATAAGCGCATATGTTGATGTCTTATTAAGGATTAATTCATGATTAATGTCTTCATTTTCAAACCATTTTAAAGCAAGATTTTTTAACTGGATTTTGTCTAAAGCATGAGGTTTCGATTTTAATTTTGAATTCGTAAATATTTTGGTTGAAATTTCAGCTATAGGTTCTATCAAAAAGTTAATGTTGGCAGCATCTATGTATGTGTGTGCAACAGATTCAATTTTAGTTTTAAGTGACTTTAGGTCTGAATCACTTGGTTTGAATAATTTGTCAATAGTATTATTTAGAGGTTTTGGTGCAAGTGGTTTTCCATCTAGCGAAAATGGAACTAAGGTGATAGTTTTGTCATGATTTTTAACATACGATGTTTCAAATGTGTCTGTATTAGTGATTACAAATCTTCCGAAAGAGTTTTTCGCTAAAGCTCTCATGACATCAACCAAGGCTAAACCAAATCCTCTAATTCCGACTACAACATCAGTTTTATGTTTTAAATATTCAAATTGTGAAATAGGATAGCAGTTCTCAAAAACGTTTAAATTTTTGTCTTTGGAAGCGTGATTTTTCCATGATTTCATTTGAGCTGAAAGTTGAGTAGGTTGATGTCCTATGCTCAGTAAAATATCATCAACCTTATAGCAATTTCCGTTATCTGTGATGATTTGAAGCTTGTTTTTTACAAGTTCAGTAATTGTTACTTTTTCTTTTATTAATTTAAATGAAATGGTATTCAGATTTTGAATCTCAAGAGTACTATATCTTTCGCTTAAATAGTGACCAATTTTAGATCTTGGAGGAAATACATCTGGATTTGAATCGCTCTTAGTATAGTTAGCCCAATCTGTGTAAGATGGAAATGCTTTGATGCTATCGTTTTCAAAGTTGATTTCTGGTCTGCCTTGTAAATCTTTTAAAGCTCTTTCGGTGATGTTTGACCAATTCGCTTCGTTCTGATCTGTTCTCCACACTTGACCTGCTCC
>JAAEZL010000174.1:0-2321 GCA_018222875.1 Algicola sp.
CCCAAAGAATCATTTTGTATGATTACAGCCGCTTTTAACAGTTTATTGACTAAATACTGACCAATAAAAAAAATCTCAACAAATTGATATGCAATAAGTTGAGGTTTTAAAAAGTGGAGTCGGAGAGATTAATTTCATTGTTCTCAAGTGTCTCCCATACTGCAAATGCCACTTGTTGTGCTATCAGCCCAAACGCTTTTATACAACAAAGCCCAGTCAAGTAAACTTGCTGAGCTTTTTTTGTCTAAAATCGCAATCAAGTTGCGCTTAATTGTGGAGTCGGAGACTATTGAATTAAATAATATTCAATAGTTCTAATTATGATTAATTCCTTGAATTCTACATCAAATATACAGATTATTATTGATTTATTATAATTTCGAGTTATATTTGATTATATAGAATTTATCAACCAAATTATCCACTAAACTATCAACCAATAATATGAAGCATACATTCTTTCTTAAAGACCCGAAAAGCGATGAAGAAACTTTAATAATGTTTTCATGTTACTTTAAATTGGAAAGCAAGCAATTCAAATATTCAACTGGTGAGAAGATTAAGCCATTGCATTGGAACTTTGATCAAAATAGACCTAAGTTGAAGGGTACAGTAAAAGACAAAAATTCTAGTGGAATTAACATGCAACTGGCTAGGTATTCAGAGAAGTTCGGTGCAATCGAAGGACTCTGTTCTAAAATTGAAGAATCTTTTACATCTAAGCTTTTAAAGGATGAATTTGATAAAGAATTTAAAAAGTCGCCAACTGGTAAGCACTTATTTTTTGAAGCTTACAATAATTTTATGACTGAGAAACAAAAAAGAAAAGAGTGGAAACCTGCCACGATTAAGCGATATAATAATATAAAAAACCATTTAGTAGAATTTGAAAAAGTGAAAAAATACAAGCTCACTTTTAGTAAGATTAACAATAAATTCTACACGGAGTTTATTGATTATTGCTACACAACTTTAGATCATAATACAAATACATTTTCAAGAAATATTGGTTTGTTCAAAACGTTTATGTTTTGGGCGGTAAATGAAAGATATACTTATAATGAAATCTTCAAAGGTTTCAAAAAGCCTGAGAGAGTTATAACTAAAGAGGTTGCACTTACATTGGACCAAGTCAAAACTATTTTCGAGTTTGTTCCAAAAAGTAAGGCCTTGGAGCGGGTAAAAGATGTATTTGTTTTTCAATGTCTTACAGGGTTACGTTATGGAGAACTTAAGTTAATAAATGAAAGAACCATTGTAGGTAATTCTATCCTCATTAAGGAAGAGAAAGATGTGGCTAAGGAACCAAGGACGATTCCGTTGTTTGACATATCAAACTATATACTCAAGAAGTATAATTACAAGCTTCCATTATTGAGTAATCAAAAGCAAAATAAGTTTATTAAGTATGTATTTGAAGAAGCGGAATTCACTTTTGATGTGGAGTACAGCAGAACTAAAAATAGAGAACATAAAGTACTTGTTAAACCATTTCATAAACGTATTTCTACACATACTGCAAGACGTACATTTGTAACAATTTTAAAGAAAAAGGGAATTGCTGACAAAACAATTATGAGTATGACTGGTCATAAAGATATTAAGACCTTTAATACTTATTATAAAGTGGATAATATAGCTAAAAGTGATGCTATTAATTTGGCTTTTGGTAGCATAGACATACCAAAATTAAAGAAAGCTTAGAAATTTTTTTTATGAATATAAAGGACGTCATAATTGATGAATATACTGATGAATTAGAATTCATTTATAAGTTTTTTCTCAAATACTTTGAAGAAAATACAATTCAATATTACAACTATCCCGAGAAAGGAATTAGAAAATTGGAAGAATCAACGCTGGCATATATCAGTGTAGAAGATAAAATTAATTTCTTAACCAAAAAGCACAAAAAAATATACCCTCAAGGTGAAAATTTGTCGTATTACTCCATTTATATTGGAGATAACAAAGATATTAGCTGGGAAAGATATGTAAATTATGTTTTGGTGAATAGTCCTCAATTTGTGCTACTTTTTTATGAAAGAGTATTTCTTTCCTCTGAGAGACAATATGCTAAGTGTAATATAAAAAACATTCAAAATTTTTATAATTTTTATCAGGACTTAGTTTACAACTATTATCGCGATGTTACTGAGTTAAAACAAATTTCTAATTTATTGGAGACTTGGAGTAATTTTTACATTATTAAAAATCAACTTTATTGGATAAAAAAGAAATTTGAACATTTGACTGCAAAAGAGGTATCAATAAGCAACGATTGTACTTTTAAAGAAATACTTGATGATAATGATTACAAT
>JAAEZL010000174.1:2331-4927 GCA_018222875.1 Algicola sp.
GATTACAATAATCTAAAAAGCAAATTGATTGATAACGACATTATTGATTGCAATTTCAGAATTTTAAAACAAGAATGGCCCAAATTTTCAGAAAGAAGAATGGCTTCTTGTATTGGATATTTACTTAAAACTCGACTTAAATTCAATAAAGACTTAAATCAAAAAAATTTGGTGACAATACTTAACAATACTTTCGAAATGGATGTTTTGACTGAGGCATCTTATTCGGCATCCAAAAAATTCTTTGAACGGAATTCTTCTTTCAACAATTATTTTGATGAACTACATTTCATTAATTGATAATCGCTAAACTTATTTTTCATATTTGATTATTTGAATCAAATAATCAATCAACATTAAAATTACCTTGTTATAATTTCGAACCATGTTTAACTATAAATACTGGTTATGAAAGGTATAGTATTACAAAATATTGACACGAATAAGTTTTTGGAGTTATTAGAAGTGGTTAATGAATTGTCAAATGATGTCAAACTTCTCATTGATAAAGAAAATAAAGAAAAAATCACTCCAGAAGAGGCTGCGAAGGAATGGAACTGCTCTAAGCAAACAATTTACGCGAAAATAAAAGACGGTACCATCAAGGCCAGTAAAAACGGGCGTAAAATACTGATAGTAAGATCGGATTTGAATAAAGCTCTTACAGAAGTCAAATCCCTTAAATACAAACGATCATAAAACGAATTAACCCTATTGAATCCACCACGATTCAACAGGGTCTTTATGTTGTTTGATGTTAAACCCACAAACAGATGCAAGATAGTAAAAATATTAGGGATTTAGATTTTGCCCAAATCAAAAAGGATATTCTAATAAATCCTACTGAAGACATTCAAAATGCCGAACCAGTATTAGTTCAACAAATTAATGGTCAGGATAAAGTTATTTCAACTTTGGGTGATTTTTCCTTGATTTTAGGGAAAGCGAAAAGTCGAAAATCTTTTTTGATGACAATTTTGTCGGCCGCTTGCACAATGTCAGATTCATATTTCAATTTTCACAATAGACTGCCTAAAGAGAAACAGAACATAGTCTTCTTCGATACCGAACAAAGTAAACGACACGTACAGCTCTTAGTTCAGAGGGTAATATCTATAATTGGTGTTGAAAAACCAGACTATTTTAATGTTTATCAACTTAGAAAATTTGATGTACATGAAAGACTTGCAATTATAGAAAACATTATACTGAGTACTCCATTTTTGGGAGTAGTAATTATTGATGGTATAAGAGATTTAGTTACATCAATAAACGATGAAGAACAAGCAACGATGGTTACAAGTAAATTGCTGAAATGGTCTGAAGAATTGAATATTCATATATATGTCGTTTTACATCAAAACAAGAGTGATTTTAATGCTAGAGGTCATTTAGGTACCGAATTGCAAAATAAAGCACAAACAGTTTTGACAGTTACAAAATCTGAAAGTGATAAAAATATTTCAATAGTAGAACCTAAAGAATGTCGAGACCGTGAGCCAGAACCTTTTGCATTTGAAATCATAAATAATTTACCTGTTAATGTTGAAAATTTTATAGTTAGAACTTCTTCAAAACAAAGCGTATTTGACATTAATGATATAGAAGGAGCAAAATACTTCAGCATGCTTAATTCAATTTTCTCAAGAGATGTCAAACTCGCTTATGGGAAGTTAGTCCAGCAAATAAAATGGCAATTCAATAAAGACTTTAAAAAACAGATTGGAGATAATAAGTGTAAGCAGTTGTTAACTCATTTTAAAAACAATGATTGGATAAAAAAAGAGGAAGGTTTAAAGGGTAAATACACTATTGGAAATTATCAATAGTATCGGTTTAGTTTAAGGCATTATATATGCCTATAAACTGCTAAACCTTTGATAATAGAGTTTAATTAAACCAGTTTAAACTTATTAAACCTTATAGGAATAAAATGATTTGGAAATGGATAGCAAAAAAAGGTTGTTTAGAGAGAAAATATTCCAAAAAGTCGTTGATGTCTATAATTTAACGATGGAAAGAGATCTTTTGGTTGAGTTTATTTCTATTCCTATCAAGGTATCTTCTGGAGATGAAAGTAGAATCTATGTTTTAAGAAAGATTTTAAAAACAATGCCAAATACAATTGGCCTTGAATTTATAGTAAATAATGCTTTGGATGAATATCTTACAATGTGGAAGGACGATAAATCAATGTCCATGATTAAAGTCAATATTATAACCAGAATTGGCACCGATAAAATTGCAGAGACTCCAATGATAGATTTAGAAAAATTAAAAATAGTAGGCAGATAAGCTGAAACATAATTAAACATAATTGTTGTTTGAAATATGCAGAGAACAAAATACAACATTGTTGTTACGATATGATGTGACAGTAATGTTATAGAGATTTAGAGACATATGTGACCAACGATTTTGTTTATGGATGACCTATTTTCACCGAGTTTTTAAATGATACAGTAAACAACAACACTGTTGTTGTTGTTGTTGTTGTTGTTGTTGTTGTTGTTGTTGTTGTTGCTATTGTTGTTGCTATTGTTGTTGTTGTTGTTGTTGTTGTTGTTGTTGTTGTTGTTGTTGTTGTTGTTGTTGT
>JAAEZL010000175.1 GCA_018222875.1 Algicola sp.
GCTGTAATGGCAACACCTTCTGCTAAAAAAGTATTGGCAGAAACATTAAAGCAAAGAGCTTATAAAGAGAAAACTATTATTGCTGAAGCTGAAAAGACTGCTGAAGCAATTAAATTATTAGATATTAAAATCACTTCTAAAGCCGGAACAGGCGCAACTGCAGGAGATAAATTATTTGGTTCTATTACCAATATGGATTTAGCTAATGCACTTAAAAATGAAGGTCACGATGTAGAAAAGAAATACATTTCTATCGTTGGTGGTAACATTAAGCGTTTAGGTCAGTATGAAGCTGCAGTCAGATTACATAGAGATGTGCAGGTTGATTTAATTTTTGAAGTTATAGCTGAAGCTTAATATTCAAACGTATCGTATAAAAAGCCTCAACACAACGTTGAGGCTTTTTCAATTTAAAATTTTAAAGGACTCTATTTCATATGAAATATTCAAGACTTACAAAAGAACAATTTGAAGAACTACATCAGGAATTCATCAATTTTTTAGCAACTCAATCTATTACTGCAGAAGAATGGACAGAAATTAAAGCGAACCAACCTGAAGTTGCAGAGCAGGAACTCGATGTGTTTAGCGATTTAATTTGGGAAGGCGTATTGTCTAAGGTTGATTATTTAGAACATATTTCTCCACAACACATGCATTTGTTTCACTGTACTGATAAAGAAATGCGACTCATTGCACTTAAAATTAAAGCATCTGATATTGATATAACCACTTCTGAAGGATACGACTGGTTTAGAAATAATTTATTGTCTGATGATGTCGAGTTTTTTACGGCAAAAAAAGAGTATTCAGATCACAAAAATCAAGACAAATTTAAACTGATTCAGGAAGGAGCGAATATTACTAAAGGCGAATTGTATCAGTATTTTGAAAATTTAGTGAGTAAGTAAAATTGTAAAGTTGTAGTTTGTTAAGTCGTATGTGGTTTAGTTGAAGCTCTTAATTAACGTTATAAATTACTCATAACGTAGCGACTCAATAGGATCGAGTCGTGCAGCTTTGTTTGCTGGATACGAACCAGAAATAACTGCAACTACAAACGTAATAATGGTCGCAGCAATCATGGCTGTCCACGGAATCACGAATTTAAAGTCTACAATAGCTGCAAATCCGAAACCTAACAATATACCAAGAATAATTCCCAAGATTCCGCCTAACTGACCAATAATAATAGTTTCAATAAAAAACTGAAATGCAATCGTACTTCGTTTAGCACCTAATGCTTTTCGTACTCCAATTTCACGAGTACGCTCCGTAACCGAAACAAGCATCATATTTAATAAGGCTATCGTAGAACCAAAAATGGTAATAATACTTATGATCCAGGCTGCAGTTTCAAGAATACCAGTTATAGATCCAATACGATTAATTAAATCGTCACTGCGTTCTAATCCGAAGTTATTCTCTTCAACAGGATTTAGTCCTCTGATATTTCTGAAGAGCAAAATAGCCTCATCCTGAGCACCAGCAAGCATGTCTTTTTTTTCTGTTTTCACACTCAGACTGTAATTTATGTTTGGGTTTGTAAAAATAGTTCGTGCTTTCTGAAGTGGTAAAAACACTCTAAGATCCTGATTGTTTCCGAATGTGGCACCTTTTTCTTTTAAAACACCAATGACTTTAAACTTAGCTCCTCTGATGCTTATGGTTTTATTAATAGGATTCACATCGGCAAGCAACGATTTTCTGAGATCACTACCGATCACACATACATTGTTGCTATTTTGAACGTCGAAGTAATTTAAGTCTCTGCCCAAATCGACTTCCAAACCTGAATTGACAATGTAATTCTCGTTAATGCCTAATACCTGGACTTCCGGATCTGTTTTTTCATTTTCGTGTTTTACTTCCGCAGTTAAAGTACCTACAAAGGATATGGATGTTTTAGTAAATGGAAAGGTATAGTTATCTTCAAATTCTTTTACATCTCTGTAACTAATTACCGGATTTACTTTTTGTTTTTCACCACTCTGGCGTTGGGTATTGAATTCGTAACGTTGAATATTAAACGTATTTGCTCCCATAGATGAGAAATCGCTCGAAATTGTACTTTCAAGAGCAGAAACAGCACTTAAAATCCCAACCAAGGCAGTGATACCAATGGCTATGATAAGTATGGTAAGAATGGTACGAAGTAACTGGCTTTTGATAGAATCGAAAGCAATTCGGATATTTTCTCTAACTAATGAAAACATATTGAGCGTTAAATGTGGGTTGCGTTTTAATGTAAGACTATAAAACACCCATAAAGTTACTATAAAATCTAAATAACTTTCGAATGGCTGTGAATTTTATAATATTTTTGTGATTAATAGATGAATTGACTGAAAAATTATCTGTTTAAAAATTTAATGCATTCTATCTGTCACATTGAGCATTACTAAAATGAAAATATATTTTCATTGAAAGTACCTAAGTGAAGCTTACGAAATGTTTTGAAATTCGTTATCCTATGTTCTCGACTGCGCTCGAAATGACAGAATAATCTATTTTAAGCAGATTTAAAATAATTAACCAAATATGATTTCTTTTTTTTCGGAAAGTTGAATGATTATTTAAAAACAGATTCCTGCTTTCGCAGGACGATATATGGCACAAAAACCAAGCATACCAAAAGGGACCAGAGATTTTAATCCTGAAGACGTCGCAAAACGTAATTATATTTTTAATACGATAAAGTCGCAGTTTGAGATTTTCGGATTTCAACCTATTGAAACACCGAGTTTTGAAAACTCAGATACATTGATGGGAAAATACGGTGAAGAAGGCGACCGTTTGATTTTTAAGATTTTGAACAGTGGTGATTTTCTTAATAAAGTTAATCAAGAGTTATATGCGTCTAAAGATTCAAACAAAATCACATCCAGTATTTCCGAAAAAGCGTTGCGTTATGACCTGACGGTTCCGTTTGCAAGATACGTTGTGCAACACCAGAATGAGATTGACTTTCCGTTTAAGCGGTATCAAATTCAGCCCGTCTGGAGAGCTGATCGTCCACAAAAAGGACGCTTCAGAGAGTTTTACCAATGTGATGCAGATGTGGTTGGAAGTAATTCGCTTTGGCAGGAAGTAGAATTTGTTCAGTTATATGATGCTGTATTTACGGCATTGGGCTTAAAAGGTGTGATTATAAAAATCAATAACCGTAAAATTTTATCTGGAATAGCTGAAGTTATTGGCGCACAGGATAAGCTCATCGATTTTACGGTCGCTTTAGATAAGCTCGACAAAATAGGAGAGGAGAAGGTGAAAACCGAAATGTTAGAAAAAGGGATTCCGCAATCAGGAATTGATAAATTACAGCCTTTATTTAGTTTGGAAGGTGATTTTGGTTCACAGATAAAAGAGTTAAAGTCTATTCTTAATACCTCTGAAGAAGGGGAAAAGGGCATTGAAGAATTAGAATTTATTAATCAAGGTGTCGAAACACTTGGTTTGAAAACAGCAAAACTTCAGTTGGATGTGACACTTGCTCGTGGTTTAAACTATTATACAGGAGCAATTTTTGAAGTCTCAGCTCCTGAAGGTGTGAATATGGGATCGATTGGAGGAGGAGGTCGTTACGATGATTTAACCGGAATCTTCGGATTAAAAGATATGAGTGGTGTAGGAATCAGTTTCGGACTGGATAGAATTGCTTTAGTATTGGAAGAATTAAATCTATTTCCGGAAACCATCAGTAACACGGTAAAAGTATTGTTCATTAATTTTGGAGATGCTGAAGCTATGGCCAGTATGAAAGCCGTTAAGCAACTTAGAGCACATGGAATTCCTGCTGAATTGTTTCCAGATAATAAAAAAACAATCAAGCAATTCAATTATGCCAACAAACGTAATATTCCTTATGTTGTGCTTTTAGGTGAATCTGAAATGAATGCGAATACCTTCACTTTAAAAAACATGATCACTGGAGATCAGGACTCGCTTTCTTTTGATGCTATGTTAAATGTTTTAAAGTAGTTGAATGTATTTTAAACCTATATACAATTCAATCATTTGCAATCGTAAAGTTTACCCGAATTAACGAGATTGATTAAAGAGATGTCACAAGTTTGTTCATGTCATTTTCTATATAAATGTATTAAATAGTAAAAGCCTCAAATTTCTTTGAGGCTTTTTACAGAAGTTAAGTTTAAGGTAGATTTGGGATCTATTATTTTACTAAAACTTTCTTGGATACTGAACCGCTTACAGCATTTATTTTTACAATATAAGTTCCAGAACTTAAATCCTTAACTTCATATTCAGAATAGTCCAGTTCTGAAATATCTTTGATCGTATGAATCGATTGTCCAATAATATTGAATAATTCGATAGACTTCACTTCTTTATAATTTGGGTTTAATAATACTAAACTTTCAGTTTCATTTGAATAATAAACATCTAAACTGCTTAATTCATTGTCTTCAATGCTTAGTGTATCATCTGCTTCTCTGAATGTCATTTCAAACCTGTCGAGATGCTCACCAGCAGTGAGGTAAATCTCATAATCACTTTCTCTCAGGTTATGATAGGTATTATTTTCAATATCATGAATGAAAATATCCATACTATCTGGTACGTTTTCAAGAGCATTAATACTTATGGTATTAATTCCATCAGTATCAGTAGTGATTCCCAGAGGATACGTTGTATCAATTTCGGCATCATTACTACCTTGAATGATGTATTTATCACCATCAATCATCCAGTACATATCGTCCATTTGGGACTCATTTAAAATTCCATCATAACCAAGGTCAACAGCAGTAGTTGCGTTAGGATCTATAGTTAATAATAATTGACGTTGAATAGTGTTGACCGTATAGATACCAAATCTAAATTTCATTCGTGGATCTCCATTAGATTCCGTTTGATAAGCATCTGAATTTGCTTCACTATTTCTGATAAATACTGCACTTCAAT
>JAAEZL010000176.1 GCA_018222875.1 Algicola sp.
GTATTTAAACCCATTCTGCTTTTAATAATTTTACTTCATTATTAACCAACCAATTAGTTATAATGAAAAATTTTATTCGCTTTTATGTACTTTTTTGCCTTATTGTTGTCTCATTTTCTTGTTCTGAAGATGATAGTGACGATATTGACACTAGTCCTGGTAATTTTAATATAACCAATTTTGAAATTATCCCTAATACTGCAAACTCGCTTGTTTCAAAAGTGTTTGTTGAAAATGATCAAGCAACTTCCTATTTTTATGGAGATTCAGATGTCAATGGCACTATTGATTCTATCTCGGGAATAGCTTATCAAGAAACTAATAGTAGTCAGATCACATATTTTACTTTGGATGATCTAGGCCGATTATCTTATATGTATTATGAAATTAATGGCGTAAAAGATTCTCAAATAATAAATTTCACCTATCCTGAAAGTGATTTAGTTAATGTCATTTTTCTAGAAAGAGATTGGGATACGGGAACAAATACCTTAGTTGAGTTTGTTCCAGTAAATACGGAAGGTGATAACTTCGTGGCAAATCCATTATTGAATCGACAAACTAGTGATTCTAGTCTGTATCAGTTTTTAGCGAGTCATATAGGCACAATTGCTGGAGTTGTTGGCGTTGTAGCTGTAACAGCGGCAGGTGTTGCTGTAGGTGGAGTGGCACTTGGAGTTATAGGTGGTTTGTTAGTTTCTACCGCATTATTGGCAGATGAAACAAATAATTCTGATGCACCTGTTGTTTCTGCAGAGCCAGATGAACCAAATGGACCTGAGGAGGAAGAAGTTGAAACTAATCAATGTGAAAACTCTAATTTATCAGTGGTTATTGGCGTAGATTCAGGAAATGTTTTGGTGGCTATTGTAAATGGTGATTCAGCAACTTATGATTTTTGTTGGTCAACAGGCCAAACGGATAACAATCCTATTAGCGATACCATTACAGTGACTGAAGATGGCAATTATTATGTTATTGTTGAAGATGATAATGGCTGTGTGGCTTTTGCTTCAGCAACTGTTTCAACTGAAGTTGAAGTAGATATTTTCGGGACTTGGAATTTTGATGAAAACTCTAATTGCGTTGATTCTAATGGAAATACTTTTAGTGATAATGGTTCAGGTGAAATTTTAACACTAAATGAAGATTTTACTGCAATACTGCCAGACGATTCAAATGGTAATTATTTGACAAATGGCTTCACTTTTGAGAATGGTGTTCTGAGCATTAACCTTAGCTATCAAGATTTTTTTGACCCACCATGTGGAGGTGTTAATTTCCAAACAGCAACAAACTCTATGACGTTAACCTATGACGAATCGACAGATACCTTTACAGGAACGTCACAAAGTAGCCGTAACGATGTAAATGGTCCAGATTGCGATAGATTTGGATCAACATGCACAGGTACTGTAACCATGTACCGATAATATTAAATCCTTTAATAAATAAGCCTTTTCAATTTGAAAAGGCGTTTTTAATTCAGTTTATGGAGAAAAGATTTCTAAAAATAATACTTCTTTAAAATGACCCTACAACACCTATTTGATTTGCTCCAAATTTTAAATTCCAGGAGATATGTCTGTTTTTTTTAGAATATTCATAAGCTTTTTTATTGAAAAGATAGTTATCGATACTATCTACAACAATAATACTCAATGCTGTACTGAAAGCAATATCGGTTAGCCAGTGAGCGTCATCTATGAGTCTTGAAATAGGAGCGATAGCTCCAACACAATAGATTCCTGCTTTTATCCATATATTTTCAAATTGCTTTGCAATTGAATGAGCCATGGTTACAGATAAGACAGTATGTCCTGAAGGAAATGATCGAAATCCAGCATCATTGGCAAATGAAGAAAAGGTCAAGTAACCTTGTTCTGTGCTTGGTCGCGCTCTGCCAATAGCATTTTTACCTATAGTTTGAAGAAGTCCTGTAGTGACAGATGAAGAAAATATTAAGACACTGGTTTTTCTGATTTTTTCATTTTTTGTAACCAAACCAAACCCATACAATCCAGCATTAGTCATATAGAAGTTTTGAGGACTTCCAAAATACCATCCAAAATCTCGTAATAATTTCGGAAAATCTGCAGCATTATTCTGAGAAAATTTCCGAACAGAATTATCGGCAAAAGTCAACGTAGCCGTTCCGGCAAATAAAATACCTAATGTTCGAAAATCATCTCCTTTCCATCGTAAAGGTTGTGTTATTGAATGTTTTACACCGCCTAATGCATTTGTCGCGTCATCCTTTAAGAACTTCCAAATGGTTTGAGAAGACACTGTAGTATCTTTAGCAGCAATGTGTTGTGCTAAACAGGAATTAATACAAAAAACTCCGAAAAAAGTTAATATAGCTAAAGATGGTATTTTCAAAAACTATCTTAATTCTGCACCAAGTTGTTTTTCAAAATTAGCTTGAAGCTTGTTCATAATTTTATCAATCTGTTTGTCTGTAAGCGTTTTCTTTTCATCCTGAATAGTAAAACTTACAGCATAACTTTTCTTTCCTTCCGGAAGGTTTTTACCTTGATACACATCAAACAAATCGACATCTTTTAGCAACTGTTTTTCGGTTTGCATGGCTATTTTATCAATGTCTTCAAAAGTAACCTGCTCATCTAATAATAAAGCGAAGTCACGACGAACTTCTGGATATTTAGGAATTCCTTTAAACTTGATGTCTTGATGTTTCGTCATTTCTACAATATTATCCCAGTCAAATTCTGCAAATAATACTTCCTGAGAAATGCCAAAATGCTTCAATACCTTTTTGTTAACGATTCCAAAATCAACCAGTTTTGTTTTTCCTAATGATAAACTTATGCCTTCACTAAACACGTCATTTTTGATAGGAGAGACTTTATATCTAGAAATACCTAAACGTTCTAAAGTGCTATTGATGATTCCTTTAAGATAGAAAAAATCACTTTTTTGAACAGGCGAATTCCAGCGTTCACTGGTTTTATTTCCTGTTAAGAACATCGAAAGACGCTTGTATTCTTCACGAGCTCCATTATAATTGTGATACGTTTTTCCGAACTCATACAATTTCAGGTTGTCCCGTTTTCTATTAATATTATAGCTAACAGCTTCCAGTCCTGAAAATAATAAACTTTGACGCATCACACTTAAGTCATTGCTTAACGGATTTAGCATTTCTACGTTGTGTTCTTCCTTTAACTGTTCGCTTAATTTGATGTACTTAGGTGTGGTTAATGAGTTTGAAAGTATTTCAAAAAAGCCCTGAGCCGCTAATTGGTTTCCTATGATGTTTTGAAGTTTGTAATCTTCAAATTTAGACGTATTAGAAATAGATGCGTTTAATTGTTCGGTCGTTTTAATGTTGTTATAGCCATACACACGCAAAATTTCTTCGATAATGTCTGCTTCACGCTGTACATCATTTCTGTATGCTGGAACGGTAAGTCCTAATCCGGTTTCAGTAACATTATTTACTTTAATCTCTAATGAGGTTAGGATGCTTTTTATCGTTTCTTTCGGAATTTCCTGTCCAATCAATTTCTTGGCATTATCAAAACTGAGTCTGACCTGAAAGTCTTCAATTTTCTTCGGATAAAAATCCATCAAATCACTCGTAATATCTCCACCAGCAATATCTTGAATTAACAAAGCTGCACGTTTTAAAGCGTAACCTGTAATGTTAGGATCGATACCTCTTTCAAATCTAAATGAGGCATCAGTATTCATTGCGTGACGCTTTGCCGTTTTTCTGATGCTCACAGGATTGAAATACGCACTTTCTAAGAAAATACTTGTAGTCGCTTCAGTTACACCAGAATGTACACCTCCAAAAACACCAGCAATACACATTGGTTTTTCAGCATCGCAGATCATAAGGTCTTCTTCGTGTAATTCACGTTCTATATCATCAAGGGTTGTAAACTTCGTGCCTTTAGGTAATGTTTTTACAATGACTTTATTACCAGTAATTTTGGCTGCATCAAACGCATGTAAAGGTTGACCTAATTCGTGTAATACGTAATTTGTAATGTCAACAATGTTGTTTTTCGGTGTTAAGCCAATAGCTTTTAAACGATTTTGAAGCCAAGAAGGTGACTCTTCAACTTTTACTCCTGAAATCGTAACACCACAATAACGAGGTGCTAAAGTTTTATCTTTAACATCAATATCTATTTTAAGCGTTCTGTTTTCAACATGAAAAGAACTCACAGAAGGTGTGATTAATTCTGTATTTATTTCTTTTTGAAGTAAACCAGCTTTTAAATCTCTAGCCACACCAAAATGACTCATGGCATCTGCTCGGTTAGGTGTCAATCCGATTTCGAATACCTGATCGTTTTCTACATTAAATAACTTTGAAACCAGTGTGCCGACTTTTACGTCAGATTCTAAAACCATAATACCATCGTGCGATGATCCCAGTCCTAACTCGTCTTCAGCACAAATCAACCCATGGCTTTCTTCACCTCTGATTTTTCCTTTTTTAATCGTCCACGCTTCACCTTCAGCAGTATATAATGTTGTTCCGATAGTTGCAACAGGAACTTTTTGCCCTTTTGCTACATTTGGTGCACCACAGACAATTTGCAACGGATTGTTATCACCTATGTCAACTGTAGTGATTTTTAAGCGATCTGCATTTGGATGTTGCTCACACGATAGAACTTCACCTACTACAATGCCCTGTAATCCACCTTTAACCGATTGAAAAGTTGTGATGCCTTCAATCTCTAAACCTAAATCAGTAAGAAGTTCACCAGTTTGTTCTGCTGGCCAGTTAATCTTCAAAAACTGCTGTAACCAATTATAAGAAATCTTCATTTTTGTACTTTAATCAAGCCACAAAGATAATAATACTATGTAGTTATAATAATCGATAATTGTCTTTTCTTTGTAAGAATTATAAATTTATCAAGAC
>JAAEZL010000177.1 GCA_018222875.1 Algicola sp.
ATCTTAGACAATTATTTGAAAATGAAAAGAAAGATTCACAGTTAAAAATGAGCGAAGGTCATGAAGCACGTTTTATTAAAAAGTTAGATACTGCTTTGCCAGAAAACACATCAATCAAAAAAAGGTTCAGTGTTTTAAAGATAGCAGCAAGCATCGTGATTTTAATTGGTTTAGCTTTTACAGCTTACAAGTTTTCACAGCAGCCAAAATCTATTGAGAATACTGTTGTAGAAACCGAAAAGCAATCAAAAGAAGATCAGCTTAAATCCCTTGGTGATATTTCTCCAGATTTTAAAAAGGTCGAAGACTATTATTTGGCTAATATCAATCTGGAATTATCTAAAATTAAACAAACACCAGAAAATAAAGAACTTTTTGAAGGTTACGTCATACGACTTGCTGAGTTAAACCAGGAGTATAAACGCTTGTCAGTTGAACTCACTGAAAATGGACCAAATGAGCTAACTGTTAGTGCGTTGATTGATAATTTGAAATTGCGTCTTAATTTATTGTATCGTTTAAAAGAACAATTACATGATTTAAATGCTTCAGATGAAGCCAATATTAAAGCCTGAATTTTTTTGACTGTCAATTTGAGTGCAGTCGAGAATCTTTTTAACGACAAAACAAAAACAAAACAATGAAAACAAATTATATCAACTTAATCCTATTGTTTTTCTGTTTCACTTTGGGTGTTTCAGCACAGGAACAATTAACAAAATTATTAGAGAAAATCGATGTGACGAAAGATGTCAACATCGATTTAAACACAAGCTATGTTCAAATAGAAATTGATACATGGAATAAAAACACTTTAGAAATTGAAGCCTATATTGAAGGTGAAAAATTATCTAAAGAAGAGTTACAGGAAGCACTTAAGGCCTGGAATCTCAAAGTAGAAGGATCTGGAGATTATGTCAAAATCAGTTCTGAAGGATCACATTCCTCCTGGAATAATGTACATGCACTGAACCTTGATTTAGAGGATTTACATTTAGATTTAGAGTCTTTAAAAGAGTTAGAAAACTTACATATAGTTCTTGATAATATGCCTGAAATTCCAGAAATGCCAGAGCTTCCAGAGCTACCTGAAACAGCCCATGTTAAGATGCCAAAAGCACCAAAAATGCCAAAAATTCCAGAATTACCTAAAGGTGTAACTAATGTAAGTTTTGATACCGAAGCTTATGAAAAAGATGGTGAAGCCTATTTAAACAAATGGAGTAAAGAGTTTGCAGAAAAATATGGTAAAGAATACGAAGAAAAAATGAAAGCTTGGGGAAGAGCAATGGCAAAAGTAGATTTTTCGGGTTATGAAAAAGCTATGGAAGAATGGGGAGAGCGTTTTGGAGAAGAATATGGAAGAAAAATGGAAGCCTGGGGAAAAGAATTTGAAGAGCGGTTTGATGGAGAATGGGCTGAAAAGATGGAAGCTTGGGGAGAAAAATATGGTAAGGAAATGGAAGAGCGCGCTCGTATCATGGAAGAACGCATGAAAAGCAGAGAAAAAAGTATGGAGGCTAGAGCGAAAGCTCTTGAAAAACGACATGAGGCAAGAGCAAAAGCAATGGAGAAACGTAATGAAAGTCGTTCAAAAGTAATGCATTTAAGAGGCAGTAATGTAAAGAAAACGATTAAAATTAGAATGCCTAAAAAAGCAAAATTGAATCTTAATGTGAGACATGGCGAATTGAAAATGTCTTCTGTAATTAACAACTTAAAAGCAGATATTTCACATGGCATATTAATAGCAAATCACATTGATGGAAGCGAGACTTCCATCAATGTGTCTTATTCTCCAATAGATATTACTACCTGGAGTTTAGGAGAACTCAATATTAAATATGTTGAAGATGCTCACATTCAAACTGTGGGAAGCTTAATACTAAATAGTATTTCTTCTGATATTGTCTTAAGCAATTTACTTAACAATGCAATCATTGATGGCAGTTTTGGTGATTTGACCATTGCCAATATTGAAGATTCTTTTTCTAATTTGAATATTATCTTAGAAAATAGTGATGCTTTAATCACATTGCCTGAAAATGATTATAGTGTTTTTTTTAAAGGCAATCGTTCTAAGCTCAATGAAGTTATGACGAGTAAAAAAACCATTGAAAACTATCCTAACGGCAAGACTAACGTCAAAACAATCGTATTAAATGCAAAGTATAGTGACGTAATTTTGAGAAATTAATAATTTGTCATTCAGAGTAATTAGAAGAATCTCAATTCTTAAATCTTCTTACAACCTTCTTCTTTTATTGTATTTTTGAGAAAAAATCACACGCATGACTCCAGAAGCGTTTTCTCAATTTTTATTCGACATAAGTGCCCAGTCACTTCAGGTTTTAAATATTTCAATTCCAAAGTCAGATTATGTGCCTCTGGATTTATCAGCTACTAATGAAGCTTTAAAGTCTGTAGATGTTTCCTCTTCTGAAAAGCTGGAGATTTATATTAATAATCACATTCGTAAAAGTAAGGCTCAAGTCGCTTTTGGTGGTTATTTAGAAACCAGACATATTTACCGTCGCAGTACACATTTTAACAATTTCAAACCTATAAACGAACGTAACATCCATCTTGGACTGGATTTATGGATTGCAGCCGAAACACCAGTTTATACACCTTTAGATGCTGAGGTACACAGTTTTAAAAATAACACCATGTTTGGCGATTATGGTCCAACGATTGTGCTAAGGCATAAGATACAAGGGATTAGTTTTTACACTTTGTATGGACACTTAAGTCTGGAGTCTATTCAGAATATAAGAGTAGGAGAAGTGTTTAAACAAGGCGAACAAATTGCAAGGTTAGGAGATGCTTCCGTAAATGGTGATTATCCACCACATTTACACTTTCAGATCATAAAAGATATTCAAGATTATGTTGGCGATTATCCAGGCGTGTGTTCTAAACAAGATTTAGATTTTTATAAAGCAAATTGTCCTGATCCTAACTTGATATTAAAGATAGAAACACCAAAAGTTAAGTAGTTATTTGCTTTTTAGCAAGCGACTTTCCAAGGAAAAAGCCAACAATTACTAAAAGACCGTCACTCAAAGTAAACCATAATTCTTTGGGTAGCATAAGGATGTTGAAAAATGTTGCCAGGAGCATTAATCCACCAACAATATAGGCAGGAATCAAACTTGTTTTTGAAATTAATCCTGCCACAAACATACCAGCAACAATTCCCATAAAATGACCTATAACAACAAATATTTTTGATCCTGTAGGAATTTGATCCATGTTGTTTTTTATCCATTCCATGTCCATCGGGTTAGCACCTTCAGGTAGAGGAAATAGAGCATGGCCCAGAAGCGTTTCAAAGATATAGACCGTTAAAGAAGCGACAATTAAGCCAACAAGAGTTGCCAGAAAATTTTTCATGATAAAATGGATTAGTTAGTGGTTTCAAGGTAATAAAAAAATCCTGAACAGTTTTGTTCAGGATTTTATAAATATATCACTTTGTTGTGAATGACTTTATTTATTTTTAATAAGATACTTCGACTTCACCTTCGCTTTTGGTTCGGTCAACAAGTGCGCTCAGTGTGACAATACGTTTAAGTTTTTTGTCTGAGTGAGATAAACAAATGTGGCTTAGCTACCGACTATTCTTCTATTAAAACCCATTCACCTTTTGCAATTAAAGGTTCTGCTTGTTTGTATTTAACGGTTTTGTTTTCACCACTCATCACATGTTTAATAGTGACACGATCATTACGTCCAATTTTTGGTTTATCACGTACGATGGTTTCAACAACTTCTGGCTGACGTTGCGTGTTTCCAGCAGCTCTGCTTTGTGCAGCGCGTTCATCCATATTAGGGATTTCATCTTTTTGAGTCTGAAGTTTTTCTTGTTTACGAGCTTTAGCTTCCTGAATGTTGTTTTGAGTTTCAGTAGGTAATTCACCTTTAAATAAAAATGAAATCACATCTTTATTTACCTGATCAATCATTTGTTTAAACAATTCAAATGCTTCAAACTTATAAATCAGTAATGGATCTTTTTGCTCGTGAACCGCTAATTGTACTGACTGCTTTAACTCATCCATTTTGCGTAAATGCGTTTTCCAGGCATCATCAACAATCGCTAAGGTGATGTTCTTTTCAAAATCATTGATTAATTGTGTTCCTTTACTCTCGTAAGCTTTTTCAAGATCTGTAACAACCTGTAAATTCTTCACACCATCTGTAAAAGGAACTACGATACGCTTGTATTTATCACGCTGATTTAAATACACGTTTTCAATAACCGGAAATGCCAATTCGGCATTACGTTGCATTTTTTCTCTGTAGTGTTCAAAAGCAGCTTTGTAAACTTTTCCTGCAATATCCTGAACAGAAAGTTTCCCGAATTCAGCTTCAGAAATAGGAGAACTCATTGAGAAATAGCGAATCAATTCAAATTCAAAATTTTTGAAATCTTCTGCAGCTTTATTAGTTTCAGCAATCCCTTCCGAAGTGTCATAAATCATATTTGCTAAATCCACACGAAGACGTTCTCCATGCAGTGCATGACGACGACGTTTGTAAACCACTTCACGCTGAGCATTCATAACATCATCATATTCTAATAAACGCTTACGAACACCAAACTGATTTTCTTCTACTTTTTTCTGAGCACGTTCAATAGACTTTGAAATCATAGAATGCTGAATCACTTCACCTTCTTCTAATCCCATTTTATCCATCATTTTAGCGATACGTTCACTTCCGAAAAGACGCATTAAATTATCTTCAAGTGATACATAAAACTGTGAACTTCCTGGATCTCCCTGACGACCAGCACGACCACGTAGCTGTCTGTCAACACGACGAGAATCATGACGCTCTGTACCAATAATAGCT
>JAAEZL010000004.1:0-6427 GCA_018222875.1 Algicola sp.
CTTTTCTATTTTAAAAGATGCTTCTGCTACAGCCATTTATGGTTCGAGAGCGTCAAATGGTGTAATTATCATTACCACAAAAAAAGGAACAGCTGGAGAGGTTAAATTTAATTTTTCTTCAGATGTATCTGTGAGTAATGCAGGTGAAGGTTTAGATTTTATGAATGGAAGCGAATATGTTAGATTTATTCAACAATACCATCCAGACCGAGTGGATCAGTTAGGTGTTCCTGTAGGATCTGTTGTAACATCTGAACCTGTTGCTCAAATCATTAACGGTAGAGCCATTTACGATACAGATTGGAATGACGCAATTATAAGAACTGCGTTTACTTCAAATACGAGTTTTGGCGCAAGAGCTAACCTTTTTGAAAAAATCCATTTCAGAGCTTCTGTAGGATACACTAACGCAGAAGGTATTGTTAAAAATGATGATTATGAAAGAGTTTCAGCATCATTAAAATTAACACCGACATTATTAGATGATAATCTTAAGATAGATTTTAATGCCAAAACAATTTTTGCTGATAAAAATGCTATTGATGCTGGTGGCGCAATTGGTGAATCATTACAGTTTGATCCAACAAGACCTATTTTCGATAATTCAGCAGATAATAGATTTGGAGGTTATTACTTCCCTACAATTGTAGATGGTGATAGACTTACTATAATATCTGGTCAAAACAACCCTTTAGCAAGATTAGAGCAACGCGATCGTCCTGAGAAAGTATTTCGTTTCTTAGGTAATGTTGAGTTTGATTATAAAATGCCTTTCTTACCTGAATTAAGAGCCGTAGTAAACTTAGGTTTAGATGCATCTCGAGCTAAAATTGAAGAACGTTTTACTGACAATGCCTTTGAAACTTACAGATTCGATGCTGACAATAATGACATAAATTCAAATTTTGTGTTCAATCCAGGTGTTAATTACAGAGAACGTCAGCATATTACGAACACTACTTTGGATGCTTATTTACAATACACTAAAGAAATTGAAAAAGGATTTGTAGACCGATATGATGTTCAAGCAGGTTATGCCTACCAAAACTTTAAAAATGATGGTAACCAAGATCGTTATAATTATGATACATTCCCTGTAGATGTTGATGGAACACCTGCAACTGGAGAACGATTTTTAGTTTTCAATGAGGCTAATCCGAATAACAGATATTATAATGTATTGAACTTACAATCGTATTTTGCAAGAGCTAATGTGAGTATTTTAGAAAGATACCCTTTAACGGTTTCATTCAGAGCAGATGGATCGTCATTATTTAGTGAAGAAAATCGTTGGGGTTATTTCCCTTCTGCAGCTTTAGCATGGCAAATTGATGAAGAATCCTTTTTAGCTGATTCAAAATTCATTCAGGCATTAAAATTACGTGTAGGTTGGGGTGAAACTGGTCAACAGGATATCACAGGTGTCGTTGGTTTTTATCCATCTATTCCTTTATTCTTAGCAGGAGATGCTAACAGTCAGTATTTCCCTAATTCATCATTGTATTCTGCTCAACCTTTTAATCCTAATTTAACCTGGGAAAAAACAACAACGTATAACTTAGGTTTAGATTTTGGATTCTTTGAAAGTAGAATTGTTACTGGTTCGTTCGATATTTACAAAAGAAACACTACCGATTTATTAGCGCAAACTCCGGTTCCTCCTGGTCAGGCTCTAACCAATGCATTTATTGATAATGTTGGTGAAACTGAAAGTGAAGGTTTTGAATTGAACTTAAATATAAATCCAGTAAGAAATGATAATTTCACATTTAATGTAGGAGCTAACATTGCTTACAATAAGACTGAAGTTACTGATTTAAATGGCTTGACAGATATTAATGCTGGTGGAAGCTTAAGAGGTACAGGTTCTAGCTTACTTCGTCATGCAGTTGGAGAGCAAGCGAGAAGTGCTTTTGTTTTCAAACAAGTCTATGATGCCAATGGAAATCCTATCCCAAATGCTTTTGTAGATCTTAATGGCGATAATCAAATTACAGATGAAGATCGTTATTATGCGCAAATTGCACCAAACTGGACCTATGGTTTTAGTTTGAATTTCACTTATAAAAACTGGGATTTAAGCTCAAGTTTTAGAGGTCAAATTGGCGGAAATGTTTACAACTTTGCACAATTAAATTACGGATTTACCGATAGTGCTATAGCAAACAGTCAAAATAATCTAACTAACGTCCTTAACTTTTACGATGGTTCAGCTAATCCAGTTTTTGGTGATGTTGGTGTTGTAAATGGAAATGGTCAGTTTTCAGATTACTATTTAGAGGATGCGTCATTCTTAAGATGTGATAATATTGCATTAGGACATAGGTTTGATAATATGATAAAAAATGGAACAGTAAGATTTTATGCTGCTGTAACCAATCCTTTCCTTATCACAGATTACTCAGGGCAAGATCCTGAAAATTTTGATGGGATCGATCGTAATTTCTACCCAAGACCTACTGTTTACACTTTAGGAATTAACTTAGATTTTTAAAAAAACAACTATGAAAAAAAGATTTTTAATTTTATTATTATGCGTTTCAGTACTCGGAATCAATTCTTGTACTGATGATCTAAATACAGCTCCTATTACTGAGCTGACTTTAGAGGAGCTTTTAGCTTCAGATCCAAATGCTGTTGAAGGTTTAGTCTCTAGACTATACGCTTCATTTGCATTAACTGGTCCTAGTGGTCCAGGCAGTTCTGATATTGTAAGTCCAGATGCTGGAGAAGGTGCTTTTTTAAGAGCCATTCTTAATCTGCAGGATTTTACTGCTGATGGTATGAAAAACCGTTGGGGAGATGATGGTCTTGACCAATTAACGACAACTTCTAATTGGGATAGAAACAATAAGTTTTTCAGATTATTTTATGACAGAGCTTATTATACAATTCCTCAGTGTAACAACTTTTTACAAGCTTTAGAAATTGCAGACTTTCCAGATGAAGAAAATATTGTAGCTGAAACTCGCTTTTTAAGAGCATTAGCATATTACAATCTAATTGATGTGTTTGGTAAAGGCGTACTCGCTACCGAAGAAAACTTTGGTCAGTCTGAACCGCTACCTGAAGCGTCTCGTCAACAGCTTTATAATTATGTTGAATCAGAGCTACTGGCAATCGAGCCTGTAATTTCTCCATCATCAAGTTATGGTAGAGCAAACAGATATGTTGTAGATATGCTTTTAGCAAAATTATACATGAATGCTCAAGTATATACTGGAACTCCAGAATGGGATAAAGCAGCAATCTATGTCAATAAAATAATTAATGAAGGTGGCTATTCTTTAGACCCTAATTTCGTTAGAATATTTTCAGCTGATAATGAAAGTTCTCCTGAGATTATATTTCCGCTTTTAGCTGAATCTTTAACCAGCCAAAGTTTTGGTAATACAACGTATATTGTCAATGGAAATTTAAGTGCAGATACAATGCCTCTTGCTCAATTTGGAGCAACACAAGGATGGACTGGTCATAGAGCTACGCCTGCATGGTATGGTTTATTTGGATCAAGTGCTGAAGAATTAGCTGCATCAAACGATGTCAGAGCTAATTTGTTCTGGACAGATGGTCATAACTTTGTAATGGAAGATTACAGAACATGGGTTGATGGTTTTCCATCAATCAAATTCAGAAATACAGATTCTGATGGGTCTGGTAACCCTGTAGATTTTTCTAGTACAGACTTTCCTTTTTACAGACTTTCAGATGTATACTTAATGTATGCTGAACTGGCTGTAAGAGGCGCTGCAAATACAAATATGGGTGACGCATTAACTTATGTAAATGATGTGAGAACAAGATCAGGCGCTGATGCCATTTCAATGAGTGAATTAACTGAAGACTTCATAATTGACGAACGTGGAAGAGAGTTAAACCTTGAAGGTCACAGACGCTCTGATTTGATTCGTTTTAACCGTTTTACTGGTGGAAGCTATAACTGGCCTTGGAAAGGTGGTTCTGCTCAAGGAACTTCAATTCCTGATACCTATAAATTATTCCCTATACCAGCAACAGCTTTACAAGCAAACCCTAATTTAACACAAAACCCAGGATTCTAATAAAAAATATAACAATGAAAAATTTAAAATTTATAGTATTAACGTGTATAGCTGTATTATCTTTTGCAGCTTGTCAACAAGACGACGATTTAGAGTTTGTAGCAACAGAAGCAACAGACTTAGCTTTTAGTACAACTTTCTTAGATAACTATGTTTTAAACTCCACAGTGAGTGATAACCTAGCGGAACGTTTTACTTGGAATAATGCAGACTTTGGTGTAGCAACAAACGTAACATATAGCTTACAAGCTGCAACCTTAGCAGACTTCAGTGATTACATCGCTAGTGATGAATTATATAACTTAGGAAACACTTCAGGTAACGAAATTCCTGTTACTGTTGGTCAAATGATCGATTTAGCTGAAGCAGCCGGATTAGACAATGATCCTGCTACAGAAGCATCTAATGTTGGATCTCTTTATTTCAGGTTAATGGCTGTTGTTGGAGATGAAGGTTTACCTACAATGTCTGATGTTCAGGCATTAAATGTTGAACTTCAGGAACAAACTGAAGTTATTGAAACTGGCGAATGTGAAGTAGATATCCTTTACGCAGTTGGTGCTGGTTTACCTACTGCTGGATGGGATTGGGGAACTCCTGTAGAGTTAGCTTGTACTCAAGATGGTGTATGGTCTGGAAATGTTGAATTTTCTGCTGATGGCGATGCTAACTTCAGATTCTTTACCGTAAGTGGTGATTGGGCTACTGGAAGGAACTATCCTTATTATGTTGATGCTGGTTATGCTATTGATTCAAATTTTGAAAATGCAATGGATGATGATAACAATTTTAAGTTTGTTGGAACTTCAGGTGTTTACTTCTTGACTATAGATACAAATTCCTTACAAATTACGTTAGGACCTGCCCAAGGTGATGGCACTTGTGAATTTGATGTTATTTATGGTGTTGGTGCTGGCTTAGTTGATACTGGTTGGGACTGGGGAAACCCAGCGCAATTTGTTTGTACTGCTGATGGAGTCTGGTCTGGAAGTGTAGCTTTACAAAATAATGGTGGAGCAGATAACAACTTTAGATTCTTTACAATTCTGGATGATTGGGCTTCAGGTAGAAACTATCCTTTCTATGTTGATGCTGGTTACACTATTGATAGCGAACTTGTTGATGCTATGGATGATGATAATAACTTTGCATTCATTGGTACAACTGGTACATACACCATAACTATTGATACCAATAACCTAACAATTAACTTAGACTAAATCACAATTTAGCTTTAGTAATTTATAATAAAAAGGCTATGGTGTACTAACAACATAGCCTTTTTTTAAAAACACTTGTTATGAAAAAAGTTTTACTCTTATTATTATTTATTTCTTCCTATTCCTATTCACAAGTAGTGTCGTTTAATGTAAGTGCTATCGAAGTTGATGAGCCAGTGACAATCACACTTGATATTAACAATATGACTGACACAAATTGTAATGGATTTGTGAATCCTAATAAAGTCTACATGCACTCAGGTATTGGAGATAATTCTGATGCATTCGGCTTTAATGTAATTGGAAATTGGGGCCAAGATGATGGTGTTGGTCAAATGACTAATCAAGGTGGTGGTTTATACAGTATCACTATTACTCCTGAGGTATATTATAATCTAACAACTGCAGAAGCAAATGCGGCAACTCAAATTGGAATGGTCTTTAGAAATGAAGATGGTTCTCAAGAATTGAAAGATGATGGTTGTGCTGACTTCATTTTTCCGGTTGGAACAGTAAGTATCAATTTAACGAATCCTACGAGTTTTCCTGTTGTGATTAATTCAGGTGATAATCTAACTGTTAGTGCTACTATTTCTTTCCAAGGATCAGTTACGGTTCAGGGAAGCTACGAAGTATTTTACAATAATGTCTCAGTGGCCACAGGCACTTGTGGATTCCCTTCATGTAGTACGACGATTCCGAATATTACCGAAAATGGAATAGTACGCTTTGTAGGTTCTCCAACGAGTAGTCCCGATGAAGGCGAAGTTAGTTTTGAAGTCTTTGTGGTAACTGGCGTTACTGAACAAGCACTTCCTGCAGGTGTTGAAGATGGAATTAATTATGGAGCAGACCCAACAAAAGCAACCTTAGTTTTGTCTGCACCAGGTAAAGAATTTATTCAAGTCGCTGGAAGTTTTAACAACTACACACCTACCAGTTCTGACGTTATGAAACGTGATCCAAGTACTGGAAAATACTGGTTGGAAATTACAGGTTTAACTCCTGGTCAGATTGAGACTTATCAATACTGGGTTTTCGATACCAACCCTATTGCTAATTCACCAGGACTCGTTAAAACCGCAGATCCGTTTTCTACTTTAGTATTGTCGCCTTTTGATGACCCATTTATTCCAAGTAACAGCT
>JAAEZL010000004.1:6437-29369 GCA_018222875.1 Algicola sp.
ATCCTGCTGGTCAAGAACGCGAAGTTACTGTTTTACAAACTGGACAAACGCCATATAATTGGCAAGTCACAAACTTTCAAAAGCCAAAAAAGGAAGATCTGGTTGTTTATGAAGTTTTAGTTAGAGATTTTGATGCAGATCGTAATTATCAAGACTTAATTGATCGTATAGATTACTTTAAAGACCTTAACGTAAATGCTATTCAACTAATGCCTGTTATGGAGTATGAGGGTAATGAGAGTTGGGGTTACAACACATCTTTTCACATGGCATTAGATAAATATTATGGTACTGAAAACAAATTCAAAGAGTTCGTTGATTTATGTCACCAAAACGGAATAGCTGTAATACTCGATATTGCTTTAAATCACGCATTTGGTAGAAACCCTATGCAGCGCATGTGGATGAATGATCCTGATGGTGATGGTTGGGGTGGACCTAGTAGTGATAACCCTTATTTTAATGAAGTTCCAAAACACAGCTATAACGTAGGTTCAGATTTTAATCATCAGAGTGCATTAACTCAAGAATATACAAGACGTGTTGTTAAGCACTGGATTGAAGAATTCAAAATTGACGGATTCCGTTGGGACTTAACAAAAGGGTTTACTCAAAACTGTGAAAACAATGAAGGCTGTACTAATAGTTATCAGCAAGATCGTGTAGATATATTAAAAGTCTATGCAGATTATTCATGGTCATTAGATGACACTCACTTTGTAATTTTTGAACATTTAGGTTCAGAAAATGAAGAAAAAGAATGGGCTAACTACCGATATAATGAAGGTAAAGGCGTTATGATGTGGGGAAAAATGACAGATCCTTATAACCAACTCACAATGGGCTTTAACTCCAATAATAACATTAATGGTATTGGACATAAATCTCGTTCACAATTTTTAGGACCAAGAGTTATGGGTTACCCAGAAAGTCATGATGAAGAACGTTTAATGTACAAAAACCTGACCTTCGGGAATCAATCTAATGGATCTCATAACGTCAGAGATTTAAACACTGCATTATCAAGAATGTCAGCTTTAGGTGCTGTTTCTATTACTGTTCCTGGTCCAAAAATGTTATGGCATTTTGCACCTTTAGGCATGGATAATTCCATTTATACCTGTACAAATGGCACAGTAAATGATGAAAGTGGTACTGACGGAAATTGTAAATTAGATACCAAGCCTCAACCTCAATGGACGGAAAACTGGCTAGGAGATGCTAACAGAAGACAAATTTACGATGATTGGGCAAGATTAATCGATTTAAAAATTAATGAGCCTGTATTTGAAGGTGATTATGCGATGACTTCAGGAAACTTAACACCTAGAATCGATATATTTGATACCAGTCTTCCAAGTGGTCAAATACAAAATGTTGTCATTTTGGCCAATTTTGATGTTGTGTCAAGAATCATCAATACAAGTTTTCCTACAGGAGGAACCTGGTATGATCTAATGGATGAGACTGGCAATACAACGTATAATGGAGCAACTATAAATATTCCTGCTGGTCAGTTTAGAATATTCGGTAATCAACCTTCTACATTGAGTAGCGAATCATTTACGTCAAATGAAGCATTTAGTATTTATCCAAATCCGGTGAATACTTCATTTAAAACAAATAAAGCATTAGAACGCTTACAAATATTTGACATTACTGGTAAACTGGTAAAATCATTTAGTGGTGAGTTTACTAAAAATGATACCTATGACATTTCAGATTTGACACCAAGTCTTTATTTGGTGAAGATTGAAAATAAAAATGGTCAGACACTGACTTCAAAAATTTTAAAACTTTAAATTGATTTTATAGCAATTTGAATTAGCCTGAAAAAGCTTTCCTTAATTGGAAAGCTTTTTTTATTTAAAATTTTGCAAAAAAAAAGCCTCTTGTTTCCAAGAAGCTTTTCACTTTGTACAGGCGGAGAGACTCGAACTCTCACACCTCGCGGCACTAGATCCTAAGTCTAGCGTGTCTACCAATTCCACCACGCCTGCAACTTCACTTTTTTTAATAGTCTTTCAAAGTGGGATGCAAATATAAACAATACTTTCAATATTCAAATAACTTTAATACCGAAAAAATCGTCTTCATTTTGTATTTTTGAATTCATTCATAAATTTATACACATGCAAAATATTCAATCATATATTGGAGAACACAAAGATAGATTTCTTAGCGAACTCATAGAATTACTTAAAATACCATCTGTTAGTGCTGATCCTGCGTTTAAGGACAACGTTTTTAAAACAGCTGATGTTATAAAAGAAAGCCTTTTAAAAGCTGGTTGTGATACAGTTGAAATTTGTCAAACCGATGGCTTTCCGATTGTCTATGGTGAAAAAATGATTGATGAAAACCTTCCAACTGTATTAGTATATGGACATTATGATGTTCAGCCAGCAGATCCATTGGAATTATGGGACTCTCCTCCTTACGAACCTGTGATTAAAAAAACGGATATCCATCCTGAAGGTGCGATTTTTGCACGTGGAGCCTGTGATGATAAAGGGCAAATGTATATGCATGTGAAAGCCATGGAATTCATGACACAAACAAATCAATTGCCTTGTAACGTAAAATTCATGATTGAAGGTGAAGAAGAAGTTGGAAGTGTCAACCTTTCTACTTTTGTTAAAAACAATCAGGAAAAACTTAAAAATGATGTGATCTTAATTTCCGATACTGGAATGATTGCTCAAGATGTCCCTTCAATAACTACAGGTTTAAGAGGCTTAAGTTATGTTGAAGTAGAAGTTACAGGTCCAAATAGAGATTTACATTCAGGACTTTATGGAGGTGCTGTTGCAAATCCAATTAATATTTTAGCCAAAATGATTGCGTCACTTCATGATGAAAACAATCATATAACAATACCTGGTTTTTATGATAAGGTCGAAGAACTTTCTGATGAAGAAAGAGCTGAAATGGCTAAAGCGCCTTTCTCATTAGAAGGTTACAAGAAATCAATTGATATTGATGCTGTTTATGGTGAAAAAGGATATACAACTAACGAAAGAAACTCCATCAGACCAACACTGGATGTCAACGGAATTTGGGGAGGCTACATTGGTGAAGGTGCAAAAACCGTCATTGCAAGTAAGGCTTATGCTAAAATATCGATGCGATTAGTACCTCATCAAGAATGGGAAGAGATAACAGAACTTTTTAAAACCCATTTTGAAAGCATTGCTCCTGCTGGTGTAAGAGTAAAAGTAAAACCTCATCATGGCGGACAAGGTTACGTGACTCCTATTGACAGTCTGGGTTACCAGGCAGCTTCAAAAGCCTATCAAGATACCTTTGGTAAAACACCAATACCTCAACGCAGTGGTGGAAGTATTCCTATTGTTTCTCTTTTTGAGCAAGAATTAAAAAGTAAAACTATTTTAATGGGCTTCGGACTAAATAGCGATGCCATTCACTCGCCTAATGAACATTTTGGAGTTTGGAACTATTTTAAAGGGATAGAAACAATTCCTTTATTTTATAAATACTTTACGGAATTGAGCAGGTAATTAATTTACTCCTTTACAATTTTATAAGTGCCTGTTTTTTCTGAAGATGATACTTTCAGGAAATAAATTCCTTGTGGGAAGCTTTTCATATTTAATGATATTGCTTCATTAAAAACGGTCTTTTGTAACACCAATTTCCCAGAAACATCAAATAAATCTAAAGCGATCGCATCTGAATTATCAACAATTTCAATAGTAAGTTTTGTCGATACTGGATTTGGAAACACAAGAACTTCCGAAGTTAAAAATTCATCCAAACCTAAAGTATCAAATTCAATACACTCACTACGTTCTGTACATGTACCTGAAGTAATTTCAACAGCATAATTACCACTTACTGAAGGTATATATGTTTGCGACGTAGCTCCAGAAATGGGAGCATTCGTATCACAATTTATCCATTGATACGATGCTGAAGTTTGATTAGCGGTTAACATAGTAACGGTTTGAGTTACACCATTATCTACACCAACTAATCCTCCAACGGTTGCCATATAAGCTGTAGTTAATTTTGTCAACTCGTAAAAATAAGGCATGTCTATCGTACTAAAACGATCTCCAGAAGTATGATAAAAAGGAGTTTGATCATTGGTTTCCCAGGATTCTCCTAGTAGAACAGCAGAATATCCATTAGTCCAGAAACTGGAATGGTCACTGTTAAAAGTTCCGGGAACAACCTCAATAACACTTAAGTCAAAGGTGTAGCTGTTTAAAACTGAAATGATGTCATCTTTCATAGCCAGAGAACCTGCAATATTTCTTGTATCTATATCAAATTCATTATCTCCTGTGAACCTGGAGCATCACCATCATAACCCATCATATCTAAATTTAATACGCCTAAGATATTATCACCATTATTAGCTGCCTCTGTTGCATAAAAAAAAGAGCCATTTAAACCAATTTCTTCTTCATCCCAAAGCGCATATACAATTGTATTATCTAAGCACTGTGTTGATAATAGTCTTGCAGCTTCCAGCACAGCAGCAGTTCCGGTTGCATTATCATCTGCACAATAATCTGCAACAGTATCGTAATGAGCACAAATAATATAAATATCGTTTGGATTCGTTTTACCTAATTGCGTTGCTATGATATTTCTACCATTGGAATCAAATTGCTGGTCATTGATGGTGATATTATCTAATGCTTCAAGTTTCTGAACTAAATAATCAGCAGCTAAATCATTATTAGCTTGCTCTCTGTTTAAAATGGTAACTGTATTGCCATCTACAACAGTAGGAATTTCGCCTGAAAATTCTTGAATGGTAAGTGCTAAAGTATCTATATTAACCTTATCTATAATATCTTGAATGGATTGTGCGTAAGAATTAAAAACACATAAAAAAAGACATATGATGGTCGTTCGGAAAGTATTCATTGTGGGCAATTTTTCTTTTAATTTTTATCAAATATAGTGGATTTTCATATAAAATCTATTGAAGTAGCTATTAAGCGTTAGCCTTTTTCTTTATAATAAGTGTAACATACTTACCTTTTTTGCGTTCTAATAGGTAATCAATCAAAATCAAATCATCATGCTCAAAAAATTCTTCATTATCTGTTCAGGTTCAGATACCGATATTTTAGATCAATGTTCTATTGGTGAACAAAATAAATTTGCTGGCATTGGAGCTACTGTGTTTTTTACTGCTGTCATGGCGTTTATTGCTTGTAGCTATGCCTTATATACTGTTTTTGACAACCTTTATGCAGCTATAGCTTTTGGCTTTATTTGGGGATTGCTGATTTTTAATTTAGATCGATTTATTGTTTCAACAATTAAAAAGCGAAACACTATTATTGATGAAATCATACAAGCCTCTCCTCGACTAATTTTAGCTGTAATTATTGCCATTGTAATTTCAAAACCCTTAGAACTGAAGATATTTGAAAAGGAAATCAATCAAGTCCTTTTAGAACAAAAAAACGATTTAACGCTTGCCAATAAAGAACAAATAGCACAACAATTTACACCTGATGTTGAAGCTCTTGAAAATGATATTAAAGTTTTACAAAGTCAGATAAATACTAAAGAAACCGAAGTTAATGCATTATATGACACTTACATTTCTGAAGCTGAAGGAAGCGCTGGCACAAAGCTTTTAGGAAAAGGTCCTGTTTATAAAGAAAAACGCGAAAAACACGATGCTGCTTTGTCTGAATTACAACTGCTTAAAACAGATAACAAGGCTAAGATTGCTTCAATTGAAAATCAAATTACGCAATTAAAAGCAGATTACGATACGCAAGTTGTAACGTCACAACCTATTATTGATGGTTTTGATGGTTTAATGGCTCGTGTGAATGCTTTAGGAGAATTGCCTTGGCAACCTTCTCTCTTTATTTTATTGTTGTTTTTAGCTATTGAAACGTCTCCAATATTCGCAAAATTATTATCTCCAAAAGGTGAATATGATTATAAATTAGAAGATGCAGAAACAGCAGTCAAAACTTGGGTTGAGCAGAAAGTTAACGAACGTAACATCCTACTCAAAACAGATCAAACACTAAATAATAAAATATATAATGACATCGCAGAAGAGGATGAACTTTATACGTACAAGCGTAAAAAAGCAAGAGAATTAATGCAACTTCAGGCTGATGCTTTTTTCAAACATCAAAAAAATGCATTGTAAGGTTTAAGCAGCTGTTGTCGTTTTTCGTTCAACTGTTTTAAAATGTTTAAACACCTCTTGGCATCCTAGACCAATGATTGATAAACGTTTTTGTTTGATAATAGATTCGTTATGTAATTGTGCAAGTGCGGTTACACCATGACGAGAAATACGTTTTCAATATTCCATACTTGCAGTGATGGAATTTGGCTTTTCTAAAACGTTTCTGAATTTAGTTTTGATCAAGTTATTATTGTGACGGTCTAATGACCCTTTTACTCTGAAAAAGTTATTTGAATTTGTAATTTCTAAGTCCATAATAATAGCATTTTGAGGTTAATAATGGTGTAAATTTTGGTACTAAAATCAATGATTTATGTACTAAATATCCAAAATTAAATACAGGTTATGCTATTTTTTCGACTAAATGTATCATTGGTAAGATTTCGTTCATGAATGGCATTTTTTAATCGATAAAATGCACGACTACAACAACTTAAACGATTACTTTTTGCTCATTTTTGCGATGTAGTTATTAATTCTGTCTTCCAAAATTGCAAGTGTAACAGTACCTTGATTTAAAACAACATCATGAAATTCTCTGATATCAAATTTTGACCCTAAGGTAGATTTCGCTTTTGATCGAAGTTCTCTAATTTTAAGTTCTCCTATTTTATAAGATAAAGCCTGTCCTGGCCAAGAAATATAACGATCGGTTTCTGTATTGATTTCATGAAGTGATAAAGCTGTATTCGATGCCATATAATCAACAACCTGTTGACGTGTCCAGCCTTTCGCATGAATTCCTGTATCAACTACTAATCTGCAAGCTCTCCACATTTCGTAAGTGAGTTTTCCAAATTGCTCATATGGCGTGGTATACATTCCCATGTCTTCAGCTAAAAATTCGCAATACAAACCCCAACCTTCGCCATAGGCAGATAAATATAAATCCTTCCGGAAGCTTGGAATACTATCTCCTAATTCATTATTTAAACTGCCTTGCAAATGATGTCCAGGAACCGCTTCATGTACGGTTAAAGCAGGCATCGTGTATAAAGTTCTACTTGGCAAATCATAAGTGTTAACCCAATAATAACCAGGATCTGTACTTTCTTTAGTTGTTCCAATATAGCGACCTGTTGTGTATTTTGGTGCTATAGCATCCGGAACTGGTGCAACACCATAAGGCTTTCGTGGTAATGTTTTAAAAAAGCGAGGCAGTTGTGCATCAGCACGTTTTGCCATATCACGAGCTATCATTAATAATTGCTCAGGAGTTTCAGCATAAAACTGTTTATCTGTTCTTAAAAAATGAAAGAAATCTTCAAAACTTCCCTTAAAATTTAAATCACTAATAATGGTTTCCATTTCAGCTTTGATACGTGCCACCTCATCGAGTCCGATTTGATGAATATCGTCAGCCGTATATTGTGTACTCGTCGTGTAAAAATTAATTCTGTTTTGATAATATGCTGCTCCATTTGGTGTTTCAGAAACACCTAATGTCGTTCTTGTCTTTGGAAAGTATTCCGTTTCAAAAAAGGTTTTAATGCGTTTAAATTGAGGTATTACTATAGTTTCAACAGCAGTTTTTGCAGCAGTTAAAACGGAATCTTTCTGAGTTTCATTTAAATCATTCGGAAGGTTTTTAAATGGTGAATAGTAAAAACTATCTTCAAAATGGTCAACGATATGTGTATCATACGTAGATTCATAACCTTCAAAAATAATTTTGGGCTGAGACACGCCTTTGTCTAAACCTGCACGTAAATGCACTAAATTCTGATTCACAAACTCCGGAATGGCATTCAACTTTTTAAGATAATCCTTAACTTGTTCATAGTTAGTTAAAGGTCTGACTTCATACGTTAAATTGGTATGAAATCCTGTATCAGATAATAAGGGATTTAAATAGCCTTCAAATTCATAAAAATCGATTTGATCTTGCAACACAAATTTTAAGAGTGTTAGTGAGATTTGTTCGGTTTCACTTAAGGTTTCTGATTCTATTTTAGACAATACTTCCAGCTTTTCCTGAGCAAATTCAGCTTCAGACTTATAATAGGCTTCAGTAAAAAGTCCTAAAGGATATTTATTTTCATCATAGCCTTCATGGTCTTGAAACGCATTAATGACAGTTTGCAATTGTTCCGAAGCAGTCGTTATTTTTTCCTCTTCAGAACAAGAAAACAAACTCATAAAAAGGACTACTATTAAACATTTTGAATTCTGCATACACTTAATTTTTAGTTAAACGCTCCTGATGTTTGTTAAGGTCAACAGGTTTATGAACGATAGAAGTTGAAACCGGATATGTTTCTAATAAATGCTTTGGGCGAATTGTACGTTTTTCAAAATGGCCTCCACAATTGGGACAAACCTGTTGTAAAACTGAATCAACACAATCTTTACAATAGGTGCATTCAAACGTGCAAATCATCGCTTCAGTTGAATCGAATGGTAAGGACTTATTACAATGTTCACAAGTTGGTCTTATCTCTAACATTATTTAATTTTACTCTATGAAATCATCTTACCAAGTCATTCTTTACGTCATATTGGCTATCATCACAATTTACGGAATTGTTTCTGGAAAATTTCTGTTTTTAATCTTTATGATACCTTTAGGTTTTAATTTCTTTAAAAAGAAAAACGACTAAAGTTTCTTTACATATTTAGTAATGATAACGATTTGCTGTGATCCAACTTTCCCTTCAATATACTCAGCATTTTCATGGTCTAACCGAATATTCCTAACTGCTGTTCCTTGCTTGGCAACCATACTGGAGCCTTTTACTTTTAAATCTTTTATCAAAACGACTGAATCTCCTGACTCTAAAATTACACCATTAACATCTCTGTGAACGATTTTATTAGCTTCATCTTCGTGTTCTCCTGTGGCTCTGGCTAATGCTAGAGCTTCATCGTCTAAATACATTATATCCAGTAAATCTTTTGGCCAGCCTTCACCTCTAAGACGTTGTAACATGCGCCAGGCCATAATCTGAACTGCAACATGCTCACTCCACATGCTATCATTTAAACATCTCCAGTGGTTGGGATCCATCTCTGTATTGCCTTCGATTTGATCCTTGCATGTTTTACATATGAGGACGTCATTATCAACATTTTCATTTAATGAAGGCGGAATGGTATATTGTGATACATCGTTAGTTGAACTGCACAACTCACAACTATTATTGCTTCGTTCCTGAAGCGTTTGTAATACACTCATTTGAATTTTTGATTTACGATTGTTGATTTATAGAACTTTACAAACATACTGCTTTATTGAAGAGAAGCTCTCATTTTTTTGGTCATGCCTTTTACAACCATATCATAAGAATGATCAATTAATTTTAAAATAAGTGCATTTGGAAGTTCTCCAGTATGAATATAAACGCTGTTCCATTGTTGTTTGTGCATGTGATAACCTGGTTTGATACTGTCATATTCAGATCTTAGTTCCTGAGCGTATTCGGGATCACATTTTAAGTTGATAAAGCCTTCTCCTGCTTCCCATCGTTTTAAAGATGCTAAGGCAAACATTTTTCCTAAAACTTTAAAAACTAAAGTGTCATTATCAAACGGAAAGTGTTCCGTTACAGCCTTCTTTTTTAGACAATAGTTTCTGTAATCTTCTATATTCATTCTACTTTACTACTCCAGATTTCGCTTAAAGCTCAAAATGACAGTCTATCTTTTTAATAATTTTTTATCGTCTCCTTCAATTTTTAATGCTGAATAATCCAGCTTCCAGCCAATAGTTTCTACAATACTTTCAATAAGTAAAACCGATTCTAAGGCTTCCTTTTTTGCAACGTCATAGAGTCCGCTTTCCGGGACTTTATTCATGATATGATTTTTTGCTTCATTGTGCAACTCGGTTAAATCTGAAGCTTCAAATTTATTAAACATACCATCTTTTTTGTCGTAGTAATTTAAATCGGTTTCAATCGATAAGACTTCAGGTTGCGGAAAATGAAACAATGTAACCGTTTTGGTTTTCGTATCAGATTCTAATTGTATTTTAGATAAATCAAAACCAACATGTGCTTTAGCGTTGATGACTACCAGTGCTTTTTTACGACTTGTAACTAATTTTAAAAAACGTTCTTTTACATCTTCATAATGATAAATCTCAGCGAAATCACCTTCAACAGTGATAAACTTACAGACCTTCTTGATCTTATCTAATAAGATAACCGATTGAGAATTGGTGCGTTTTTTTATTCTGAATTGCTTCACTAAGGTCACAATAGCTAAGGTGACTAAGATGCTTATGATGATGATAAAAAATGTTTCCATACGTCATTGTTTCTGTCAATACATACTTCTCGACTGCGCTCGAAGTGACAGATTTTTTAAATTTATTCTAAAACTTTAAACAAAACAGGTTTACTCGGAGTTGCATCATTTTCAATTGGAGCAATTTGTAAATTCAACAGATATTCGCCATCAACTACTTTGTTAGGAACATATATAAATTCAGTTATGGTACAATCCTTCCGAAGTTTCCCGTTAAAATTCCAGAATGCTTTATGCGCTTTTAATTCGCCTCCATCTTCTTCCTTATCAACACTTGGCAAATCGATAAGTAAATGTTTAATGCCTTTACTTACTAAATAATTGACAGCTTCTTCATTTAAATACGTCCAGTTCGTTTTTGAATACTGCTTGCTCAATTTATCTTTCATATTCGGCAAGGTACGAATCACAATAGCATCACGCTTTTTATTACCTAAGGCAAATTGTAACTGGGCTTTAGAAATTATAGTGTCGTCACCTGAAGGTTCTGGTGCCACTGAAACCACTTCAGCTAGAAAGAAAAATTGCTTTAAGTTTTTATTTACCGAATGACCCTCTTTTGTAATATGACCAACACATTCTGTATGCGTTCCATGAGCATGCGGATTAAACTGAATGTTGTTGAAGTTCACATCTGCACCTTTCGCAACACTTCCAACCCAATCGTCTAATTTGACAGGTTCTATTTTTGGTTCATCAATATACCAGGCATTCACATTTTTCTTTGAAGCTCGTATCGGAATCGAAATATCCAGTGGTTTTGATAAATCTAGTTGTAATTTTCTTGAATTGTATTGAATTGTTGTTAGCACTATAAATTAATTTTAAAAAGGTGAGAAGCAATTCCATCACTCAAAAATTGTCCTTTTTTGGTGACGCGTAAATGCTCATCATCAATATACAATAAATGTTGATTTATAAAAATTTTGGATTGTTCAATTAGGTAATCTTTAAAAACTTTACCAAAGTCTTTTTCTACTTTAGAAATTGAAACGCCCCAAATCGTCCTCAAACCTGTCATGACATATTCATTGTAGCGATCCGTTGTAGTAAGGGTTTCTGTTTCTATAGGAAGTATGTCGCTTTGAATGGCTTTAATATATTTTGAATTGTTACGTACATTCCATCCGCGTTGTGTTCCATTAAATGAATGTGCTGAAGGACCAATTCCTAAGTAGGATTTTCCTTGCCAATAGGCTGAATTATTTTTACTGAAATAACCTTCCTTTCCGAAATTAGATAATTCGTAATGCAGAAATCCTGAAGCTTCTAAGGCATCTTTCAGCATATGAAACTGTTCATGTGCCTGCTGGTCATCTACATCGTCAATAAGTCCTTTTTTTATAAAGCTCGCTAAAGCTGTTTTTGGCTCAACAGTTAAGGCATAACTTGAAATGTGTGGAATATTGAACGCTAATACTGTTTCAATATTTTGCTTCCAACGTTCGTTATCTGAACCTGGAATACCATAGATTAAATCAACTGAAATATTATCAAAATGACGAACAGCTTCAGACAAACATTGTTTTGCTTCTTCTGCATTATGTGCGCGATTCATGAGTTTGAGATCGTCTTCGAAAAAGGATTGAATGCCAATTGAAAGTCTATTAATTCCTGTGGCTCTGTAATCTTGAAAAATTGACGTAGCAGAAAGACCTCTCGACTGCGCTCGAGGTAATAATTCTGCTTTAATTAGATCATCAGGATTAGCTTCAAGTGTGATTTCGGGATACTCTGACACTTGATAAAGACTATAAATTGTATCGATTAAAAATTGTAATTCTTCAATCGTTAATAAACTTGGTGTACCACCACCAAAGTAAATGGTTTCAACAGTTGTGTTTTTAAACTCGTCTTTTCTGAGCTGAATTTCCTTCGCCAGAGCATGAACCATGTCATCTCTCTTCTTTAAACTTGTAGAAAAGTGAAAATCACAATAGTGACAAGCCTGTTTGCAAAATGGTATGTGGATGTAAATGCCGCTCAATTTAGGTGTTTAGGTGTTTAGGTGTTTAGGTGTTTAGGTGTTTAGGTGTTTAGGTGAAAAATAAAAACGCATAATTAATAAAAATAGATTTCGCATCAAGTTTAGAGTAACATCTCAACAAATTAACAACGCCACAACTTCACATATAAACTACTTTTTAACACGATCTTCATTTTGTTTCACAAAAGCACTCCAGCCAGAATAGCTTTTACCAATCTCAATGCGACCGTCGTTATAAAAATGACAAACAGCAGCAGCCAAACCATCCATTGAATCCAGGTTTTTTGGTAAGGTTTTAAGTCCTAATAAGCTTTGCAACATTTTAGCTACTTGCTCTTTACTGGCATTTCCGCTTCCGGTAATGGCCATTTTAATTTTTTTAGGTGAATATTCTGTAATTGGAACTTCACGAGACAAACCTGCTGCCATAGCAACACCTTGTGCTCTTCCGAGTTTTAACATACTTTGTACATTTTTACCAAAAAAAGGGGCTTCAATAGCAATTTCATCAGGATGATGTGTATCGATGAGTTCAATCGTGCGTTCAAAAATGAGCTTTAATTTTAGATAGTGGTCACTGTATTTTTTCAGATCCAGCTCGTTGAGTTGAAGAAAGGTCATCGACTTTCCAACCACTTTTATGAGTCCGAAACCCATAATCGTTGTTCCTGGATCAATTCCTAAAATAATTTTTTCTTTAGCCATGTATTAACAATAGTGACATCCACTTAACGAGAATGTAATTCCGAAAGTTAGGGTTAGTAAATTACCATTAAATGAACCAAAACCATCGATTACTGGATCAAAATCGCTTCCTAATCCGAGTATATAAGATACATCAGTATATAACGACATATACTCACTCAACGCGTAATGTACTTCGAGTCCTCCCATAACATTTAAAAATGAGACCTTATTATTAGAAAAATCTCCTAACGGCTTTACAAAGGTGTAACCAGGACCTGCATGAGCGACTAAACCAATTCGAGCTGGTAAAAACCCAAGTGATTCTGTAGGATCATATACAAACTGCGCATTTATTCGCGTATAATTAATTTTAAATTCTGGTGAAGTATCATCATTTGACAATCGGTTAAATCCGAAATCGAGCTTAGCTCCAAGCTGTCGTTTAAACATGTACTGAAATCCAGCATTGACTGTCGGGAAGTTTACCGACTTTGATTCAAAGCCTTCAACGAAACCGGATTGCGACGGACTGTTAACACCAAGTGTGATTTGTGCTTTCCATTTATTGGTGTCTTTTTGCGCAAATGAAAATGTAGTGAACAATATGACTACAATTAGTAATTTATGCTTTTGGGTTTTAAAAATCGACATCATGTTATTATAATGGTTTATTTTGCAAGTAATTCAAAACGTTCAGATAAATTCCTATGCATTTTGGGAGTCTTACTTACAAAACTAAACAATTCTTTCTTTTACTTATTAAATTAAGTATTGTTGTTGGTGCTTTTTATTTTATTTATAAGAAATTGACCGAAAACGAAGAACTCGATGTTCATGTTTTTATTCAATTTATAAGAGAAAATGATGCTTTTTCATTAAAAATCATACTTTTTTTAGTGTTTTTAACCTCTTTTAACTGGTTTTTGGAAATTTTAAAATGGAAAACTTTAGTCGCTTCATTACAGCATATAAGTTTCAAAAATGCACTAGAACAAAGTTTAGGGTCATTAACAGCCTCGTTATTTACTCCCAACCGAATTGGTGAATATGGCGCCAAAGCCATCTATTATACTACTGGGAAACGCAAAAAAATAGTACTGCTCAACTTACTAAGTAATATGATGCAAATGGGAACAACAATCCTGTTTGGCATTGCTGGTTTACTGATTTTAAATTCAAAATATGACTTAAATATTAACTATTTTAAGGTATCTCGTTTTATTGTTATCATCGTAGTGATTGTAATATTTACCGCTTTTGGTTTTAATAAGAATGTTTTCAAAATCAAAGGATTTTCAATACAACGGTTGCTGGAGTTTTTTAGAAAAATTCCTGTAAGCATAAAAGTTCAGGGAACATTTTTATCAATTTTGAGATACCTTGTCTTTTCATTTCAGTTTTATGTTTTGCTAACTGTTTTTGGAGTTAGTGTCAGCTATTACAATGCAATGGTCGTCATTACTGCAATGTATCTTCTGGCTTCAGTAATCCCTTCTGTTTTTATTTTTGATGTCGTTATAAAAAGCAGTGTTGCTGTGTATTTATTTTCTATTGTTGGCGTTAATGATTTTACAACACTTAGTGTCGTTACCTTAATGTGGTTGCTTAATTTTGTGTTACCCAGTTTATTTGGAAGTTATTACGTACTGAATTTTAATTTACCTAAAGATCACACTTCATAATGCTAATCATTACTATCGTTATTCTTTTATTATATCTGCTTTTGATTGGCAGTTTTACATTTGGTTTTGATAAGGTGAAAACAATTCCTCTTGAAGACCTTAAAGCTAAAATTGAGTTTAGTATTGTGATTCCTTTTAGAAATGAAGCTAACTATTTACCAGATTTACTAGACTCTATTTTAGAGCTGAATTATGACAAGCATAAATTTGAAATTTTATTTATTGATGACCATTCTGAAGATAATTCGGTTGAACTCATAAGACGTAAACTGAATAAAACCCAAATTGATTTCAGGATATTAACGAATGAAAACCCTTCAGCTTCACCAAAAAAAGAGGCGATAACAAAAGCAATTTCTCAATCAAAATATGAATGGATTGTGACTACAGATGCCGACTGTAAACTACCAAAATTCTGGTTAGATAGTTTTGATTGTTTTATTCAAAAAAACGATACGAAATTCATCGTTGCTCCTGTTACCTATCACAATTCAACTTCCTTTTTGAAAAGATTTCAATTGCTTGATTTTTTAAGTCTGCAAGGTGTCAGCATTGGTGCTTTTGGAATTAATAAGCCTATACTCTGTAATGGCGCAAATTTAGCGTATACAACATCTTTGTTTTTTGATTTGAAAGGCTTCGATGGAAACTCAACAATTTCAAGTGGTGATGATATTTTCATGCTACAAAAAGCGATTTCTAAATATCCTGAATCCATTCATTATTTAAAATCGGAACGTGCTATTGTAACAACAGCACCTCAGCAAAATTTTAAAAGTTTAGTCTCACAACGTGTACGATGGGCAGCAAAGACATCAAGTTATAATAGTCTTTTTGGTAAGCTGACAGGAATGATAGTGTTTCTGATGAATGGATTTTTAGTGTGTTCTCCTCTTTTAGTATTAGCTCATTTCATTTCACTCAAAACTCTTGGATACGTGTTTATTATTAAATTAAGTATCGATTTTTTATTGCTTTTCAAAACTGCTCGTTTTTTTAATCAGGAATCCTATTTGGCATCTTTCATTTTTTCAAGTTTTATGTATCCTTTCTTTTCTGTTTATGTGGTTTTTATTTCAGTTTTTAAAGGTTACAAATGGAAAGATCGAGCTTACAACAAATAGTACATTCTCATTTATTTTTGTTAGATTTACAGTACTAATAATCTATTGTCCTGATGAAAAAAATAATCTGTGTTTTATGCTTTATTCTTAGCGTTTCATTCATTCAAGCTCAAGAAAGCTATACCATAAATGGAAAAACCATTGAATTAAAAACTGAAGTTGAAGGTAAACTGGATTTACTTTGGAACATTATTGATAATGAATATCGCTATTTTGTTAGAACTGAAGACAATACGATTACTGAATTAAAAAACACTAAAGTTGACCGAAAATTTCAGGAAGAATATAAAACTACGCTTGAAGAATTGACTAACAATTCAATGTCAACCAAACGCCTTAACCTAACATTATTCAGCCTAAAAGAGTTTATTGATGCCTACAATGTTTCAGCAGATAGTGCATACGAAACTACTGTAAGCAGAAGTAAATTTCAGTTTAGACTTGGTGTTTTTGGAGGGATCACTAACAGTCCGTTTATTAACAATCCTAACAATGAAAAAACACCTTTATTTGGAGCAGAACTGGAAGTTTTAGAAGCTGAACGCATTTCAAGGCATGCTATTTTTATGCAATTAAAACATGTGCTTGAACAAGAAGATATTCAATACTCAACTACAGAGTTATCTTTGGGCTATCGTTTTAGAGTGATTAATAAAGAAACATTCAGCCTTTATGCAAATATGAAATTTGCAACACTTAACTTCTCTAATGCTACTCTTGTTACCGAAACCAATGGTACCATTACAAGTCAGGAATTTAGTGAAACAGCTTTTGATGTTCCTTTTATTTTTGGTCTGGGTGCAGATATCAATGTGAGTAAAAACAGTTTTATCACTTTAGCTTATAATGAACTCTTTGCTTTGTTTTTAGACAATCAAGGTAATTTTTCAACCGACTTCGCTATTGGCTATAAGTTTAATTTGTAATGCGCTTAACAAATTACCAAACCAATAATCCTGTATTTTCTGGTTACTTCTGGGAACATCAAAACCAGTCGGACAAAAAAATGACGGTTTCTGGTATTTTGATAAAATCTATATTATGTATTCTGGTCATTGCTGCAATCACAGCCTATATCTGGAAACTTAATGAAAATGGTATGCCAGTAAAATGGTTTACACTTGGAGGCATGTTAGCTGCCGTTATAATAAGCGTAGTGATTTCGGTAAGGCAACATTGGGCTTTCGTATTAGTGCCACTTTACACCATAGCAAAAGGTATATTTCTTGGAGGATTTTCAGCCTATGCACATAAACATTTTCCTGAAATGCCATATCAAGCCATTGGTGTAACTATCGTTACTTTTTTTGTGATGCTAGTGCTTTATCAGACCAGAATTATTGTCGTCACAAAAAAACTGAAAAGTGTCATTATTACTGCTACTGTGAGTATTATGGTCGTTTACCTCATCTCTATGATTTTGAATTTCTTCGGAATTAAAAGTTACATTTGGGGAACATCATGGATAGCAATCATCTTTAACTGTGTTGCTGCAATCGTTGCTTCTTTTGCGCTTTTATTAGACTTTGACTACATTGAGCGCTACAAGAATAAAGCGCCAAAATTTAAAGAATGGTTAGCAACTTGGGGACTTTTAGCCACACTCATCTGGCTGTATGTAGAAATTTTAAGATTAATGCAAAAACTAGCTATTCGATTTTAATAATGACTGGCAAACTGAACTCAGTTGTGACTTGCTGACTTCTTTTTATTGCAGGAAAAATTTTAGGTAAAGAATCCAAACTTCGACGTAATAAACTGTCTAATTGCGGAATTTCCTGTTGGGTTAAGAGACTGCTTTTTATAGAATTAATCGAAAAATTTCCGTCCTTATCAATGGTGATTTTTAATTGAACGGTATCTTCAACAGCCTCAGTAACTATGATATGATATTGAGATAGGTTGGTATTTAAAATGTCTCTTAACGTATTTTCAAAGCACTGTTTTTTGTTTTCCTTTCCTGTTGTAGAATCGCAAGATGTAAATGTTGGATACTCATCAACATCATTCCAGGTAAACATTTCTAGTTCGTTTTCTAATAAATCTTCAGAATATACCTTTTTCTTGTTGTAAAAATCACAAGACATCATGTTAATGACTATTAAGAAGATAAAAATGCGTTTCATGTTGGTGTAACTGAAAGCGAAAAGTACAATTTTTTTAGATATTATAGCACTTTACTCTTTTTACAAAAAAGATTGGTTCAGGTTGCACAGCATTTAAACTTATATTGGTTTTGATAGTTGCCTATTTAAGTCCAAATCACAACTCCAACTCAAAATGTAACAAACTGCTTTAATTTCCGTCTAACTGGTTGAACTTATATACGATTTAATGGATATATTTTTAATCATACTTGCTGCCTTTTTTATTGTTCTAGGTATTATTGGCAGTTTTCTACCAATCTTACCTGGTCCTTTAACCAGTTGGGTTGGCTTACTTATTTTTCATTTTGCAGATGTTGTCCCAATGAATTGGACTTTTTTAGGTCTTACGCTTTTTGTTGCTATAACCATATGGATTCTTGATTATATTATTCCTGCTATTGGAACCAAACGCTTTGGTGGTAGTAGAGCTGGTATGATTGGAACCTCAATAGGTTTAATTATTGGGTTATTAGCACCAATTCCAGGAGGAATCATTATTGGACCATTTGTTGGTGCTTTAATAGGAGAACTCATCAATAAAAGTGAATTTGATAAAGCGCTTAAGGCTGCCTTTGGTTCCTTTTTAGGGTTTTTAGCTTCAACCTTTATAAAATTTATTATTGCGCTTGTATTTTTAGGACTCTTTATCGGAAAGATTATTGAATATCAAGATGTACTTTTTTAATTCTGACTATATTAAAAGATAAAACCTAACAACTTTATTAAGCTGTTAGGTTCTTTTCTTTGCTATTAATTCAACAAATTACTTAGAGGGATTAAAAAGTATTACATTGTTGACTGCTTCAAAGATAGGATTTGATAATCACTTTATGTTACGGAAAAACCGTAAACTTGATGCGGAAAAACCGTAGTTTGTAGAAATGACAAGGGTTTCAGGAGTGGTATTTATGACCGAAAACCGAAAAAAAGTAGTGTTTTTTTATAAAAATCCTTTTGTTCGAGCCTCCTGGATTAAAGATTCATCTTTTCCATCTTCAATTGAAAACAATAATTTAAGCTGTTTTTTTCGTTTTTCTATAGCACTCATAGACAGATTAATATGCTCAGGAAGACTTCTGGTTTTCATGCCTTGAGCTAAAAGATGTAGAATTTTTCGGTTGATTTCATCTACATATATTTCGTTGATTACTGATTTGTTCAGAAAGTTGGTAACAGTGCTACTGTAGTATGGTGGATCGACAAGAATGTGATGAAAAGCTTCGGCAAGTTCACTGGAAGTTAAATCACTTTTAATTAAAAAGCCGTCTGGATTGATTTCTTTTACAATACTGTGAATGCGATACGATTCATTAAACATCGTAAGTATGATAATTTTAGCATTGGGTAATAAGTTCTTGGCAATTTTAGCCAAATCTTCTCCAGAGGTAATTTTTCCATCAGATGAAGGTGGCAGGCTAATATCAAAAAAACAAACATCGTAAGGACGTTCGTCTGCAGCTCTTTCCATTAATAAATTTGCAGAGTCACAGGTATTAGCCGTATCGATAACCAAAGTCTGATTTTCCTTTTTTGTAGCCATTAACGTATTTTGGTAACCTTCTATTATGATAGGATGATCATCGACCATTAAAATATGAATGTGCTGCATTATGAGTTGGTTTTATAAGGAATTTTTATGTTTATAGTTGTCCCTTCATTGATTTTTGAAATAAAATCTACACTGCCTTCCAGGTCATGTACTCTTGCGTTGATGTTTTTAATTCCGATTCCTTTTTTGCTTTTATTAACATCAAAGCCTTCACCATCGTCAGTGATGGATAATAAAATTACATTATTTTTTAGTTCAAAACTAATTTTAACGGTTTCAGCTTTGGCATGTTTATAGATATTTTGAAGTGATTCCTGAATAATTCTATAAATATTTATTTTGTTCTTGTTTGAAACACTTTCCCAACTCACATCATCTGTATAATTAAATTGATGCTGAAGCTGGTAAGCATTTGTTTGTTTTTCAATTAATTCTGAAACAATACCCATAAAGCCAGAACCAGATACAAAATCGGTATTAAGATCATGAGAGATTTTACGAATGTCATCTTCAATAGTTTTCAATTCATTGATATAATTAGATCTGTTTTTAATGGCATCTTTCCCTTCTGAAAAATTTAAACTATCAAGGCTGAGACGTGTACCAAATAGTCGTCCTAAAATTCCATCGTGCATCTCTTGTGAAATTCGTTTTTTCTCATTCGCTCTAGCTTCATCAACTTTATCCTGTTGAGATAGCATGAGATTATAAATTTCTTCATTAGCCTTTTGTTGATCTTTTTCAAACTGAAGCTCTTTATTTTTGGCACGTTGCGTAATGATTATATATAATAAAAATAAGGTCACCAGCAATACTGCTGAGACAATTAGTAGCCACATTCGCTGTTGAGAAATACGTTGGTTTTCCTCCTCTATTTTATCGGTTTCGAACTCAATTCTGGCAAATTTGTTTCTTACGTTTCGTTCTACATTAAGTAAACTATCACTAAGCTTTATATGTTCATTTAAATAGGCTTTACCTTCATCGCCTTCTTTTAGTTCTGATAAAATTAAAAGTGATTCAAGTAAAATATCGTTGGATTCAATATTTTTAGCCGTTAAATAGGTCTCTTTAGCATATTTTATGGCAGATTCTTTTTTACCAAGGTCTTTATAAAACTTAGACATACTTACAGTTACACCAACCTTAGTAATGGGATCATCAATACTATCACTAATTTTATAAGCTCTGTTAAACAGGGATTCAATATTTTTTATGTCCTTATCACCATTTAAGAATCTGGTATAGGCTATATTTTCTAGTATAAGTGCATAAAAAGAAGGGTCTTCTTCGTATAAATTTTCTTTTTCAAGTAAACCTGAATACAAACTAATCGCTTTTTCTAAATTACCTAACTCTCTATATACAAAAGCTAAATTATTCTTTGAATACAATTCATTAAACTTACCAGATTGCATGTCTCTACTAATGGCCAATGCTTCATTATGATACTCAAGAGATTTATCATAAAGTTTAAGATTTAATGAGTTTATGCCTAATAAATTATAAAGAATCCACAAATCATCCGAAACACTTTCGGTTCTGGGTAGTTTTTGTAAAACTTCGATAGCCCTTATGGCATTATCTTCTGCTCCAATAAAATCATTTTCAACTTGTTGAATGCTTGCTACATTAATTAAAACAGAGGATACGTTTCTTTCTTGATCTAGCTTATCATATAACTCTAAAGCATTTGAATAATAATAGTAAGCACTATCATTTTGCTGATTGGCATGGTGGTAATACCCTAAGTTATGATTTACATTTGCAATAGATAAAGAGTCATTTAACGTTTTTGCAAGTTTAAGATTATCTACATTGAGGTTTCTATAAAGATCTAGATTATTCATTATTAAATGAAAAAAAGACAAGTTTTTATTACTAATTAAGATTGTTGAATCTACATTAGTTTTAAGAGATAACTCTCTGGCTTTTTTTGCATATGAGAACCGCTCTTGTAATGGAAGTGATTCATCTGAAGAACGTTGTCTTAACTTAAAAATACTATCTAAATCATTTTCATGTTTGATATTCTGCGAATATGTTGTGGATAGACTAAGTACTAAAATTAAATGAAGAACAAAATGTCGCAAAATAGATTGATTTATCAATGTTGCTACCAAATTTAGAATATTTTATTTTATACTTTATTATAGTTATAAAATAATATAAACAAAAAGCCCTTACTTTCTCAAGTAAGAGCTTGTATATTATATTTTAAGTTGGTTTAGCTTTTGTTAAAACCTGTTGAAGGCACTTTAATTTTAGCTTTGTTGTGCACCATTAAATCATAGCTTTTATACTCGTTTAAAGTAGGTTCATTAGTATCAACTACTGTGTCACTGCTCTTTCCTGAAACAGTTAATAATACAACAGCCAATAGTAGGAATGTAATTTTTAGGGTCTTCATAATTTTAATATTTTAGGGTTTGTTAAAATTCTATATTGTCAATAATTAATAAGCATCAAAAAATGCAAGTCGAGGGAAGAATGGATTATTAACTACAAAGGCAAACCTGCCAAAAATTCAAAAATTTATGAGGGAAAATAAACGCACAAAAGCGTCTAAAAATAAAATGGATTAATAAAATTACCTTGATAAGTGATTTAGGGGCTTATGAAGGACTGTAAACATACTACTATTTTATGTCTGAACAAAAATAAATCCGATGAAATGTAATTTTTTATCGATAAAGTGTATGCTTTGCTATAAATAATGTTCATTACCTGTTGATAAGTCTGATTATTGAATGTTAGGATTAAATGGAGCAGCATCTTGATTATCTGGTGTACCATCTAAATCGGAGTCTCTTACATCATCTGAAATCACTAATAACTGCCAATGTAACGGCAAATAGGTTGCCATAACTAAATTATTAAATTCGGCAGTTGGACCTGATGCTAAAGTCACAGAAATAAAAGTATTCCCTAAACTCGGCATAAAATGGGTTTGCACTATTAACTGCGCTGTAACATTTTCAAAACGTATTAACCGAGCTCCAAATGTCGTAGGAAAACCGAATTCATTAGTCTGTTGCGTTGTTGTACAAATGACCTGTGGACTTCCATTAAACCCATAAAATTGCATAATTTGATTCAATTCAAAAGCAACAACATCATTTATTTGAATCTGACCAGCAAAAGAGCTCGAAGGAATATACCTCCAAACCACATTATTGTCATTTCTAAAAACATTGACTCCTATTGTTCCCGTTTGTTGATTTGTAATTTCTTCAGCGACATAACCCTGTGGCATGGTAAAACCAAGAGCTGGATATTGTGAATGTATAAATTGCTGTCCAGGAT
>JAAEZL010000004.1:29379-37471 GCA_018222875.1 Algicola sp.
ATTTGTGCTAATGACGTTGGCAAACCATGAGCGCCATCCCAGTACAAAGCTTCCGGTCCGGATAAACCATTGCAAATTTGAGAATTGAATGACTGTAAATCTTGTTGCTGATCATTAGCATCATCTTTACTACAGGCAAAGAGTATGGAAATTAATGCTAAAAATAGAATGTACTTAAATGCTTTCATAATCTCAATATTTATAGTCACATCGGAATTGTTTAAAAACGTCATCAAAAATTTACTGAAAATAAAAAAAGCCCCAAAATTGGAGCTTTTTTATAAATGGTCATAAAATTATTGAATGTCTAAATTTAAAGAAAAAACAGTGATTGAAGTAGTCCCAGAACCAGTTAGCCTTTGAGCCCAAATTTCAACATAATCGTTCGTTCCTAATTCTACTGTACCAGATATCGTGTTGCTTGAAATATCTGAAGTATTATTAACTCGCATTAGCGTATTCGTTTCTATCAAACTTGTAGATCCGTTTTTTCTGATAAAAAAAGCATAATAATCACCAACACCACTATTCCCTCTAACTGATAAAGCTGCACTTATTTTAAACGTTCTTGTTTTATTACCTAGATAAGTTATTCGGTTATCTTGAGGAGAAGAGGTTCTTAACATGTTAACAGCATCGGTAGTGTTTGAATTCCCGTTTCCAGTTAAATTAAACACACTATTATTGGAAACGGTTTGAACAAAACCTGTGGTGATAGTTCCATCGTAATAGATATTTGCAGAAGCAACCTGATCAGTTTCTACAACTATTCCAGGACAATTAACGGTCCATGCATTAGAGAAATTAAAATTAGGATAAGATCCTGATGTATATTTTTCAACATAGGTTGTACTAGTTCCACTAAAACTAACTTCAGACAACACTCCTTTTGAAACGCTAGGATTATTACTTAAATCAATCCCTTTTGCAGCTCCATTTACAGTCATAAAACCACCTTGTTTTTCAATAGAATTAAAAGTACCTGAATAGGTTTCATAGACACCTGAGTTTGTAGAAAACCAACCTGTATTACTTAGGAGTAAAGTATTGATATCGCTATATTCAATTCCTGCAGCATTGCCAGTAAATTGAACTATACTCAGGAATACCATCCCGTAACCATCTACTGTTCCAACAGAGGTTGCATTCGCTATAACAGAATCTCTTATGATTAAACTTTCTGAGGCATTACCTGTCAAATTAAATATAGTTCCTCCAGCTAACGTTAGGTTTTTAATGGTTCCTCCACTAGTTCCAACAAACATATCTCCACTAGCTTTAATTAATTTGTCTTCGTTTGTATGTATACCTCTTAAATAAGCATTATTTAAATCAATTGGAAAGGCTAAGTTTATAGTGCCATTAATTTCATAAACTGAATTTGAACTTAGCAAATATTTAGAACCACCTCCAGCAGTAAGTTCATCACTTAAGTCTGCTGCAGATTTAATTAATTTGTGATTAGTTCGAGTTTTAGAATCTAGTTTTGTCCAGGCACTCGACTTGTAAAAGTAAAACGCATTTTCTGATGTATCGTAAACCAACAGACCATTTGCAGGATTTGAAATGGATGCTCGTTCTGCAGACGTCATTCGTGGAGCCAACAATCCTTTTGTTGTTGAATCTAAATCTAAAATTGAAGTAGGATCTGGATTTAAAGTTCCTATACCTACTTGAGAGTAAACATTAGTACTTAATAAAAATAAGACGATTAATGTAAGTGCGATTTGGTGTAATTTTTTAGTTTTCATAATTAGTAGTTTAAGATTTTTGTAGTTTTTTGGGAATTATTTGTACTTAAAACAACCAGATAAATACCTTTCGCTTCATTAAATGGAAGTTGAATCTTATTCTGATTTGTTATGTGTTCTGAGAATGATGAAATGTGCTGACCTAAGACGTTATAAACATCTATACTTTTTATTTCAAGATGACTTGGTTTTGTTACAACAATTTGGTTATTACCATTGTAATATATTTGAGTTTTGTCAAGGTCCTGAGTTGTTGTATTTAAGGTTTCTGAAGGCTGAAATACTATAGAATATCTATCAAAATATTCTCCTGCTGGCAAATTAATATCAAAATTTGAATCGTTCAAATTATAGGTCGTGTTTAATACATTGTCTTTTACATAAACGTTAGCTTCAAAATTTTCAACCGAGTCCAGCATAAGCTGATGTGATCCATCTTCTGAAATTGTCAACCCAATAGGGAATTCCATATTTTCTGAAAAATCGTTGACACCTTGAATAGCAAAATGATTATTAGTATTGTCATCAATAATAAAAAACACATTATCATCTCTTTTATCTAACTGAGTAGCGTCATAACCATTATTAAAACTTAAGTCTGCTGGAGAGTTTGGCAGAAACCCTAACAATAATTGACGATGAAATCCTTCTGGATCTTCATAACCGATTCGTACATATTTATTATCGGATGACGTCCTTGAAGATTGTGAATTATAAATACGCTGTGAATTATTGAATTCAATATTCCCAGAGGCTGTTGCTTCAACAAAAAAACCTTTGCCAACTGGCACATATTGTGAAGGAGCTATTACTGAGCCTGCATCGCCAATTCCTGAAATAAGCGGAGAAGCTATTGCAGGGATTATACCACCTGTAAGATTTCTAATAGAATAACCTCCTAGATACGTTGATAAGACATGAGATGTAGAGCCACCATCAACCCAAAAATAGAGAGCACCTGTAAGAGAAAGGTTGTCATTTAAAAATTCCTCAGCATCTAAAGCAGACGGATAAGGGTTACCTAATAAAACATATTCTCCTGAATTGACTGGCAACTGGTAATCTCCATTATTTGGTGCTCCGTAATACACATAATTTTGATTAGATCCTGAAGCGTTAGTACCTTTCATAGTATAACCTTCTCCTGGTTTTAATTCACTAGAACTATTTAAATGTATCCAGTCTGAATAAGAACCTGAGACATTAGCATATTTATAAAGCCAGGTCGTATTAATTGTCAAAGCCGTAGTTACATTACCACCAACATCAGTAACCGCTGGCAACCCATTATAAGGCGATCCCGAGTTAAATAATATTTGTGTTGGGTTAAAAGGATTCTGAGCTGAATCGGTTCCGTCAAATTTTCCTCCTAAGAGTGAAAAAGTCCCTCCATTATTTACAGGTGAAGACCAATAATCATATTGATAAGGTGACGCTTTTCCTTGTTGATCTAACAATAGTTTTCCCGAAACATTGATGTTATTATCTACTCCCGAATGTTCTTGTATGAGTTGTGATTCGCCAATTAACCTTAAATCACCACTTCTGAGATTCAAAGCATTTGTTACTTGCAGTGCAAAATCGTTGGCAACAGACACCCCTTTTTTATTGACTGTTGTAACATCAATTTCTAAATTATAAAAATTTGCATTTTCGCTGGTTCCTGATAAGGTTAGTAAAGTATTCTCTGCACTTTTGAAATAAGTAGTTCCGGATGAAGACTGTGTTAAGCCATGGTTTACAAAATTGTTGTTTAAATAAAGATTACCATCACACACGTGGCTTCCCGAAGTGTCATTAGTGTATTCATCATGAAAATAAACATTGGTGCTCGATGTAATTTTAAGCTCACCTTTATTTATTATTTGTGCATTTGACAGAAAACAAATACCTGAGATGAAAAAAAGTATAAGTGTAGGTTTTAAGTTCATAATTAATGATTTGGTTAATACTAGTTTTGGGGTTAAATTATTTTTTTGAAATAGTCATGATTTTTAAAGTTTGTAGTGTTATTTAATACATTTTTAAGCTTATCAACCGTTAATGGTTTAGTAATATATCCTGAACAATTAGGTTTTTCTTGAGCTTTTCGGATATCGTCCGGATAACTTGAAGACGACACCATATAGATGGAGATCTTGTCTTTATCCATTAAATTTATGTTCTTAAATTCTTCTAAAAATTTAAAGCCATCCATTTCTGGCATGTTAAGGTCTAATAAAATAACATCCGGAATAGTTAAGCATTTGATATTGGTATTTAGTTCCAAAAGTTTAAAAAAACTTATTGCTGAAATAGCATTGTTAAAAACCCTGGTTTTAATAGTTGAATCGTACTTTTCAATAATTCTTTGATTGACGAATAAATCAATTTTATTGTCATCAATTAACATTACATTTTCAATCATTTTTTTGGATTTGTTCTATTAGATTTGGCAATATCACTTCGAATGAAGTGCCTTTATTTATTTCACTCCTTAATGTTATATTTCCATTAAAATCTTCTACAATTCGTTTAACAACATAAAGCCCAAGTCCTGTTCCATTGTGATTGACATTGCAAACTCTGAAGTAGAGATCAAAAACTTTATCAATATGGTCTTCCTTAATCCCAAGTCCATTATCAGAAACCACTATAGAAACGTCTTTATCTGTAGATTTAACAGATACATTTACAGTAGGTGTTTTGGTTCTGGTTTTAGGTATAGAAAAATAAATAGCATTTTGTATAAGGTTTTGAAAAATGGAATCTAAAAGTTCTTTATTGAAATAGAAATCCGTTGTTTGCTGTATATCCAAATTGAATGTCATGTCATTAAATTTTTCTATTCTATTTGAAACAGCCAAAGTGTTTTTTATGGTATTTTGAAAGTCAACAGGTGCTATGTCTCTCTTTTTTTCACATATAATGGATGCAAAAGCCATATCATCTAATAAATACCTTCCTTTTTCTAAAGTTTCAATTAACATATTAACTAAAACTGAAACTTTATCATTAAGCTTTTCTTCCTTTAACAGCAGCAGTAGACCTTCAGCTGAAGTTAGTGGTGCTTTTAAATCATGAGCAGATCGATATAAAAACAATTCCAGATCTTTGGTCGTTTTTATTAATTTTTCTTCTAACTTTTTTCGTTTTGAAATATCGAGCATAATGGCACAGTAGAATTTTTCTTTCCCATTATTCCAGTGGCTCATTGTGAATTCTACAGGAAACTCTTCTCCATTTTTTTTTAGACCGAGCATCTCAATGTTTCCTCCATATAAATTATTGTCAAGCTTATTTTTTTCTTTTAAAAGCTCTTTTACGCCTCTCTTGATTTCTTTCTTAGAAATTAATATGGATAAATGTTCGCCAATAATTTCAGAATCTGCATATCCAAATGCTCTTTCGGCTCCTTCGTTCCATTCAATAATTTTTCCTTTACTGTTAGCTACAACTATAATCCCAACATTTATGGATTGAAATATGTTACTGTATTTTGTTTCTACCGCTTTGAGTTGTTTGTTAACCTTTACACTATTCCTTTGTTTCTTTGATTTTAATATGGCATAAATGACTTCATTTTGAAGGTTAAATACAGGTTTTATTTTAGTGATATAAAACGCCTGATTCCCTTTTGAAGTTAGTCCAACCGATTGATAACTGCTGGTTTTGCCCTCTAGGAAAACCTTGTCTATTCGTTTTTTGAAGCAATCAACATGTAATGGATTTACAAAATCGTAAACAAATAATCCGAGGACACTGTTATCGGTATGGTTTAACTCAGTTTGTGATGTGTTAAAAATTTTTCCATTTCTGGTAATAAACAACTCCTCTTTAGTAATATCTCCAATAAGTCGTTTTTCATGATTATGAGTTGAATCGTAATCGTTTTCTTCACTGTAAAAATTAGTAATATCCTTACTGTTTGTTATGTACTTAATAACCTCTCCATTACTGTCTTTTATTGGAGTAATAGTGGTCTCTAACCAATAGTTTTTATCATTTTTACCTTCGTGAAACAATATGCCATTCCATTCTTTTCCAGCTTGAATTACTGACCAAATTTTCCAAAAAAGTTCTCTAGAATGAATTAGAGATCTCATCAATTGGCTCGCTGGCACTTCAATATCCTTTTTTGAAACACCCAAAATTTTTGAAAAGTTATCATTAGAGTAAAGGATTCTGCCGTTAGTATCAAAAACAGATATTATCGAATGATTTTTTAAAGTTTTTAAAAGATCAGTATCGTGGATGTTATAGCATTCACTATTAGTTAGGGTTGGCATACAATTTATTTTTAGATTCTATACAAGCGGCTAAAGCGTCATCAAAACTCTCAAATATTTGAACATTAGGATTCTTTAAATAAATTCTGCTATAAGAAGCTACAAGGAATTTGTTATGTAATGTGTTTACAACAAAAGCATGAAGAGTCATTGCTTTAATAATGGTACTTTTAGCAAGAGTTTTTGCTGCATTGGGTGAAAAATTTCCAGTAAAATCACGAGCATCAATAAGGAAAGGTAAAGGTTGACCTTTAGTGAGTTTCTCTATTTTTAGAATATAGGTTTTAGCGGTATCTACAGAAATATGACAATCTGTTTGATTAAACTTACAGAACAGTATATCATCTTTAATCCAAAACTCTACGTTTTCAGATTCGTTTTCATTAGGCCGTTTCATGTATTAACATTTTTATGATTTTTGAGCAAAAACCAAATGCCAATATATATGCCAAATGAAAAAAAGTCTACGTAATAAAATGTATCTGCCTAATAATCAGATACAAAAAAAATATACAGCAAAGAATACAGAAAATTATATGACACGGAATACCGAAGAAATCATTCGATAAACGGATGCATCACGGAATACCGTGACTTATTTCGCTTTTTCAATTTCCAGTTTTTTTATTCTGTCTCTCAACGTACTGGGATTCATTTGAAGTAATTTTGCAGCACCTTCCGGACCACCTATTTTCCATTTACATTTTTTAAGGGCTTTTTTGATATGAATTCTTTGAACATCGTCAAGAGATAATATCGTGGAAGAAATTAAGGATTCTTTTGCGGTCGATTTAAAGTTAGGGATTACGAGTTTTTCTTCTTTAGATAAAATAACAGCTCGTTCCATAAGGTTTTCTAATTCTCTTATGTTTCCTGGCCAACTATAGGATTTTAAACTGGTTTTAGCGCTTTCTGATATGTACTTAATATTTCTATTATACAGCTTGCTGTATTTATTTACAAAATGATCAATTAAAATTGGAATGTCTTCAACTCGCTCTCTTAATGGCGGAATAGTTATAGGAAATACATTAATTCTGAAATATAAGTCTTCACGGAAATTCTTTTCTTTTACTTCCTTTTTAAGATCTCGATTTGTGGCTGCTATAATTCTAATATCTACTTTTATAGTTTTATGTCCACCAATTGGCTCTATTTCTGACTCCTGTATAGCTCTTAATAATTTTGGTTGCATATCTAAGGGTAATTCACCTATCTCATCTAAAAATAAAGTTCCGCCATCTGCCAACTGAAATTTCCCAGGCTTATCATTAATAGCTCCTGTAAAAGACCCCTTTTTATGACCAAAAAATTCACTTTCAATTAATTCTTTGGGAATGGCTGCACAATTAACCTTTATTAAAGGCTTGCTTTTTCTTGCACTCGTATTATGAATTGCCCTTGCCAACAGCTCTTTCCCTGTTCCAGATTCTCCTAACAGCAGAACTGTGGCATTAGTTGCTGCAACCTGTTCTACGTCTGTTAAAACTTGACTAAATGATTTGCTTCCGTAAACCATTTCTTCATAATTAAAAGACAAATCAATTTCTTCACGCAAATACGTATTTTCTTGTTCTAGTTCCTTTTTATATTCTTTTAATTCAGAATTAAGCTTCAAAAGTTTTTCATTGGTTTTAGTTAATTGGTTTTCTGCTGCTATACGATCTCTGCTTTCGACCATAAGTGAAATGATATTTGCAACTGAAGTAGCAAAGTTTTCTTCTTCATCAGAAAATGTTCTTTCATCACCATAACTTTCAAAGCATATGAGACCATAGCGCTTATTTTTACCATGAACAACTGCGTCACCATGAATAACTGCGTCCAGACGTGATATTATTTTTACATCAATATTAAATGCTTTGGCATAAGCTTTAGTTATTGAATGACTGTTAATGTCACTAATATTTAAAATTGATTTGTCAGCTAGAGCTTCAAAATATTCGGGGAAATCAGTTTTGTTTATGACCAAAACATCGTCATGTAAAATTTCTTTGCTGGAGTTATAATACACCTTACTTACGAGCTGTTCTTCATCATTTTTAAATTTCCAAATTGATACCTGGTCTACAT
>JAAEZL010000004.1:37481-62644 GCA_018222875.1 Algicola sp.
TTAAAACTTCAGAAGATAATTTCGCAATTTGTTTAATAGTAGATAAATAATCTTGACCTATCATTGACACCAGCTTTGAGATGACTTCTTTTCTTTTTCGCGAAATTTCTGCACGTTTCTTTAATGCTTCTTCTTCCTTTATCCTTTCGGTAATATCTGTTATAGTGGCAAAATACGCCAAGTTTTCTCCTTTTTTATCTTTTATAAATGAGAATGCTAAGGACACAGGAAATCGCTCTCCATTTTTTCGCATGTAAATTAATTCTCTTGTCTTGTATTCACCATTTTTAAAGCCATAAAAAGCCTCAATTATTTTGTCATGGTATTCTGGTGGCCAATATTTAAAAGGCGGCTGATCCCCTATTAATTCTTTCTTGGTAAATCCAGTCATTGTACACAATGCTTGATTAACCCGAATTAATTTTTCATCTAAATCCACTACAGATAACCCTTCCATCAAAGAACCTACTAATTCTTCTGAGAACTCTTTTTCTAAAAGTAGTTTTGTTTCGGTTTTTTTACGCTCAAAGTTTTCTGTTGCGAAAGTGACAATACTTCCAATGGTTATTGCAAACTCTTCCTCTTCAACAGTCCATTTTCTAGGATCACCTATATGTTCAAAGCAAATGATTCCAAAATACCCATCAGCACCATTGATAAACACATCCAAACTGGAAGATATACCCATAGGCTTTAAATACTCATTAATAAAATCTTCATTCAAATCACTATTTGATACGTCATCAATCTTTACTACATTTTGTTTATAAAGCGTCTTAAAATAATTAGGGAAATCTTTGACCTGAAGTGTTGTATCATTTTTAAATGTATCAGGATCTAAATGATAGGCGTTTTGGCATTGAATTGCTGATTGGTCCTCGTTAAATTTCCATAGACTTACTCTTTTTACATCTAAAACTTTAGCACAAATAGATGTAACATCTTTAAGCAATTCACTAAACTCTTTACCTATTGAGCCAACCAGTTTTAAAATTGCATCTTTTTTTTGTACTGATTTTTTAGATATGTTTTTTAACTCCTTTTGATAGTTTAAACTATCTGTAGCATCAATTATAACTTCAAGTAAAAATGCTTTTCCATCAAGGAAAATTTTCTCATAATTAATTACAGCCTGCTTCTTTTCTCCAGATTTAGTTACAAGTACGGCATTATCTATAGTCTGTGATGATATCTGACCTGATTGAATCATACTCATAAAATCTAAATCAACGAAGTTGTAAAATTTAAGTTTTTCCGGATGTTGATCTAATGCGAAGTCTCTTTTATAACCTGTATACTTTTCCCAGGATTCATTAACGTCTGTATAATGAAGCTCTTTAAGATTTAATATTGATTTTGGTAGTGGACTGTTTTTAAAAAACCATTTATAACTCAAATCTTTAGTAATGAAATATTCAATATCTGCATGATTTAAACTGAATAACCACAGGTAATAGGATTGCTTACTTTCGGAGTCTTCAATTAATGACATGGAACAAATTAAGTTTTGTTCAACTCCATCTTTTCTGTAAAAATCAATAGAACCTTCCCAATGATTATCTTTTGTAATCGTTGCCCACCAATGTTTAGATGGGTACCCTTCTATTAGAACTGATGAATTAAGTAACTTGAGGTTGGTAGACAATAATTCTTCTTCGTCCAAACCTAATAATAAGCAAAAAGAATTACTTACATATACAAATTCCCCATGTAAATCTGTAAGACAAATTAAAGCATTTTTATTAAGTATCTTATTGAATTTATTTGGGCTAACACCACTCAATATTTCTTTTAACTGAATACTCATCTTACTAAGATTTATAGGTTAGGTAAAGGCAAGTACAAAACTTGGAAGAGATAAACAGAGATAGGTAATAGCTATAATAAGAAATAGGGCAATACAATGAGGGAATAAAGGAAAGTAGAATAGGAACCTACTTTAATAGATTTAATGTGCTCTTAATTATATCTTGTCTTACTCAAATTTGCAAATACCTTATTTTAAAAATACGAAAAAATGTTTAGTTTTCAAAAAATGTGATGAGATTCTCAAGGCTATAAAAAAAAAATTAAAGTCTCGTAAAACAAAAAAGCATCCCAATTTTCTATAAAGAAAAATGGAAAGCTTCTCATCGGTAAGACCTCAACTACATTGAGTATCTCACAACTCTCAGATTTCTCTGAGAACAACACAACGTCTTTTAATTGCTTAAAAAAAGCTCCAATTTCTTAGAGCTTTAATTTTGCAATTTTTAGCGGTCTGGACGGGACTCGAACCCGCGACCTTCGCCGTGACAGGGCGACATTCTAACCAGCTGAACTACCAGACCGTTGCTTTATTGCAAGCCTGCCTCTCGGCAAGCAGGGGCAAATATACATTCGATTTTTAATATCACAAATCTTTTACTGAACTTTTTGTCAATTTTTTCAAATAAATTTTTGACGTTCGACCATGTAAGTCGTTAAGATCTTATCAAACGGCTGATTAATATCTGCTTCAACGTATTTTATTTGATACTGTCCACACTTTAATTTAATCGCTTTAAAATAGTCTTTTACAGCAGTTTCGTACCCTTCTTTAATGGTATCTGGATATAAATTAATAAACTCATTCGTCTCTACATCAATGAAACGCTTAGGCGCATTATCAAAATCAAACTTTAATTCTTTCTCTTTATCAATCACATGAAACAACACAACTTCGTGTTTATTATATTTCAAATGTCTTAAAGCCTCAAATAACTTCACGTCATCTGTTGCTGTTTGAAACATATCAGTAAAAAAGAAAATCAGAGATCGTCTGTGAATATTTTCAGCAATTTGATGTAAATAGGTGTAGGTTTCTGTTTGTTTATTTACTGGCTTTGAAACCACCATGTTACTTAACTGATTCAACAACATTTGATGGTGACGCTCACTGCCTTTTTCAGGGGCATAATAATCATAAGCATCACTATAGATACTTAAACCTACAGCATCACGTTGCTTTTTTAAAATATGCATCAGCGAAGCAGAGGCCAAGGCCGAAAATGCAATTTTATTAAGATGATTAATATTGAAATCTTTGAGCTCAGGATAATGCATCGAACTACTATTATCTACAATTAAATGACAACGTAAATTCGTTTCATCGTCATAGCGTTTGGTGTAAAGTTTATCTGTTTTGGCGTAGAGCTTCCAATCGATATGACGTGTGCTTTCACCTTGATTATAGATTTTATGTTCAGCAAATTCAGCAGAAAATCCATGAAACGGACTCTTATGCATTCCTGCAATAAAGCCTTCCACAACTTGTTTAGCGAGAAGTTCTAAATTTTTAAATCCTCCTGCTTTATTAAGTTCTGCTTGTAAATTCATTTATTTAGGTGTTTTACTGCTTCGCTTTTAGAATCAAGAACAAAGACTTACACGTAATTAATTAGATAGTATTTGAGTAACACACATTGACATTTTCATATCTATACTCTAAACTCTGTTTTCTAGGTCTAGATTATACCATCAACAATACCATAGGCTTTAGATTCTTTTGCTCCCATCCAATGGTCACGGTTAAAATCTTTCATCACCTTGTCAACATCTTGTCCGCAATTGTCGGCTAAAATCTTCGCACTTAATTCTTTCGTTTTTAAAATTTCCTGAGCCGTAATTTCAATATCACTGGCTTGTCCGCGAGCACCTCCACTTGGTTGATGAATCATGACTCGAGCATGTGGTTGAATAAACCGCTTGCCTTTGGTTCCAACAGATAATAAAATAGATCCCATTGATGCCGCTAATCCTGTGCAAATTGTAGATACATCACTATTTAATGATTTGATACAGTCGTAAATTGCAAATCCTGAGGTGACATAACCACCTGGACTGTTAATATATAATTGAATGTCCTTAGTCTCTAAGGCATCTAAATACATCAATCTGTCAATAACGTGCTTTGCCGATTTGTCATCAACCATTCCCCAAAGAAACACTTTACGTGCTTCTAATAATTTACCATCTATTATATCTTGTGCTTTTGCTTGCTTGCTCATATGTGTTTTGTCTTAAGTCTAATTATTAGTTAAAAATAAAAAAAGGTTTACCATAATGGCAAACCTTTTATCATTTCTTTTAGATTATATCTTATAATAAGGAATCGATTGCATCTGTATATGCATTTTTAGGAGCTACTCCTACCTGACGTCCTACAACCTCACCATCTTTAAATACCAAAACAGTTGGAATATTACGTACGCCATACTTGGCAGCAAATTCCTGATTCGCATCAACATCTACTTTACCTACAACAGCTTTACCATCATATTCTGTACTTATTTCATCAATGATTGGTCCAACCATTCTACATGGTCCACACCAAGCTGCCCAAAAATCTACCATTACTGGTTTATCACTCTTTAATACTGTTTCTTCAAACGTTGCATCTGTTATTTCTAATGCCATAATTATATTATCTATATGTTTAACTTCGTTTTAATACACAAAATTAGTCAAAAATTTTGCCAAACCTTACACTGTCAGTATTTGTTTTGATAATGAAGTTATTGAATGCTTATATAATGTCTGTTTGGGCGCATCACTACTACACTAAAGTTTCGTAGCACCAGGCTTTCCGTTATATCTTTTTTTTCAAAAAAGGATGCCACTTCAATCCTTTGCGCAAAAGACTAAATAAGCAACTAAATAGTTGCGTATTGAAATAATTTAATATAATTTAGCAACTATTAAGTTGCATAACATTTCACAAAATCAGATCCTATGAAAGACATTATTACTAAAGAAAAAGTATTCAATCATCCTATAGATAAGGTATGGAACGCCATTTCAAAGGGTGAAGAAATTTCAATTTGGTTTTTAAAAGCGGACTTCAAAGCTGAAAAAGGTTACCGATACACCTTTTCATCAGAACCAAATGAAAAAGGCTGCACAACCATACACGGAATTATAAAAGAAGCAACGCCTTATGTATTAATTTACACATGGATTGTTGCAGATACTGATGTGGAAACTACAGTCACATGGATATTAGAATCTGTCGCTGAAGGCACAAAACTATATTTAAAACATTCAGGGATTTCAAACTATACTGGAGATACAGCAATTGCTATGTTTGAAAGTTTTGATGATGGATGGACGGGTTGCATCAATCAACTAACAGATTATTTAAATTAAAAGATTAATGCAAGATAGAATCACACAATTATTTAAAGCTATAGCAGATCCTACACGACGTGACATTTTTCATGCTTTGGTGATTACCAGTTCAGCCTTATCAATTACTCAAATCGCTAATCAGTTTGAAATAAGCAGACAAGGGGTTACCAAACATATTAAAACCTTGGAAGAAGCTGGTTTAATTCATTTAGACACTAAAGGTCGCGAACGCTTTTGTTATGCTAATGCAAAACCACTGAAAGAACTCAACAAATGGCTAACATTCTATGAACAATTCTGGGATGACTCACTTGATAATTTAAATAATTATCTGGGTAATAAGACAACTTAGTGTTATGATATGTTTTAAAGGCTAATTCAGTTTATAGTAAACATTTTCATTCTCTAACTCTTGTAAAAGTTCTTGCGATATTTTAACCTTTTGCTTTCTGCTTGGTAAATTGAGTTTTATTTCTTCTTTGTTATCATAAATGACAAAATTAAGGGCATGATTGCCATCATGAATTCTAAAGAGATCCTGAAGTTTAGCTATTCGTTGTTGATTTAAATCAGTAATTTCTAACTGAACTGAAAGCTTCTTAGCATAAGTATCCATCACATCATGAAGCAATTGAAAACTATTAAATTGCAACCTTGGATCACTCTTTTTACCAGTTTCGCGATTCACCCAACCTTCTCTTACAAAGCACTTCACGTAAACAAAGCTGTTCTTCACTAAAAAGTGTCGGTATTTAAGATATTCTTCTCCAAAAATTCTAAACTCGTAACTGTCTGTATAATCTTCAACCATAAATAATGCCCAACCCTTACCTTGTTTACTCACACGATGTTGAACATCTGTTACTACGCCTCCAAAGGTAATCTCACGATTCACATAGTTTTCTAACTCATTAAACAGTGCCAGATTCCCATTACAAAACGTTTTCATCTCCACTTTAAAATCATCAAGAGGATGTCCGGAAATATAAACACCAACCACTTCTTTTTCCTGAGCCAGCTTTTCCATCGTTCCCCATTCTTCGCATGGTGGCACTTCTGGTTCTGCAATTTGCACATCACTTGTGGCTCCAAACAAACTCACTTGTGCTGAATTTTCGTTCTCCTGATGTTTTGCTCCATACTTGATGGCTTTTTCTAAAAAGGTGATGCCGTCACCATCATCGTGAAAATACTGTGCGCGATGTGTATCTCCAAAACCATCGAATCCTCCTGCTAAAGCTAAATTTTCAAAGGCTTTTTTATTAGCAGCTCTAAGGTCAATGCGTTTTGCTAAGTCAAAAATAGATTTAAAATGTCCATCTTTTTTACGATTTTCAACAATGGTCATTACTGCTCCATGTCCAACACCTTTTATGGCTCCCATTCCAAACCGTACCGCATTATCCTGATTTACTGAAAACTTATAATAGGATTCATTCACATCTGGACCTAAAACATCTAAACGCATACGTTTACATTCTTCCATAAAGAACGTGACCTGTTTAATGTCGTTCATATTATTTGACAAGACAGCTGCCATATATTCTGCTGGATAGTGTGCTTTTAAATATGCTGTTTGATAGGCAATCCAAGCATAACAAGTAGAATGCGATTTGTTAAAGGCATAACTCGCAAAGGCTTCCCAGTCTTTCCAGACTTTCTCTAAAATTTTAGCATCATGACCATTTGCACTTGCCTGCTCAATAAATTTAGGTTTCATTTTATCAAGAACAGCAATTTGCTTTTTACCCATTGCTTTTCGAAGTACATCAGCTTCACCTTTGGTAAAGTTGGCTAGCTTTTGTGATAACAGCATTACCTGCTCTTGATAGACTGTAATTCCATAGGTTTCTTTGAGGTATTCTTCCATTGCTGGTAAATCGTACTCAATGTCTTCATCACCATGTTTTCTTCGAACAAAACTCGGAATATATTCCATTGGTCCTGGACGATACAAAGCGTTCATAGCGATAAGATCTTCAAACACTGTAGGCTTTAAATCTTTAAGGTGCTTTTGCATTCCAGGCGATTCATATTGAAACACACCAACAGTTTCGCCTTTTTGGAACAACTCATAGGTTTTTTCATCATCTAATGGAAAGGTATCAGGATCGAGTAAAATATTGTGCTTTGCCTTAACAATTTTAACGGTATCTTTAATTAAGGTTAAGGTTTTTAATCCGAGGAAATCCATTTTCAGTAAACCAGCATCTTCAACCACAGAGTTATCAAACTGAGTCACATACAAATCAGAATCTTTTGCCGTTGCTACAGGAACAAACTTGGTAATGTCGTCCGGTGTAATAATCACACCACAAGCATGAATACCTGTATTACGTACTGAACCTTCTAAAGTTCTTGCTAGGTTGACCGTTTCAGACTCTAAATCGCTTCCATCAGCAATATTGAGAAGCTGATTCACTTTTTCTAAATCTTCAGCTCTGAATTTTTTGCTTAATTCTTTTTCATCAAGTCCAAAAATTTTATTCAGCTTAGACATGGTAGGAATCAGCTTCGCAATACGATCGGCATCAAACAAAGGCAAATCTAAAACTCTGGCTGTATCACGAATAGAAGACTTTGCAGCCATGGTTCCGTAGGTGATAATTTGAGCCACTTGATTGCTTCCATATTTTTTGATCACATAATCCATCACGCGACTTCGACCTTCATCATCAAAATCAATATCGATATCAGGCATACTAATACGATCCGGATTTAAAAAACGCTCAAAAAGCAAGTCGTACTTTAAAGGGTCAATGTTAGTAATCCATAGACAGTAAGCAACTACAGATCCTGCTGCTGAACCACGACCTGGTCCAACGGAAACATCCATATTCCTCGCTTCCCGAATAAAATCTTCAACAATAAGAAAATAACCAGGATATCCTGTGTTTTCAATGACACTTAACTCGAAGTCCAAGCGTTCTTTTATCTCATCTGTTAAGGTTTCATAGCGTTTTTTTGCACCTTCGTAAGTTAGATGTCTCAGATAAGCATTCTCGCCACGTTTTCCGCCATCAGTTAAATCGCTGTCATCTTTGAACTCATCAGGAATATCAAATGCTGGTAATAACACGTCACGCGCCAGCTGAAACGCTTCTACTTTGTCTACTACTTCTTGAATATTAGTAATAGCTTCAGGTAAATCTCTGAAGAGGGCTTTCATGTCTTCTGAAGACTTAAAATAATATTCCTGATTAGGCAAGCCATAACGATAGCCTCTGCCTCGACCAATTGGAGTTGCTTGTTTTTCACCATCTTTTACACACAATAAAATATCATGCGCATTGGCATCTTCCTGACGACAGTAATACGTATTATTAGTAGCTACAATTTTTACGTCATGCTTTTGAGCAAGACTAACCAGCACAGGATTAACCCGATTTTCATCTTCCTGATTGTGTCGCATTACTTCAACATACAAATCGTCACCAAAAGTGTCTTTCCACCAGATTAATGCCTCTTCTGCCTGATTTTCACCAACATTTAAAACCTTACTCGGCACTTCTCCATACAGGTTACCTGTCAAGCAAATCAGATCTTCTTTATACTGCTGAATGAGCTTTTTATCAATTCGAGGTAAGTAGTAAAATCCATCTACAAAAGCATGCGAAGACAGCTTAGCCAGGTTGTGATAACCGTTTTTATTTTTAGCAATTAAGACAATTTGATAACCGTTATCTTTTCTGGTTTTGTCAGTATGGTCTTCACAAACAAAAAATTCACAACCGATGATAGGTTTTATTTCTCTTAAATCTGAAACTTCACCTTTCTCTTCAGCTTCTTCAATTTTAGCTTTAACCGATTTATTATGAATATTAACTGCCTTTACAAAATGAAATGCTCCCATCATATTAGCATGATCTGTTAGTGCGACAGCTGGCATTTGATGTTCGGCTGCTACAGCTACTAAATCTGAAATACTAATGGTTGATTGTAGTACTGAAAACTGCGAATGGTTGTGAAGGTGCACAAAATCGACAGCTACTAAATCTGAAATATTTTCTTTTATTTCAGCTTCAGAGATATCATCAGTTTGTAATTTCTGGAGACGCTCATTTATTTTAGCACTTTCCTCTTTTAGATTGATGTGCTTTAATCCTATGAGCTGAATTTGTTTTGGATTCTGCTCCTTGAAATTCTTAAAATAATCTGGTTGAACATCGAGCTGCTCTTTGGTAAATTCACCTAAACGAATCAATTCAAGAAAGCAACGTGTTGTTGCTTCAACATCAGCTGTAGCGTTATGTGCTTCAGCAAAAGGTGTATGAAATAAAAACTGGTGCAACTCGGTTAACGTTGGCAGTTTAAATTTACCGTAACGACCTCCTGGAATCTGACATAACTCCGCAGTGTGTTCTGTACAGGTATCTAAAACCGGAAGCTCCTGAAGTTGATTTGCGATGTTTTCTCTTACAAATTCAGCTCCCATAATGTTAAGATCAAAATTTACATTCTGACCAACAACAAATTTGGTTTTACTTAAAGCTATATTAAATTTCTCAAGTACTTCCTGAAGCGGAACACCTTGCTCCTGAGCTAATTCTGTTGAAATCCCATGTATTTTCTCAGCATCATAAGGAATATTGAATCCTTCAGGTTGCACCAAATAATCCTGATGATCGATACAGTTTCCCATATCGTCATGAAGTTGCCAGGCTATTTGAATACATCTAGGCCAGTTATCTACATCTGTAATTGGCGCATCCCAACGTTTTGGTAATCCTGTTGTTTCGGTATCAAAAATTAAATACATTAAAGCTGAGTTGTTTGTCGTTTAGTTGTTAAACAGTAAAATCTAGCCTATAAAATTACGAAGAAACTAAGCTTTTTTAAAGTGAAGTTATGAACAGTTTTAAACAAAAAAAGTCAGTTCAAATGAACTGACTTTTAACCAATCAACTAATGTGGTTTATGATACTAATTCTTCATGAACTTTTTCAGTATTAATTGCTGCCTGAATAGCGTTTTTATGCTTAACCAGTAAGCTATCAATACTTGGTGGTAAATTACGTTCTTGCATGAGTTCGTTGTACTCTTCTAAGCTCGCTTCTTCACCTCTGATTGCTTCTTCAAGAATTGCTTCCTCATTGTTTGAGCTGAATGTTGATTTCAACGACATCCAGTTTCGGTGCATTGCACCTTTAAAACTTCCTGAATCTTCTGGAATTTCTCCATACTGCAATATTTCGGTTCTTAGTTCTTTTGCAAATTCGCTTCGCTCTGAAGCTCTTCTTTTAAAAAACATTTTTAACCGGTCGCTATCCACATTATCAATGGCATTTAAATATCCTTTTTCAGCGTCGTAGTTTTTTATTAATAATTCGTTTAATTTGTTTGAAATTTCTTCTGAATACTTCATTATATCTCTTACATTTTTAAATTTCAATACGTTCTTTTAAGATGCGTATCGTTTAACATCTTTCACTAATTAATATAACATGATTTGTAGGAAAAATAAAACGATTTAACATGTTTAACAAAGACTTATAAGTAATTAACAAAAAAAAACAGCCCTAAGGCTGCTTTTGTATTGTAATCATGTTATTTCATTTAGATATTATCCAGATAATCTGGCACACCATCCATGTCAGTATCAACTGCATCTGAAGGATTTCCGTCCATATTAGGATCTGCATTTTCATTGATAGTTAGAAGTCCGTCGCCATCATCATCGTCATCTAAATAATTAAGCGCTCCATCCATATCTGTATCTCCAGCAGCTGTTTCAAATTGAGTAAACAACCCATCACCATCGTCATCATTATCCAGATAATTGAGAATTCCGTCATTGTCTGTATCACCAGATTCATTTTGAGTTAATATACTATCACCATCATCATCTGTATCTAAATAATCAACATCGCCATCGCCATCTGTATCTATTGGATTTCCATCTGCATCTTTTGCCTCGTTAATGGTTAAGATTCCGTCACCATCATCATCATCATCTAAATAATTAGGTGTACCATCCATATCTGTATCATCGTCGTCAAACATCCCATCGCCATCAAAATCTTCAAAAGCATTTGGCACACCATCGCCATCGTCGTCAGCACAATTTAAACCATCTAATTCTACTTGTAAGCTTCCGTCTGGATCTCCACAAAAATCAATTTGTTCCTGTAAATACAATTGATAATCTAAACATGCTAAAACATAATTTCCGATGGTTGCATTTTCTTCTGCAGCTTCTGCTGTTGCTCTATTTTCTTCTGCAATTTCACAAGGAAAAATGCAATCATTTAACGCATCTATTCTATCCTGAAGTGTACCATCAAGATCGCCACAATAAGTTCGTTGTGTCTGTAAAGCTTGAGAAAGCACCTGACAGGCAGCAAGGTAATCAGCGCTACTCACATAGGTTAAATCAACTGAAGTTGTAGCATCAAAAGCTGCCTGAGCCAAATCTACTTGTTCTTCAGCATCATCACAAGTATAAACTGTTGAAGGAATACTTCCGGACGTTAGAGGCACTCTGTAAAATATACCTCCATTTACTGGGTCATTTTCTGTAGTTCCGCTAAAATTGACTACACGTAATCCATCTTCATCATAAGCGTTAAAACGGAATGTACCTGTAAATGTATTGTTTAAAATCTGGTCTAAATTAATCTCTCCGTATTCAGGATAGATTGTAAGACTTGGATCTGGTCTGTTATTAGTAGAATATACGGTTCCGTCTGCTCCAATAAAGCGAGCTTCCATAGAATCGACATCTCCTAAAGTATAACTTCCAACAGCCACTGAAGGGATTTTAAGCATCAGTGTTTCAATATTGTTCCCTCCTGTAATTGTTAAGAATCCGTTAGCATCTATAGCAGCATTAAAGAATTCAGCTTTCCATAGTACATAGTTTTTGTTTCCTTGTATTGAAGGCGAATTAAATTCAACTTCGTCACCACAACTTGCAAAGGTTAATACTGTTATGAGAAGTATAGCTAGTCTTTTCATTGTTTTAATTTTTCTTCCTCTAAATAAAAATGAGGCACATTTTTAGGTAAATATAACGTTTTAGAACTTCCAAAAGTATAATAAAATTTCAATATTACTTAATTTCAAATAAAATGTTCTAAATTAAATAATTGTATTATCTTTGCGCTCTCATTAATAATAGAGGTCGCGAACCTCACTAATTAATTACATATGTCAGTTAAAATTAGATTACAAAGACACGGTAAAAAAGGAAAACCTTATTACTGGATCGTAGCAGCAGATGCGAGATCAAAAAGAGATGGTAAATACTTAGAAAAATTAGGTGCTTACAATCCAAACACTAACCCAGCAACAGTAGAACTAAATGTTGATGGTGCAGTACAATGGTTACAGAATGGTGCACAACCAACTGATACAGCCAGAGCAATTTTATCTTATAAAGGTGCAATGCTTAAAAATCACCTTGCAGGTGGTGTTGCTAAAGGTGCTTTAACCGAAGAACAAGCTGAAGCTAAATTCAACGCTTGGCTAGACGAAAAAGCAGCTAAAGTACAAGCTAAAGAGGCTGGTTTATCTGAAGCACAGGAAAAAGCGAAAGCTGATGCATTAGCCGCTGAAAAAGCAGTTAACGAAGCAAGAATAGCAGCTGCAGCTCCTGTTGTTGAAGAAGAGACAACTGAAGAAGCACAAGCTGAAGGTGAAGATGCTACAGCTTCAAACGAAGAAGAATAAAAAATTATTTTTTATACTTTTAAACTCCGATACCATATGTGTCGGAGTTTTTTTATATACTATAATGTTAGAAAAGTCGTGGACGAAACTTTTTTATTTTTAAAGACATTTCGACTGCGCTCAATGTGACAACAGCAATAATTATGAATAAAAAGGAGTGTTTCTTTCTCGGTAAGATTGTTAAAAAATACAGTTTTAAAGGTGAATTATTGGTTAAATTAGATACTGATGAACCTGAACTCTATGAAAACATGGAGTCTGTTTTTATAGAAGTCCGTAATAACCTTGTCCCATTTTTTATTGAATCCTCTCAACTTCATAAATCGGAATTATTACGAGTAAAATTTGAAGACGTCGATACTGAAGAAGATGCCGATGCTCTTATAAAAAGCAGCTTATACTTGCCTCTTGAGTTTTTACCAAAATTAGATGATGATAAGTTTTATTTCCATGAAATCATTGGCTTTAAAGTGGAAGATAAAAATTTCGGTCATGTAGGCATCATCAAAACTGTGAACGATTCTACAGCGCAATCCTTATTCGAAATTGACCGAGATGGAATAGAGATCTTAATCCCTATGAATGATGAATTTATCTCTAAAGTAGACAAGAAAAATAAAACCATCTTTGTTGAAACTCCTGAAGGGTTAATTCAATTGTATATTGAATAAATTCCAAAATAAAAAATAAAAAATTCCAATTGGTTATGGGCAATAAGAAAGTTTACGATTTAGAAGAAAGAACATACTTGTTTGCCAAAAATTGTAGATTAACAATTACAAAACTTACAAAAACAACATCAAACATCGAAGATGGTAAACAGTTGGTTAGATCATCAGGTTCTGTTGCTGCTAACTACATAGAAGCCAATGAAAAATTAGGAGATAAAGATTTTAAATTTCGTTTAAAAATTGCAAGAAAAGAAGCTAAAGAATCTGTACTTTGGTTAAAGCTTTTAAGGGATCTAAACCCAAATAACAATGAAATCGTAAATTTAATTAATGAATCGGAAGAATTAAGGAAAATTTTATCAGCAATCATTAATAAAACTTAATCTCTTTTGGATTTTGGAATTTAAAATTTAAAATTTGTGCTAAAACCTTTTCAATTCAAACAATTTACTGTAAATCAAGATCAATGTGCCATGAAAATTGGTACAGATGGTGTTTTGTTGGGTGCATGGACTTCAATTAAACATAATCCATTCTCAATTTTAGATATTGGAGCTGGAACTGGAATCCTTTCCTTAATGTTAGCACAACGAAGTCATGCCGAACTTATAGAAGCTTTAGAAATCGACGATCAGGCTTATGAGCAATGTGTAGAAAACTTTGAGCAATCCCCTTGGAATGATCGCTTGTTTTGTTACCACGCATCTCTCGAAGAGTTTGCTGAAGAAATTGAAGACACTTACGACCTCATTGTTTGCAATCCGCCTTTCTATTCTGAAACCTATAAAACGGAGAACTCCCAACGCGATCTGGCCCGCTTTCAAGATGCTATGCCTTTTGACCATTTATTAGAAAGTGTGGCTGTTTTACTTTCTGAAAATGGTCTATTTTCAGTGATAATTCCATTTCCTGAAGAAACTAAATTTATAGATTTAGCATCTAAACACGCTCTTTTTCCTAAGCGAATCACACATGTTAAAGGCTCTCCTTCGGCAGCTATAAAACGAAGCCTTATTGAATTTTCATTCTCAAAGTTACATGTAATTACTTCTGAATTAATCATTGAAACTTCACGTCACAACTACACAGAAAACTATATCAGCCTGACTAAGGATTTTTATTTGAAAATGTAGTTTTAAGAAAACGATTTCGTTACTTTTGTTATCCAAACAAAACAATATATTATAATGAAGCCAGATTTATTCGAAGCACCAGATTATTACAATCTTGACGACTTACTTTCTGAGGAACATAAATTAGTACGTGATGCAGCGAGAGACTGGGTAAAACGTGACGTTTCACCTATTATTGAAGAAGCCGCTCAAAAAGCCGAATTTCCAAAATCTATCATTGGAGGATTAGCTGAAATTGGAGCTTTCGGACCATACATTCCTGTTGAATATGGTGGCGCAGGATTAGATCAAATTTCTTATGGATTAATCATGCAGGAAATTGAACGTGGAGATTCTGGTGTGAGAAGTACAGCTTCTGTTCAATCGTCATTAGTGATGTATCCTATCTGGAAATACGGAAACGAAGAACAACGTCAGAAATACTTGCCAAAATTAGCTTCTGGTGAATGGATTGGATCTTTCGGTTTAACTGAACCTGATCATGGAAGTAATCCTGGAGGCATGGTTACCAACTTTAAAGATATGGGTGATCATTACCTGTTAAATGGTGCAAAAATGTGGATTTCAAATTCACCGTTTTGTCAGATTGCTGTAGTTTGGGCTAAAAATGAAGAAGGTCGTATTCATGGTTTAATTGTTGAACGTGGTATGGAAGGCTTCTCCACTCCTGAAACTCACAATAAATGGTCGCTAAGAGCTTCTGCTACTGGTGAACTTATTTTTGACAACGTAAAAGTTCCTAAAGAAAATTTATTACCAAACAAATCTGGTCTTGGAGCTCCTCTTGGATGCTTAGATTCTGCTCGTTTCGGTATTGCCTGGGGAGCAATTGGAGCAGCTATGGATTGCTACGATACTGCTTTGCGTTACAGTAAAGAGCGTCATCAATTCGGAAAACCTATTGGTCAGTTTCAATTACAGCAAAAGAAATTAGCTGAAATGATTACCGAAATTACCAAAGCTCAGCTACTGGCCTGGAGACTTGGTGTGATGCGTGAAAATGGTACTGCTACTTCTGCTCAGATTTCTATGGCAAAACGAAATAATGTCGATATGGCTTTAAAAATTGCTCGTGATGCCAGACAGATGTTAGGAGGCATGGGAATTTCTGGTGAATACTCTATCATGAGACACATGATGAACCTTGAAAGTGTTGTTACCTATGAAGGTACTCACGATATTCATTTATTAATTACTGGTTTAGACATTACTGGCCTCAACGCCTTCAAATAAAGCCTAAGGCTTATTTAATTATCTTACTCAAACGGAGAATTACAAGATATATTAAGACTAAAATTAAGAAATGCTTCTCTCATTAGAGGAGCATTTTTTATGGAATTTTTTTTAGTCGTATCTTTACATCTATGAGAAAAATTATTGCTTTTATATGTTGTGTGTTTCTTTTACTTTCCTGTAGCAGCAGCAATTTAGTTTCTGAAAACAATACTCATTCTGAAATCACTGATTCATCTGAAATGGATGATGATAACAACCAGGATGATTCCAATGAAAATTCAACTGATTTAAAAATTTTATCCTTAGGAGACAGCTACACCATTGGAGAAAGCGTCTGTTTGTCGTGTAGATTTCCAGTGCAATTAAAGGATAGTTTAGTCAATAATTTGAACAGTACCATTAGCGTTGATATTATTGCGCAAACGGGATGGACTACAACTAAATTATTTGACGCCATAGTCGAGGAAAATCCACCACTATATCACGATCTTGTAACTCTTTTAATAGGTGTAAACAACCAGTTTCAGGGAAAACCTTTTTCGCTTTATGAACAAGAATTTCCTTTGCTGGTAAATCAGGCAATAGCTTTAGGACAAAACGATAAGAATAATGTCATTGTTATTTCAATTCCAGATTATGCCTTTACGCCTTACGGACAAAATAATGGTAATGCGGAAATAACATCTTCAGAAATTGATGCTTACAATACGTTTGCAGAAAATTATTGTACTGAAAATGACATTACATTTGTTTATATTACAGACATTACGCGTCAAGGCTTAATTGATACAGATTTAGTGGCTTCAGATAACTTACACCCTTCCGAATTGGCATATACAAGGTTTGTTGAACGTCTGCTTCCTGTTGCTATTGAAAAAATTGAATGACAGGTGTCTCATTGGCTAATTTCTGCTTATTTTAGTTGAAAGTTTAGCCATGTCTTCAAAAACTAGATTAAATCGTGCTTATAAAAATGCTATGGTCGTTAATTTTGACAACTCTAGTAAGTTTGTGCTTTTTAGTGATTGCCATCGAGGCGATAACAGTTTTGCTGATGACTTTGCCAATAACCGAAACATTTATTTTCATGCATTGAAGCATTATTACGCTGAAGGTTTCAGCTATTGCGAACTTGGTGATGGCGATGAATTATGGGAAAACCTGTCATTTGATTCCATTTTAGATGCTCATAAAAATGTGTATATGCTGATGAAGCTATTTCATGAGCAAGATCGTTTACATATGATTTGGGGAAATCATGATATGGTGTATCGCGATCCTAGCTATGTTGAAAAACATCTTTCAACTTATTTTGATCCTAAAATCGGAGAAGACCTTGAGTTGTTTTGTAATCTTCAATATCATGAAGCCATTATTTTAAAACATTCTGAAACTGGTCAGGAACTCTTTTTAACACATGGTCATCAAGCTGACTGGTGGAATTATATCTTCTGGAAATGGAGTCGTTTTCTGGTTCGTATCTTATGGAAACCATTAAATGTCATGGGCATTGCCGATCCTACAAGTCCTGCAAAAAATTATAAAGAATTAATAAAAGTAGAACGCAGAACAAAAAAATGGATTATTGAAAATAACAATCTCATAACCGTTACAGGTCATACACACAGACCACGTTTTCCTGAACCTGGTGATATTGCTTTTTTTAACGACGGAAGTTGTGTACATCCTCGAAGTATTACAGGTATTGAAATTGAAAATGGAAGCATTTCACTCATCAAATGGCAAATAGCCACAACCGATGATGGAACTTTGAAGATTGTTAGGGTTTTACTGGAAGGACCTCGGAAATTGGCAGATTACAAAACGGAATAATTTAGCTTTCTGGGGCCAACTCCACTTCTAAACCTTCCATATCTGGAGTAATTGGAATTTGACATCCCAAACGCGAGTTATCTTTAACATAAAATGCTTCGCTTAACATGGCTTCTTCATCATCTTGCATTTCAGGTAATTCAGTATCGCTCAAAACGTAGCATTGACAGGAAGCACACATAGCCATGCCTCCGCAAATACCAATAGTGCCTTCTGGAGCCAGTTCATAGGAGCGAACCAGTTCCATAAGATTCATAGCCATATCAGTTGGCGCAAGTACTTCGTGCGTTACACCATCTCTATCAGTTATTTTTATGTTTATGTCTTGTTCCATACTCAATTCCTATAGCTAATAGAAACTATGAGACTTCTCGACTGCGCTCGAAGTGACATAACTACTATTAAGTTAATCTATTGCTTTCACAACTTGTTTAGGTGCTTCCTTTCGAGTTCCGTCAAATCCATTTACACCTGAAACCGTTGTATATTTTAAAACATAGCGTTTCCCTGGATTAATAATTTGGTAAGCAGCCTGACACATCAAAGTCGCTTCATGAAAACCACAAAGTATTAATTTCAGTTTTCCAGGATAGGTATTGACATCTCCAATAGCAAAAATTCCAGGAATATTAGTCTGATAATCTAAAGCATTATTAACTTTTATAGCATTTTTTTCAATCTCTAATCCCCAATTTGCAATAGGTCCAAGTTTAGGTGACAACCCAAAAAGTGGTACAAAATGGTCACATGCTTTTTTAAACGTATTTGCGCCATGCTTGACAATAATAGACTCTATTTTTCCATTGCCTCCAACGCCAACAACTTCTGCAGGTGTAATTAATTCGATCTTCCCTTGATTTTTTAATTCCTGTACTTTTTCAACAGAATCTAAATGTCCACGAAATTCATTTCTTCTATGAATCAAGGTCACATCACTGGCAACATCACTCAAAAAGATACTCCAGTCTAAAGCAGAATCTCCTCCTCCAGCGATAACCACTTTCTTACCTCTATAAAATTCAGGATCTTTAATAATGTATTCAATACCTTTATCTTCGTAATCTGCAATATTATCTATGATAGGTTTACGAGGTTCAAAACTACCTAATCCGCCAGCTATTGCTACAACTGGAGCTTGATGTTTCGTTCCCTTGTTGGTTGTTACGATAAAAGTACCATCTTCTTGTTTATCGATCGTTTCAGCACGTTCACCAAGTGTAAAACCTGGTTCAAACTGTTTGCATTGTTCTAATAATTTATCGGTCAGATCACCTGCCAGTATTTCTGGATAGGCAGGAATATCGTAAATAGGTTTTTTGGGATAAATCTCTGAACATTGTCCACCTGGCTGAGGTAGTGCATCAATTAAATGGCATTTTAATTTAAGTAAACCAGCTTCAAAAACTGTAAATAAACCAGTTGGTCCAGCTCCAATAATGAGTATATCTGTTTTAATCATGAATTTAAATTTCGGAAAGTAAAATTAATTGAAAACCAATAAAAATTATGTGACAAATGTCACATTTAAGCTTCAATATTAATCACTTGTTCTATTTGAGGCGCATATTTTTTTATGGTCATCTCTACACCAGATTTAAGTGTCATTTGATTGACACTGCAACCTACGCAAGCACCTTGTAATTGCACCTTTACCAAGGTGTCATTTTCAATAGATAACAATGAAATATCACCTCCATCACTCTGCAAAAACGGACGGATTTCGTCTAGTGCTTTTTCGACATTCAGTCTTAGTTCTTCTGTACTCATATATTATTTCTTTACTGCTGAACACCCAGCCATAGTCGTTATTTTAATTGCTTCCGTTGGTGGTAAATCATCATTACGACGTACGAGTTCTTCAACAACATTTTGCGTCAATTTTTCAAAAGCCTGTTCTAAAGTAGTAGCTGTTTGTAAAGCAGCAGGACGACCAACATCACCTGCTTCTCTGATACTTTGAACCAAAGGCAACTCGCCTAAAAACGGCACTTTTAAATCTTCAGCTAGGTTTTTAGCACCTTGCTTCCCGAAGATATAATATTTATTATCAGGAAGTTCCTCAGGTGTAAAGTAAGCCATATTTTCGATAATACCTAAAACAGGAACGTTGATGCTTTCTTGTTGAAACATGGCAACCCCTTTTTTGGCATCTGCCAACGCTACATTTTGAGGAGTACTTACTACAACTGCTCCAGTAATTGGAAGCGATTGCATGATGCTTAAATGAATATCACCTGTTCCTGGAGGCAAATCGATTAATAGAAAATCGAGTTCACCCCAAGCTGCATCAAAAATCATTTGATTTAAAGCTTTTGCAGCCATTGGACCTCTCCATACGACTGCCTGATCTGGTTTTGTAAAAAACCCAATGGATAGCATTTTAACACCATAGTTTTCAACTGGGCGCATTTTAGATTTTCCATCGACATTAACAGCAATAGGTCGTTCTAATTCAACATCAAACATGATAGGCATTGAGGGTCCGTAAATATCGGCATCTAAAACACCTACTTTAAATCCCATTTTAGCTAAAGTGACAGCAAGATTAGCTGTGACAGTAGATTTACCAACACCGCCTTTTCCGGAAGCAACAGCAATAATATTTTGAATGCCAGGAATATTTTTTCCTTTAATCACATTTGGAGCAGACTTCGTAGGTGCATCCACTTTAACATTCACCGTGATTTTAGCTTTTTCATACACCTTATCATGAATGGTTTTCATGATTTCAACTTCAGTTTTCTTTTTGGCCTGTAAACTTGGGTTTGTAATGGTGATATCGACAATCACCTCATCGGCAAAGGTGACGACATTTGTTACAGCACCACTTTCAACCATGTTTTGTCCTTCACCAGGAGCAGAAATGGTTTCGAGAGCTTTAAGTATATCTTGTTTATTTAATTTCATAGGTTCTAATTATGTAAAAATAGTCTTTAGTCAAAAGTAAGTTCATACTAGGCTCAACCTGATAACTATTTTTATCTAGATTTATTCTAAATGCAAAGATACTTAATATCCCTTGAAGTTTAAAGTTCAAAGATTGGTATTTCTTATGCTGAAATTTGTATTGATTATAACACAAGTAAGAAAGATTTTGATCATACACCAATAAAATTATTTGTATATTTAATGTCTTGACAACCAACCTTATGAAATTATTTTACGTATTACTAATTCTATTTTCTATTTCATTTAATCTCAACGCTCAAATTATTGATATTCCAGATGCTAATTTTAAGAATGCTTTAATTTCAATTGGAGTTGATACTAATTCGGATGGAGAAATTTCAATTGCTGAAGCAGAAGCAACCACATACATGACTATTAATGGGTTGTCAATTGCATCATTAGAAGGAATTGAACACTTTGTGAATTTAGAATATCTAATCTGTGAAAACAACTTATTAACTGAATTGAATCTTGTAAATAATCCTTTAATGGATGTGCTTTATTGTAATGACAATCAATTGATATCCTTAGATGTAAGCACGTCAACTTATATTTCTGAGTTCGATTGCAGCAATAATCCCAATTTAACTTCAATAGCACTGGGTCAAAGCTTCGATTACCTGACTATTAATTATACTGGTCTCACTGAAATCGATTTAAATGGAGTTTCTGCGCATTATATTAATATTAGGAATAATGCCAATCTAACTTATGTTCAGTTAGGATATTTAGATTATTATAATTTTCACTCATATACTGTTACCGATAACCCTGTACTTGAAATTATTTCATTCAAAAACGGTGTTAATCAGTTAAGTAATATTGATTATGATTCTGGCAGTTATAACATATGTAATAATCCAAGTCTAATTTATGTTTGTGCAGATGAATCTGAAATAAATGGTTATACCTACATTAATGAAGCTATGGAAGAGATTAATGTTGAAGGCATTCAAGATCTTGTGAACAATTGTGGCTATACAAATGTTGTTGTTAACTCTTACTGTTCGTTCACTCCAGGAGATGAATATTATATAATTGAAGGCAATACGATTCTAGACCTAAATAATAATAATAACTGTGATGTCAACGACCCTATGTTTCCTAATTTAAATCTTTCAATTACTGGTGGCTCGAACTCGGGAAGTTTTATCTCTAATGCATCAGGACATTACTATATTCCTGTTTCAGCTATTTATGGTTCATATAGCTTAACTCCAACTCTTGAAAACCCAAATTACTTTACAGTTTCACCTTCTAGTATTTCAGTAGATTTCCCAACAGATGTAAGTCCGTTTATGCAGGATTTCTGTATCACACCAAATGGTTCTTTTAATGACTTAGAAATCACAATAATTCCCTTAGAAGCTGCGCGTCCTGGTTTTGATACCGATTATAAAATTACTTATAAAAATAAAGGCACAACTACATTATCTGGAGACATTAATTTTGGTTTTCAAGATGAAGTCATGGAATTTGTGTCTTCAATTCCTGCTAACGAATCTGGATTGCCTGATTTGTTAAGTTATAGTTTTACAGATTTAATGCCTTTTGAAAGTAGAGAGGTTACCTTGACAATGAATTTAAATACACCAACTGATGCAAATCCTTTGAATGGTGATGACATCTTAATGTTTATCACAAGCATTAGTTCTTTAGAAACTGATGAAACACCAGATGATAATACCTTTGAATTGCATCAGACTGTTGTAAACTCATTTGATCCAAATGACAAAACGTGTTTAGAAGGCAATACTATTACTCCCGAAATGGTTGGTGATTTTGTACATTATATGATTCGTTTTGAAAACACAGGAACTGCCAATGCCATAAATATTGTTGTGAAAGATCATATTGACAGAACAAAGTATGATTTATCATCACTAATTGCTTTAGATGCAAGCCATGATTTTGTGGCCAGAATTAAAGATGATGCTTCAGATTACTATGTAGAATTCATTTTTGAAAACATCAATTTACCTTTTGATGATGCCAACAATGATGGTTATGTGGTGTTTAAAATTAAAACGCTCGACACACTAATTTTAGGAGATACTTTTGAAAATGAAGCTGAAATTTATTTCGATTTCAATTTTCCAATCATCACCAATCTTGAGCAAACAACAGTTGCTACTTTAAGCACTGAAGATTTTACATTGGCTAATAATTCAATCTTGTTATATCCTAATCCGACAACCAATCTTCTACATTTAGATTCTAAGCAAGCTATAGAACAGGTTACTGTGTATGATATTTCTGGACGACTGATAAATGAGTTTGCAATTATTGGTTCTAAAACTGAATTCACAATTTCTACTGAAAGTTTTTCAGCAGGAACCTATTTTGTAAAAATTACAAATGACACTGGTGAACTCGTAAAGCAATTTATTAAATACTAGTTACAACTCTTTGGTAGGATCCCAAAAAAATTTATCAAAATCCTGTATTTGGTTATCCATAACAACTATGCCTTCATTTTCTAACAATTGTTGCATAAGGTTTGTTCCATCAAAATGATGTTTTCCTGTCAATAATCCTTTACGGTTTACAACACGATGCGCAGGTATATCTTTTCCATGAGACCCATTCATTGCGTAGCCTACCATTCTGGCGCTTCGTTTTGCCCCAAGATAATTTGCAATGGCTCCATAACTTGTTACTCTTCCAAAGGGAATCTGTCTGGCAACATCATAAACTTTATCGAAGAAGTTTAAAGTTTCGGATTTCATTTTATAAATCCATTAAAATATTCACCATTGTGACGACTGCAACTATGGCTGTAATAAACCCAATGCTTTTGTTCATGTTCTTTTGAGAGGTCAGCTTTTTATCTTTTATTTTATCAAAAAAGAAAATATAAACATACAGCATGACAAAGGTTCCTGTTGCTGCTCCAGAACAATACGTTAAGATACTCATAGGATCAAAAGCAAACCATCCGAAACCAGCAATAGAGATGGTCATATAAGCCTGATAAGGAATTGGAAATACATTAATCGCAGACAGAAATATCCCTTGAAAAAAACGGCTTTGTTTGCTTTTAGCATGGGTTTCAATCTCTGGTTTGGGTGAAGATTTTGCTATAAACAAAAAGTAGATGGCGATTAATACAAAAATCACAAGAGCGACTTGCCTAAGGATTTCAACAGTATGAGGATGATTGCTTAAATAACGTGCAAACATCGCTGCAATGTAGGTTTGTAAAAACACAATAAAACACACACCTATTGAAAACACAATTCCTCTGCTGTAACCTTCCTTTAAGCTAATTTTTGCTGCAGTCATATTTAATAATCCAGGAGGAATAACACCTATAAGAGCTATAATTAATCCCAGAAAAAAAATGACTGTTATGTTCAAAATCTACTTTAATTTAAACCTAATATACGTAATTGGTTTGTTATGTTCTAAATATTGCGATTCATAAAAGGTTTGAATACTTGTCACTTCTTCAGGACTTCCTTCCTGTTTATACACATCATGATTAGCATAAAGGACGTCGTGACCTTCACCATGTAAGAGGCCAAGTGTATAGCCATGCATGAATTCGCTATCTGTTTTTAAATTCATAATACCATCAGGTTTTAGAATCGTTTTATAGCGATTCAAAAACTGAGAATTCGTCATTCTATGTTTGGTACGTTTATATTTTATTTGAGGATCTGGAAACGTGATCCAAATCTCATCGACTTCATTTTCAGCAAAGGCGAAATCGACCAGTTCTATTTGAGTTCTTAAAAATCCAACATTAGGAATACCTTCTTCTATAGCTGTCTTTGCTCCTCTCCAGAATCGCGCACCTTTAATATCGATACCAATAAAATTCTTTTCAGGATATTTTTTGGCTAAAGCTACTGAATACTCACCTTTTCCACATCCTAATTCTAAAACCAAAGGGTTTGAATTTTTAAAAAAGTTAGAGTTCCAAAGGCCTTTATAAGCAAAATTATCTGTAACCAATTCATCACGTGATGGTTGAATGACATTTGAAAAGGTTTCATTTTCTCTAAAACGTCTTAATTTATTCTTACTTCCCACAATTAATTTAATATTTAGGCAAAATTAAGGAAACATATTTGTATTATCTTTGTTTTTACGTGCTCTGTTTAAAATAGAATTGCACAGACATACTGAAATCATTTCAGCACATGCTAACTCAACCAAAAAAACGAATACTAGTCGCACCTTTAAACTGGGGCTTAGGCCATGCAACCAGGTGTATTCCTTTAATTCAAGCTTTAACAAGTCATAATTTTGAACCTGTAATTGCCAGTGATGGTGTTGCTTTAAAATTATTAAAAAAAGAGTTTCCGGAGCTCAACACTATTGAATTGCCTTCTTATAATATTACCTATGCTAAAAACGGACAGTTTTTTAAGTTAAAAATGCTTCAAAATTCTCCTAAACTGGTTAAAGCTATCAAAGCTGAGAAAAAAACCACTAAAAGTATTATCAATGATTATAAGATTGATGGCATTATTTCAGACAACCGATTAGGCGTACAAAGCAAGCATATCCCTTC
>JAAEZL010000004.1:62677-68267 GCA_018222875.1 Algicola sp.
TATCCCTTCTGTTTTTATAACTCATCAACTTAAAGTTTTAAGCGGAAATACTACATGGCTGAGTACTAAAATGCATCAGAAAATAATTAAGCGTTTTGATGAATGTTGGGTACCTGATAATATTGGTGAAGATAACTTTAGCGGAGAACTCGGTCATACAACTACAATCGGAATTCCTGTTAAATATATTGGTCCGTTAAGCCGATTCAAGAAAACGAATTGTGATTTAAAATATGATCTCATGGTTTTGTTATCTGGACCAGAGCCACAACGAACCTACTTACAGAACTTACTTTTAAAAGAACTAGACACTTTTGAAGGACATCTTTTATTCGTGAAAGGTGTGGTTGAAGGCGAATCAAAAGCATCAGTAAATGGGAATATGACCAGTTATAATTATATGACCAGTGATGCTTTAGAAAAAGCTATTAACGAAAGTAACATTGTGTTATCGAGATCTGGATATACCACAGTAATGGATTTAGCGAAACTTGAAAAGAAAGCATTTTTTATTCCAACACCAGGACAATTTGAACAAGAATATATTGCAAATCGATTAACTAAACTTGGGCTTGTACCTAGTTGTAAACAAAATGAATTTAAAGTTGAGATGTTAAATACTATTGAGGATTTTGGTGGTTTAAAATCGACGGATTACATGAATAATTACAAAAAATTATTCAGCCTTTTCAAGCGTGAATGAGAACTCGCTTCCAACATCTAATTCGCTCTCGACGTATATTCTCTCATCATGAGCTTCAATAATATGCTTTACGATAGATAGTCCTAATCCTGAACCACCTTCTTTACGGGAACCACTTTTATCAACTCTAAAAAACCGTTCAAAAAGTCTTGGTAAATTTTCTTTAGAAATGCCTTCGCCATTATCAGTTACACGAACAATAACTTTATTTTTTATGAGGTTTTCTATACTAATCTCAGTGGTACCTTTTTCTCTACCGTATTTTATAGAATTAACGATAAGATTAGAAAGCACTTGCTGGATACGTTCTTTATCTGCTGAAACCATGATTGGTAATTTATAATCAATATCAAAGGTTAGCGTAATTTTCTTTTTAGCAGCCTTCATCTCTAATAAGTCGAAAACACTTTCTACCAGTTCAACAATATCAAAGGTTGTAATATTGAGTCTCAAATCACCAACCTCCAATTTGGTAATCATGTCTAAGTCTTTAACAATATAAATGAGTCGTTCAAGGCCTTTACTGGCTCTGTTAAGGTATTTTTCACTAACTTTTTTGTCATCAATGGCGCCATCAAGTAAGGTTAACAAATAACCCTGAACAGTAAATAATGGTGTTTTGAGTTCGTGAGATACGTTACCTAAAAATTCTTTTCGGTATTCTTCTCTGACTTTAAGAGTTTCTATTTCGAGTTTTTTATCACGAGCAAACTTATCAATTTCCTGGGTAAGCGTTGCCATATCTGTTGTAATAGGCTGCTTTCGTAATGTAGTAGATTCTAATAGTGTTAAATCATCATAAATTTTCTTAACACGTCTGTAAATAAATCGTTCGACCCTGTATTGAATTACAATAAAGGAGATCAGGTAAGTAGAGAGTGCAAATGCAGATAAATAAATTAAGTCAACAGAATGCAGTAAATACAAAAAAACACTCGATAAGAGCGTTAAAAAAATAGTTATGTATAAGGATGTTTTGAAAGCAAACTTATACGTTTTTTTTATTTTATTCTGCATCAATCTACAAACTTATAACCAACACCTTTAACCGTTTTAAAGCTTTTATCTCCAATTTTTTCTCGAAGTTTTCTTATGTGAACATCAATGGTTCTACCTCCAACAACGACTTCATTTCCCCAAACTTTATCTAATATTTCTTCCCGTTTAAAGACTTTTCCAGGTTTTGTTGCTAACAAAGATAACAATTCGAATTCTTTTCGTGGTAAAATGATTTCTTTGCCTTTTAAAGATATTTTATATTCTTCTCTGTTGATGATTAAATGTCCTATTTTAAGAATGCTATCAGATGCGTCCTCTTCTTTAAGTCGTCTTAATAAGGCCTTGACTTTACTCACTAAAACTTTTGGTTTAATAGGTTTTGTAATGTAGTCGTCTGCACCAGCATCAAAACCAGCCATTTGCGAGTAATCTTCACCTCTGGCAGTTAAAAATGTTATGATGATATCACTCAAATCTGGAACTTTTCTAATTTGTTCACAAGCTTCAATACCATCCATTTCTGGCATCATCACATCTAAAATAATTAAGTGAGGCTTTTCTTTTTTCGCCAACTTAACAGCTTCAACACCGTTTTCAGCAGTAATGACTTGATACCCTTCAGAAGATAAATTATAACCAACTATTTCTAAAATATCTGGCTCATCATCTACTAATAAAATTTTTATATCTCTTTTTTTCATAATGTAAGGATTCCTTAAAACCTTTAATACATGTTAGATTTTTCAAAAAAACTATGGTAAAGATAGGATTAATAACAAAACCTTATCAACCACATATCATTAATAACATTAAATTAACCTTGCAATGAACCTTTGTAAACATTTTATTCAAATTCTTTTGTTTAACATTTTTTTGGTACAAAATTTGGTAATTTATTACTAAATTAAATCTTTAATACATTATATGATGAAAAATTACCTATTCCTTTTTTTGATTATAAGCTTAGTTCATTTACCATATTTAGGTAATGCGCAATTACTAAATCCTACCAAAACATCTTCTCTTGAAATTGAAGAGTTAGCGGTATTTCCTAATCCTATAAAAACAGATCAACTTTACATTACAACCAAATACAATTTACCAAAAACTATTGAAATTTATGATGTTTTAGGTAATAGAGTCATAGCTTCTAAACTTTTGGGAAAATCGATTAATATATCAAAATTGGCTTCTGGCATATACATTCTAAAAATAAAAGAAAATGAATTATCTGCCACTAGAAAATTGGTTGTAAGGTAATTAAGAAGCTATATTATCATATTGTAAAATAGCCCTTTATCATTCTATTAATTAGTGAAAATCACTAAATCTTGTTATATTTGTTTCACAATTTAATTATCAATCTAATTATATAAATTATGAAAAAACTTTACTTTTTAATGGTAACTGTACTGGTTACTAGTTTGTCTTTCGGACAAAGCCCAATACTAACAATTATATCTGATGGTGACTGTTCTGGCGGAAACCCAAAAATGGTCGAAATTTATGCAGATGGCATGGTAGATTTTTCTTTGTATTCTTTACAAAGACAATCTAATGGTGGTGCATGGACCGAACCAGGAACTAATCTTGCAGCTCTTGGAACTGTAACAGATGGTTTTGTTTATGTATACAGTGACTCAAGTGATCCTGAAGTTTTTACTACTGAATATCCTTCAGCTTCAACAGCTATAGAAGATGGTATCGTAAATATTAACGGAGATGATGGTATTAGAATTGTATTAGATTCTAACATGTCTGTTGTTGACCAGTATGGTGTTGACGGTGAAGATGGTTCAACTACACCTTGGGAATATGCAGATGGATTTGCAAAAAGAGTTGACGGAACTGGTCCTGATGGTGGATTTGACGTCTTAAACTGGACGTTCTCAAACGGAGCATTAAATGGAGAAGGAAATTGCCAAAGTGGCACTACTTTTGAAACTATTATGGGAGGAATTGGTACGTACTCAACAGCTGTTAATACTGACCCAACAATAGCAATTACATCACCAAACAATGGTCAGTCATTTGACTCAGGAACCGCTTCAGTTGATGTTGAATGGACTGTAGATAATGCACCAGGTGCAACTGTAAATATTACAGTAATTACAAATGGTGGTACACCTGTAACGTCTACTGGAGTAAGTAGTCCGTTTACAATTTCTCCTACTGCAGATGGCGATACCTATTCAGTTTCTGTTGAATTAGTTGATGGTGGTTTATTAGATTCAGATATGGTAGATTTCAGTATTTCTTTTCCATGTGATTTACAAGTGGGAACCATAACTACTACATGTGATGCTGTTACTCCTGCAACTGATGATACTTACAATGTAACTATTGATTATACTGGTGGTGCAACTACAGAATATACAATCGATACAGGTGGCATTGGTACTGTTGGAGGTGATAATCCTTCAATTGTAGCTGATGGAACAATTTTGATAACAGGAATTACAGAAGGTACTGACTTTACTGTCATCTTTACTGGTAATCCTTTAAATAGCAGTTGTGATTTTACAAGAAACATCAATAGTCCTGACTGTGATCCTTCTTTAACTCTTCCGTTATACGAAGGTTTTGATTACACTTTAGGTTCTCAACTTATCGATGCAACAAATTGGACAAATATATCTGATAGTTCTGATGAAGTTTTAGTTGATGGTCCTGGAGGATTAACTTATCCTAACTTTGCAGATTCAAACCAAACTGGAAACCACGTTACTTTCGATGGAGCTGGTAGTGATCCTGCTATTGAATTTACTGCAGTAACTACAGGTAGTACGCTATATACTTCTTTTTTAATTAATGTAACAGATAACAGCTTAGCTACATCTGCTGGTTATTTCGCTTTGTTAGGAAGTTTTGATGCAAGATTATGGTATGTTCCTGTAGCTCCTCCATCTGCTCAAGGTGGTGCTGGTCAATATCAAATTGGAATCTCTAATGGAAATACAATTCCTTCTGGAGGTACACTTGATCCAACAATTCTTACAACTGGATCGACTGTTTTAGTCGTAATGAGTTATGACACAACTTCTGGAGTTATCAATGCTTGGGTAAATCCTAGTGATGCTACTTTTGGTGGAAGTGCTCCTGCAGCTACTGCAACAGATATAGATGCATCTCCTCAAACGAGTTTAAATCAATTTGCAATCAGACAGGATTCAACTGGAGAAACTCCATTTATATTATTTGATGAATTGCGTATTGGAACAACTTGGGCAGAAGTAACACCTAATACTTTATCAGATGATGAGTTTACAACGAAGTCATTTAAAGTGTATCCTAACCCAACATCTTTAGGTTACGTAAATATCGTTAGCGCTAATAGTTCGGCTATTTCGGTTGCTGTTTTTGATGTTCTAGGAAAACAAGTAATGAACGAAACATTAAACAATAACCGCTTAAATGTATCTACTCTAAATTCTGGAGTTTACATTATGAAGGTGACTCAAAATAATGCTTCGGTTACTAAAAAATTAATCATTAAGTAATCACTTAATTTTTATAGCATATTTAAAGCGTTGTCTGTTGGCAACGCTTTTTCTTTTTACCTACTTTTGTAATGATGATAAACGCTCAGGATATTTTTTCAATTAACTCAGAAGACAAGTTCAATGCTATGGCATTCGAGGTGTTTAAATTTCAGTTTGAAAACAATCCGGTTTATCGTTCGTTTTGTGATTTATTGTACAAGCATCCAAGCGATATAAAACACATTGAAGACATTCCGTTTTTACCGATTCAATTTTTTAAAAGCCATCACATATTAAGTTCTAAAAAATCTGTTGAAACAACATTTTCAAGTAGTGGCACCACAGGAAGCGTGACAAGTAAGCATCATATAACCGATTTAAAAATTTATGAAGAAAGTTTTAGAAA
>JAAEZL010000178.1 GCA_018222875.1 Algicola sp.
CTATAATATAATCTGCACACTTAATCAAATCTATATTGTGTTCAATAACGATGATGGAGTGTCCTTTTTCAATTAACGCCTGAAACGATTTTAATAATTTTTTTATATCGTGAAAATGTAAACCAGTTGTTGGTTCATCAAAAATAAAAAGCGCATTATCACTTTTAGATCCTTTACCAAGAAACGACGCTAATTTTATGCGTTGTGCTTCACCACCTGAAAGTGTAGAAGAGCTTTGTCCTAAAGTTACATAGCCTAAACCCACATCTTGTAGTGGTTGTAATTTTGACTGAATTTTAGTTTGCTCGTGTTCGGCAAAAAAAGAAATGGCATCATCAATAGTCAGGTTAAGGATATCATCTATTGATTTTTCATTGAAGGTTACTTCTAAAACTTCTTTCTTAAAGCGTTTACCATTACAGGTTTCGCAAGTCAGATGAACATCTGCCATGAATTGCATTTCAATAGTCACTTCACCTTCACCTTTACAGGTTTCACAACGTCCACCATCAACATTAAAACTAAAGTGCTTCGCCTGATAATTTCTGATTTTACTTAATTTCTGCTTAGCGTACAGGGCACGAATGTCGTCATAGGCTTTAATATAGGTCACAGGATTTGAACGCGATGACCTTCCTATTGGGTTCTGGTCAACAAATTCAATGTGCTTTATATTGCTGAAATTTCCTTTTAATTCTGTAAACTGTCCAGGTTTATCTCCAAAATCGGTTAACTTCTTTTGCAACGCTGGAAATAATATTTTCTTGACCAGTGTGCTTTTTCCACTTCCGGAAACACCTGTAATAACCGTTAGCATCTCAAGAGGAAAGCTGACATCGATATTCTGAAGATTGTGTTCACGAGCACCAACAATATCAACATGGTATTTTGAAGATCTTCTTTGTTTAGGGACTTCAATTTCAAGCTGTCCATTAAGGTATTTGGCAGTTAAAGATTTTGAAACTAATATGTCTTTAAAAGATCCAGTAGCAACGACTTCACCTCCAAAAGTTCCGGCTTCTGGACCAATATCGATAATTTCATCGGCAGCCTGCATGATATCTTCATCATGTTCAACCACAATAACAGTATTACCTAAATCTCGTAAGGCTTTCAGGACTTTTATTAGTTTTTGAGTGTCTTTAGGATGCAAACCAATGCTAGGTTCGTCTAAGATATACATAGAACCAACTAAGCTACTACCTAAAGAAGTTGCCAGATTAATACGCTGACTTTCTCCTCCTGATAAGGTATTTGATTTTCTATTTAAAGTTAAATAGTCTAAGCCAACATTAGATAGAAATGATAACCGATTTGTAATTTCCTTTAATAATCGATCTGCGATTTTTGAATCATGGTCATTAAGCTCTAATTGTTCAAAGAAACCGATTAATTTATCCAGAGGCATTTCAACCAAATCTGTAATTGTTGTATCACTTATTTTAACATAATTAGCTTCAGGACGAAGTCGTTTTCCGTGACATACGCTACATTTTGTTTTACCTCTGTAACGTGATAGCATCACTCGATTCTGAATTTTATAGGCTTTGGATTCTAATTCAGCGAAAAAAGAATTTAATCCTTCAAAGTATTGATTTCCATCCCAGATAAGTTGCTTTTGCTGAGGTGTTAATTCGAAAAAGGGCTTATGAATAGGAAAATCAAACTTATGTGAATTATTGACCAACTGATCTCTGTACCAACTCATACTTTCGCCTCTCCAGGGAAAAATAGCGTTATCATACACAGATAAACCAGTATTTGGGATGACCAAATCTTCGTCAATACCAATAACATCACCATAACCTTCACATTTAGGACATGCTCCATAAGGATTATTAAAGCTGAACAAATGCACGTTTGGTTCTAAAAATGTCATACCATCTAATTCGAACTTATTATTAAATTCAACACGACTTTTATCGGAAAGAGATGCAATGATGCACGTGCCTTTGCCTTCAAAAAAAGCTGTTTCAATAGCATCTGCTAATCGGTTATAGAAATCTTCTTCGTGTTTAACGATGATACGGTCGACAACCAGAAAAATATCTTTTTTTACTTTTTGTTCTAAAGCGTCATCAATTCTTAAAACCTCTTCTTTATGTTGCACTCTGGCATAACCTTGTTGTTTTAATACATTGAGTTTATCTTCCATGGTACGACCTTCTTCTAAAATAATAGGAGAGAGGAGTAATAATTTTTCACGTTCATCAAAAGATTTTACCAGATCTAATACATCTTTGGTTCGATGTTTCTTAACCAGATTACCAGAAACAGGAGAATAGGTTTTTCCAATTCTGGCAAATAATAGTTTGAGATAGTCATAAATCTCAGTTGATGTTCCAACTGTCGATCTCGGATTCGTAGAGTTTACTTTTTGTTCAATGGCAATAGCAGGAGCGATGCCTTTAATAAAATCGACTTTGGGTTTATTAAGACGTCCTAAAAACTGTCTTGCATAACTCGAAAGGCTTTCTACGTAACGTCTTTGTCCTTCTGCATAGAGTGTATCGAATGCCAAGCTAGACTTTCCTGAGCCAGATAAACCAGTAATAACTACCAGTTTTTGTCTAGGTATGACAACATCAATATTTTTAAGATTATGCAATTTAGCACCTTTAATAATGATGTTTTCCTTCGGATTAACGTCTAAAATATTAGTATTCATAGGACTTTGCGCAAATTAAGATGTGCAAAGATACTATAAGTATTTCATCCAATAAAATGGATTATTGTTCATTAAAATGTTAAAGTTTAGTAGTTTTTTTTGGAATTTCGGAATGATTGTTGTTATATTTGGATTCGTAACACATTAAAACAGAGAAGCCTATTTCATAATATTACTTTTAAAGTTTAACCCCAAGCTAAGATTTATTCTTTGCATTAAAGTAATAATTATGAGACACGAACTTATCACAGACGCTGTTTTAGTCAGAAACTACATGGATGGAGACGAAGCTGCTCTGTCAATCCTAATTAACAGACACAAACAAAGAATCTACAGTTTTATCTATTCAAAAGTATACGATAGAGATATTACTGAAGATATTTTTCAGGACGCATTTATTAAGGTTATCAAGAATTTAAAGCTTGGTAAATATAACGAAGAGGGAAAATTTTTGCCTTGGGTTATGCGAATTTCACACAACCTGGTTATCGATCATTTTAGAAAGAATAACAGAATGCCAAAATTTGATAATTCTGGTGAGTTCAGTATATTTTCTGTTCTTGGTGACAGCTCCTTAAATGCAGAAAAGCAGCTGATAAAGGATCAGGTAGAATGTGACTTACGACGCATAATAGAAGAGCTTCCAGAAGACCAGAAAGAAGTATTAGTAATGCGTATGTACAAGGACATGAGCTTTAAGGAAATCTCAGAACGTACAGGTGTAAGTATTAATACTGCTTTAGGTAGAATGCGTTATGCATTAATTAATTTAAGGAAGGTTATAGATAAAAATAATATCATTTTAACAAATTGATACAATAAGTAAAGTTTTCTTGCGTTAATTGAATTATAACAAACAAAAAAACGTAAAATGGCAAAACTTTACTCAGAATGTCCCCAAAAAAAAGACAACCTTAACCCAAAAGAAGAAACAATTAGTTTCCTTTTAAATTATTCGAAGGCTTTAAGTGTTATACATTATAATAATTTGAAGTTTGAAGCACTTCAAAACTAAATTTTGAAAAGTCCTGATTCGTTAGTCATCAGGACTTTTTGTTTTTATAGTATTCTTTTAATACTGAAGCTCTCCCTATCGTTTTAGTAATGATATCTTTGTCTAAATCCCAGCCTCGAGCAGGAGAGTACTCTCTTCCATACCAGATGATTTGAAGATGTAAATCATTCCATAGTTCTTCCGGAAATAAACGCTTGGCATCTTTTTCGGTTTGTACCACATTTTTTCCGTTAGTTAAATTCCATCGATACATTAATCGATGAATATGTGTATCAACAGGAAACGCAGGAATGCCAAATGCTTGCGACAAAACAACTGCTGCAGTTTTATGTCCGACAGCTGGTAAGGCTTCTAAAGCTTCATAAGTTTGCGGCACTTTTCCGTCATGTTTATCAATAAGTATATGTGATAGCCCATGAATGCCTTTGCTCTTCATAGGAGAAAGACCTACAGGTTTAATAATCTCTCTGATCTCTTCCACCGAAAGCTTAATCATATCATAGGGATTATCAGCTTTCGCAAATAGAAGAGGTGTAATTTGATTTACACGAACGTCTGTGCTTTGAGCAGACATTAATACAGCAATGAGTAAGGTATAAGGATCCTTGTGTTCTAGCGGAACAGGTATGGTTGGATACAGTTCATTTAACGTATTTATAACAAAATCAACCTTTTCTTGCTTGGTCATAAGTCGTATTTTTACAAAAACCAAAGTTAATAATTATGACAGAATTAAAAGCAGGAGATAAGGCTCCAAATTTTTCAGCAAAAGATGAACAAGGAAACACCATTTCTTTGTCAGATTACAAAGGGAAAAAGTTAGTTGTTTTCTTTTATCCGAAAGCCAGTACGCCAGGATGTACTGCTGAAGCATGTAATTTAAATGATAATTATGAGCGTTTCCAAAAGCAAGGTTATGAGATTTTGGGTGTCAGTGCAGATAGCGCAAAAAAACAATCTAATTTTAAAAATAAATACGGTTTTCAATATCCTTTGCTGGCCGATGAAGATAAAGCAGTCATTGAAGCCTTCGGAGTTTGGGGACCAAAAAAGTTCATGGGAAGAGAATATGATGGTATTCACAGAACGACCTTTGTAATTGATGAAAAAGGAGTCATTGAAGATGTGATTACCAAAGTGAAAACTAAAGATCACACTGCTCAGATATTA
>JAAEZL010000179.1 GCA_018222875.1 Algicola sp.
TTGTAATTATTTTTCCGATGGAATAGAGAAGTAGCAATGAAGCTTATACGTTGTTGTGCTTTCGTTATTATTAATTCAAGATGCAGACCTTTTTCAGTTGGTTGTATGATGATTCCATAGCTTTCAAAATTTTGTCAAAATGTTGTTTTTCCCTTTCACTCATGGTTAAAAATAATATTAAATCATTTCGAAATTGCTTATAATATTTAGATTCGCTGTCTAAATGCCAATCATTATTGGGAAGCGTTTCTAAAATTTCATTTCCTAACGATTTAGCTACATAATCAAAATATTGGTGACCAAATTGAGTAATGTCATCATATAAAAATGCTCTTTCTATGCTTTTTGAACGATTGATTTCTAGTTGATAAAGGAGATTATCTAACTCACCATAGTATCTTACTAGACTATTCTTCAATGAATCGTTTACTAATAAATTTAATTTTCCAGAAGAAACCAAATCTGTCATAGCGACTTTGCTTGGCGAAAATGCATTAGTTCTTAATGCTTGGAGATAATTATTTACTAAAAAAGATTTGTCTCTGTTTTTATTATTTAGATCTAATAATAATTTTTTACTCGTTTCTATTTTCTGCTGTGATTCTTTATAGAGTTCTGCAATATTTTGTCGGTCAAGCTCAAAATCAGCGAGTAGTTTACAATAGTATTCAGATTCAGAAATTCTGTTCTTCCTATTTTCATTCCAATTATTAATACTTAACGCAATTAAGATTCCAATAACAACAAGGATGATTTCTCCAATTGCGTAAATCAGATATTTACTGAATTTGTTTTCAGAGAGCATCTTTTGTCTAATTTTCCGAAAGAATTTTATCATTGGTTAGCGGTTTGTCATAATGAAGCACAACGAGTTTGTGTAAGCGTCAGTAACGGGAAAAACGTTAGTATTTTTCCACTGACGCAACTAAGTTAGTTAAAACGGATGAATTTCCGCTAGGGAATTCAGTAGTTATTGCGCTTACACGTTGTTGTGTGTAGTTTTTTTATTTCAGTCGTTTTTTAATATCCATTCTCTGATGTAAAATTCTAATGATTTCTACAATATCATTTTCAACTTTTCTATAAAAAATCAGATGTGATTTGATTTTCGTTACTCGATAATTTTTTCGAGTTTGTTCAGCTGATTTTCCAATCAGATAGTTCTCTGCAATAAATTCAATTTCCGCTATTATTAAATCGTAATATCTGTCTGCTTGTTCTTTAGACCATTTGTTAAGAGTATAAATCCAAATTTTATCTAAATCTTCAATCGCTTGTTGGCTTATGCGATATTTGTTTTTACTCATAAGTGTTTACGATGTAATTCTTCCAGATGTTGTTTTGGGTCAAAATTTTCAACAAATCCGCTATTTTCTCCAACTTCGAGAGCTTTAATCAGTTGTCTTTCTTTTTTTTCTTCACGTTCTAACAAACGTAATGCTGAACGAATAACTTCGCTAACTGAACCATATCTTCCAGAATTTACTTCTTCTCTGATAAAATCCTCAAAATGATTTCCGAGTGATATAGATGTATTTTTTCCCATTTTGACTTAAATTTTAATCAAATATACCAAATCTTGGTAACGTAGCCAAATTACACACAACGAGTTTGTGTAAGCGTCAGTAACGGGAAAATGTGTTAGTATTTTTCCACTGACGCAACTAAGTTAGTTAAAACGGCTGAATTTCCGATAGGGAATTCAGTAGTTATTGCGCTTACACGTTGTTGTGCGTTCGTTTTATTTTGTCAAAATTAAAATAATATCTCCATCATAATTTCCGCAAAATGTATTTTGATTTAATTTTTCTTTAGGAACAATTTCAAAAAGTTTAATGGAATTAGGGTCTATTCTAATTTTACTTTTTAGACTATCAGTTAGTAAAATACCATCTATGATAATCATTCCGATATTCTTTTTATCCCATCCTCTTCGTTTTGCTGATATACTGTCTAAATTCCAATTTTCCATTGAAAACAATTCAGCAGATTTGAATTGAGTGATTTTCAGTTTTTTTGTTTTTTTGTCAATTCGGATATTCTCAATGTTATCTTTGTCAAGATATACAGTTTCTAAATCTATTTTTTGATTATCTAAAAACATTTCATAATCCGCTGAATATTTTTTTAAAATTTTATTTCGGTCATACTTTATATTCCGCGTTGCACAACCAAAAGTTAAAATCAGTAAAAATAGAAGTAGAAATATTTTCATTTTTTTGTGTTTTATATTCAAAAATATTTCAATTCCGTTTTTTATAAAAACTACAATGAGTGAATGACATTTTTCGGTTAGTTAACGTGCTTGTTAAATGACGCACAACGGTCTCGGCTATGAGTAGTTGCGTGGGTTAGCATTTAAGTTTGCAAGTACACACCAAACTGAAAATCCGCGAGGATTTTCAGAAGTAGGCGAGAACAAGCAATTACTTATAGCCATTGTTGTGGCTAGTTTTTCTTTTTAATAATTTTCACAATTCGGTTAATTATTATTTCCGACAAGTTCCATTCATACCCTTCAAAGTCTGTTGTGTTTATAAACTGAACTACCACAGCATCTAGATCTTTATGGTATTCTGCGAGACTTTGATACCCAATGACTAAACCACCGTGATTATATTCGTAAGGATATAATTCCTGTTCTCCTCCATCAAATACTGAACCATCATTCAAAGCTCTTAGAAATGTTCCAACATCCTCTGCGGTTGCTAACATACCAAAGTCACGGGTTTTAAAATCCTCTTCAATTCCTACATAATATCCGCTCATTACATCGTCTAAATCAACATCGTTAATCGAAAAAAATGTATTTTTCAATTCAAGAGGTTTCAAAATTTTTTCTTTGATATACTCGTTATGATTGTATCCTAATACCTTATCCAAAATTTTACGAAGCAATAAATAATTCGTGTTTGAATATTCATATCCTTTGTCTGGTTTAAAGCTAGCGGGTAGGTCTAAAGCAAATTCCAAGGCATTTTTGCCATTTTCTTCTTCGTTTTCCCAAAACATTGGATTATCAGTGAAATTTGGAATACCAGAACGGTGTTGAATCATCATTTTCAATGTGATTTTATCGGCATTTTCTATTCTTCCTTTTAGTTCGGGAAGATAATCGGTTAATGATTTATCAAAAGACAAACGCTTTTCTTTGACTAATTTCGTAGCTGCTACAGCTGTATACAACTTACTAATACTAGCAATTTTGAACAATGATTTTGGGTTGGCTGGGATTTTCTTTTCTCTATCTTTCCAACCGCCAGTATAGAACTGGGGTTGTTTCCCTGCTTGGTCTACATAAACAATCATACCGTCAAAACCATAACCTATTGCTTCTTCTACTTGTTCTTGAACAGTATCTGGTAGCGGTAAAATCCAAGCCTTTACCAAAATCCAAGGAACGAAAAATAATGAAACTACAGTTCCAATTAGCAATAATGCTCTTACAATCCATTTGGCTTTCTTATTTTTTATCATTTTACTGTTTTAGCCTTTTTTTTGTGTTTGGTTTTATAATTCAGGAAAGTGACTTTTTCAAATTAGCCACAACGAGTTTGTGTAAGCGTCAGTAACGGGAAAAGACGTTAGTATTTTTCCGTTGACGCAACTAAGTTAGTTAAAACGGATGAATTTCCGATAGGGAATTCAGTAGTTATTGCGCTTACACGTTGTTAGCAACTGGCATTTACTCAATGTATTCATCCAATTTAAAAGTCTGAAATGTTTCAGGCAAATTGTTCTGAATAAATAGAATATCAATATTTTTCATTAATTTTAATTGTCCGTTTTTTGGTTTGGCAACTAAATGAAAAGTCATATCATCGAAATCTCCAATCTTAGTTTTGTCATAAGAATAAAAACCTTGTTTCGCGTAACTTACAAAGTCATTTAAATATGATGCCATTCCATTTTCTTCTATATTTAAAATTTGAGCTAATTCCGGGTTTATTTCAACTTCAAAATTATCTTCAAGATTACCAATTGATGTTTTAAATTCCTCAATTACATTATCGGAATTTGCTAATCTAATAGGTATTCTACCACCACCACTTGCGATATGAATGTGTTTATTCTTATCTCTTAAAAATAAGTCTAAGTCTAATGTTGATTGTTCAATTTGAGAATAAGCCATTATCTGAAAGTTAGTTTACAGTTATTACACATTTTCATTTTTTGTTGAGTTCTCGGTCTAATTGGTGTCGAAAATACTATATCATTTAAATCTAGGTAAGAGTTTTTTCTGAGTATATCATTTGCTGCATTAACTTCAGCACAACAACCTATTGTATTTCCATTTCTTTTAGTGTATAAATCACCTAATGTTTTAAGTTTTTTTTCAAGCTTAGAAACCATTTCTGTCGAGCAAAGTAGTTTTGACCTATTTACATTTTTATACCTTGAGAATTCCGCACCAACTACCATTGCTACATAATTCTTATTTTTCTTTAGCTTGAGAGAATAAAATCTCGTTTTTCTTTCTAATGATTCAGAGGCCATTGTCTTTGCTTGTTGCTAACGAGTTTGTGTAAGCGTCAGTAACGGGAAAAAGCGTTAGTATTTTTCCACTGACGCAACTAAGTTAAATAAAACGGATGAATTTCCGATAGGGAATTCAGTAGTTATTGCGCTTACACGTTGTTGTAAGTAGTGCTTTTTCCATTCACTTACTTAATTTCAAAATCCGAAATGCACCTTGAATTACCAAGACAAAAACGATTGTTCCGATAATCAAATCAGGTTTATTTGAACTTAACCAATTTACCAAAATTCCTGCGATTATTACTCCTAAATTGATAATCACGTCATTTGAGGTGAAAATCATACTCGCTTTCATATGAG
>JAAEZL010000180.1 GCA_018222875.1 Algicola sp.
TTAACGCTAACCCACGCAACTACTCATAGCCGAGACCGTTGTACGCAATTTGAGAAACCTATAAAAACCGACTGAATTTGGGAATAGTTTGTGAATTATACAGAATGTCTGACTCAAAAATTGAGGAGCTCAAAAAAATGGAATCAGAAGTTGCGGAGGAATTTCTCGATGAAAATTTCGCAAATATTTTTGGCAAATATCATAAAGAAAATGATACTGTTTTTTCAATGGACAAAGGTTGGGACATTACCAGATTTTTAATAAAACAAAACGACAAAACTGAAGACAGATTTTTAAAAATACTTGACTCAAAATACATTGAATCTGGAAAAGCAAAACGTGTGAATGAATTACTTTGTGGAATAAATAGCGATGGAATAAAAGAAGTTTGCGACCGAAAACTAATGGCGGAAAATCAAGTTTATCTCGCAAAAAGATTGGAAAATTGGAATGAAACTAATTTTTGGAATTATATTATGCCTCATTTAGACACGTATAAAAAAGCATTTAAAAAGGCGTCTGAATTGAATGACGGAATAGTATTTAACTTTAATTAATGAATAAAAAACTGCGTACAACAATGTATAACCGCAATTACGGCGGATTCGACTACGTTCGAATCCACTCGGAATTGCAAACGTCTATGCTAAACCGAAAATAATCGTTAATTTAACCCGTAACTGACGGTTATACGAGACCGTTGGCAACAAGCTGAAATCACTCAAATGGAACGTCGAACGATAATAATAATTGGATTTCTATTCTGTTTAATCGGAATTTTTATTGCGCCATTATTTTATAAAAACACGCAATACGGAGAAATTTTCTTTTTATTAATTATTTATCCAATTCCTGCACTAATTTTAGCAACTCTCAATGGATACTTACTTCGATTTACGGAATTAAAAACTCAAAATCTGTTTTTAAAAATCGGAATTGGACTCATCCCTATTCTAATTATGATATTGTTGGCGATTGGAAAGGAATCACCAACGCAATTTATAGCAACTTTTGGAATTATTGGAATTGGAATAACTAATCTGATTTGGGTTACTAAACTGACAAAAAGCCAATTATCAACTAACTAAAATGAACAAAATTAAGAAAGTCAAAATTTTTACAATACTAATTCATTCGTTCATAATAATTGGAGCTGGACACGGAATAGGAATTATGGGAATGATTGATATTGCGAGTATTCCGAACTTAATTGACAATTACGGAATTACACTAAGCGGAAATTTTGATGACAATATAATGTCAATCGGACTTTTGTCTTTAATTGGAAAAATATTGCTGATTTTTAGCCTGTTTATAAAAATAAATCGGATTAAAAATCTGACTGGATTAATAGGAATTTCACTCTTATGGATTACGGTTTATTTTCTGACTTCGGGAAATTGGAATTATGACTCTCTTTATGAATTAGCTTTTTGGACAAGTGTTCCGTTTCTGATTTCATCTTTAATTCTAACTTATTTAATAATTAAAAATATCAAACAAAATACAGAACGGAATATTGAACAGAATGAAAAACAAAATGTATAACGGAACAAAAAGCCAGTTGCCAACACCGTGTATAATTAATTGCTCAGTTGGTTAAGACAGGGAAAAATTCTCACATAATTCACTATCTTTAAAACTCGGAAAGAATTGCTGGCTCAGCCTCGCACTTCTTTTCCAGCGGAATTTTCGCCGTAAACGGCTCATCCAAGCGCAAAGCGCTTCGGCTGAAATTCCGCAACTAATCATACACAATTACGTTGGCAACAATATCAGAAAACATTGCGCTTAAGAAAATTTATCACATCTGAATATAAAGACAGACTAAAGAATAAACACTTTGCTGCTCGGACTTGGAATTTCGTTTTCTTTCCAATTACTGTTGGCAGGAATTACAGAATACATAAAAAATGGATTAAAGTACTCAACCAACTTGAACTGACTGAAAATGACTTGGGAGAAAAAACTCGGATGAGTTTAAGCATTGAAAAAATGGGGTTCTTTGAAAAAGCAAGCAAAATTGAGGGAATAAATGTTACCGAAAGAATTAACAACGGATTTATAGTAGTAAAAAATGAGATGTTAGTGATTTTTCCATTTCATTCGCCAGAACCTGGAAACACACATCAGTTTTTTACTCAAATGGAACAGCCGATTATAATTTGTCCTAAAGAAAAAGTTCATCCTTTTAGAACAATATTAAACCTACCGACTTTTGACAAAATCGAAAAAGCGGAAACTAACGAAAAAACAACTCTGATTTTACTAAAAGATCGAACTTATGACAAAACAATTGAATTAAAAATTTATAAAAAAATACAGTTGCCAACACCGTATAAAATTAATTGCTAGTGCAAGCTTACTTACGAAAATCCTCGCGGATTTTCTATTCGGTTTGTATTTGCTAAATTACGTGCTAAACCACGCAACTAATCTTATACAAACACGTTGCCAGTAATTTAAAAACACCGTAACAAATTGAGAATATTAATAGATACTAACATTCTAATTGAACTCGAAGACAATCGAGTTATTACGGAAAGTTTCGCTAAATTCTACAGAATTGCAATCACGAATGAATGTGAAATTCTTTATCACCCAAAAGCAATACCAATTGATGTAAGTAGAGATAAAAATACAGAGCGAAAAAAAATAATAATCTCTAAACTCAACAAATATCAATCATTACAAGATTACGCAAAACCTACTACTGAATTTACTGCTAATTTTAAAAACAGTAAGATAAATGACGAGATTGATAACAAACAACTTTTCCAATTAAAAAAAGAGTTTGTAGATTATTTTGTAACACAAGACAACGGAATTCATAAAAACTCAAAAAAAATAAATTTAAGTAATAAAGTTCTAACTATTGACCAAGCCTTAAAACTACTTGAAGAACAATTTACTTTCAAAATTCCATCTCATCCAATACTTCGTGAACATAGTATTCGAGAAATTGAAACAAAATTTAATAGTGCATTTTTTGATAGTTTAAGAGAAGACTATGGAGAAGTTGAATTTAATGATTGGTTACAGAAATGTGCAACAAAGAACCGAAAGTGTTACTCATTAATAGTCGAAGATAATTTACAAGCTATATTAATTTATAATATAGAAAAAGTAGAAGACCATCAATTACCAAAAATATTTGAAAATGCTCTAAAAATTTGCACTTTAAAAGTAGATGATACTGCTTTTGGAATAAAATTAGGAGAGCTATTTTTAAATAAAATGTTTGAATTATGCATTAACCGAAAAATTAAATATTTATATCTAACTGTTTACGAAAAGCAGGAACACCTAATAAAATTACTTGAAACATTTGGCTTTTATCGAAATGAGTTTATTAATAGTCGAGGTTTAACAGAAATTCGAATGATAAAGTGTTTAGACAAATGCAAGATTAAAATATCGGAAAATGATATTTCTGCGCATCCTTTTTATTTAAACAACTCAAACGTAAAAAAATATGTAATACCTATTCGTCCCGATTTTTATGGTAGTTTATTTAAAGATGGTAAGTTAAGACCACCAACTTTATTTGATAAAGCACCTGATAGCATTAACGAAATTCAAGGTAACACAATTGTAAAAGCATATATTTCAAACTCAAAAAATAAAAAACCTCAAAAAGGAGATTTACTATTTTTCTATTCATCTAAAGTTAATCAAGTAATTGAACCGTTTGGTGTTTTAGAAAGCATTGAAATTGTTAACGATTTTGACAAACTATGGAACATAGTGAGAAAAAAAACTGTGTTTACCGAAACAGAATTAAGAAATTGGTTAAAAGAAAAGAAAGAATTACACGTTATTACATTTAGGCTAATAGCATATTTGAAAAAAAATATTAGCTTACCAAAAATTAAAAAAATAGATAGTTTTAAGAATAAACTACAAACAATTACAGAACTAAAAGAAACTGATTACATCAAATTAAGCAATGAAGGATACTTTGACAAGCGTTATATTATCAATTAAACCAATTTATGCACAGGCAATTATGTCTGGAACTAAAAAGGTAGAATTTAGGAAGAAAATTTTTAAAAGACCAGTTGACAAAATTTTTGTTTACTCTTCTTCGCCTGAAAAGAAAATAATAGGATTTTTTACTATAAAGGAAATAGTAGAAAACAGTCCTGAAAAGCTTTGGACAGAATTCCATAAAGTTGGTGGAATAGAAAAAAACGACTTTTTTAATTATTATCAAGATTCTGAAACCGGATTTTCAATAAAAATTTCGGAAGTTGAAAAATTTGAAAACGGAATTGACCCAGCAGACTTTTTCGAAAACTTTTGTGCACCTCAATCATTTATTTATTTAGAGGAACAAACTGCTTTGAATATGGAAGAAAAAACTACTGGCAACACCGTGTATAATTAATGGCTGGTTCTCGCCTACTTACGAAAATCCTCGCGGATTTTCTATTCGGTTTTTATTTGTTAAATTAGGTGCTTAAACACGCCACTAATCATACACAAACACGTTAGCAACAATAGTGCATTACCGAAAATTAAGCTGGTCAGGAAACTTTCTGAATAGACCTCAGCACTTCGGATTCTTCTAAAACTATTACTCTGAAAATGATGCTCATTTCTTAAACTGGGTTGCAACCTAAATGCATTTGTAGTGGTTCTGTATTTGGAATAGTAGCGGATTCTTGGGCTTGTCAGCCAAATTTGTGCCTAAGCATTCTGATTCGGTTGCAATGCGGAATATTACGCTTCTTTGTGCTTGCCTGTGGTTCGTGTTGCACTAAAGTAGCTAACAACGTG
>JAAEZL010000181.1 GCA_018222875.1 Algicola sp.
CCATTAGGATTAGGTCTGTCTAAAACAATAACAGGAATATTAGCCTCAGCACAGGCTTCCATCACATAATGTAAAGATGAAATATAGGTGTAAAACCGAGCACCAACATCCTGAATGTCAAAAACAATAAGGTCTAAACCAGATAATTGTTCCGAAGTTGGTTTTTTGTTATTTCCGTAAAGCGAAACAATTGGAAGTTTGGTTTTGGTGTCTATGCCATCTTTAACAATTTCTCCAGCATCAGCTGTACCTCGAAATCCATGTTCAGGAGCAAATACACGTTTGATGTCTATGTTTAGCGCTAATAAAGAATCTACCAGATGTGTGTAATCTTCAGTTTTAAAAATGACACTTGTTTGATTGGCAACAATACCAACGCGTTTTCCTTTCAACAAGGGTAAATAGGATGCAATTCGATTTGCACCTACAATAATTTCAGTATCCAGTTTGGTGGTTTTATCTTTCTGAACTTGATTCGTAACCATCGTATTCTGTGCTGAATCTTGGTTGGTTTTATTTCCACAGGAAATCAGAACTAAAACAAGTACAATAATTATTGGGAAAACCCTATTTTTGAACATCGATAAACGCATATTTAAATTTTGAATTACGAGTTTTTTATAGCTAAACGCATTATTGGTAGTAAAGCGTATAAAAGTAGTGTTTCGGCTCCAATAATAAAAATTGGAATTACAGCTATCGCTATTGGTATTGTTGTGATGCTCATTGCTATTGCTACTGGTTTAGGACTTCAGAAAAAAGTGCGAGAAAAGGTTGTTGCTTTCAACGGACATTTAACCATCAATAATTACGATACAAACAGTTCTAATGAATCTGTATTTCCTGTAACAACTGAACAGAATTTTTATCCTGAGTTTAATTCTGTTGAAGGCGTTACACACATTCAGGCAGTGGCAACTAAATTCGGAGTGATCAGAACAGAAACCGATTTTGAAGGTACTGTGTTAAAAGGCGTAGGTAAAGACTACGACTGGTCGTATCTCGAGGCTTTTTTAATTGAAGGAAAACTACCAGATTATTCAGGTGATTTAAATAACGAAGTGCTGATTTCAAGTTATCTGGCTAACCGACTTAATTTTAAAGTTGGCGATACGTTCCAAATGGTTTTTGCCAAAGATAATGTTGAAGAGATTCCTTTTATCAGACAGTTTAAAATTGCAGGCTTTTTTAATTCAGGATTTCAGGAGATTGATAAGACATTTATGCTTGGAGATTTGCGACACGTTCAGCGCCTCAATAAATGGAAACCAGATCAAATAGGGAACTTTGAAGTCTTTATTGATGATTTCAGTCAACTCAAAACAATGGATACCAAGATTCGGGCAGCTACACCTTCAAACTTGAATACGCAAACCATCGAAGAAAAATATTTTACCACATTTGAATGGATTAAAATTTTTGATAATAATACCTATGGCATTATAGCCATTATGATTATCGTTGCCGGAATTAACATGATTACAGCGCTTCTCGTCTTAATTTTAGAGCGTACACAAATGATCGGAATCCTCAAAGCATTGGGAAGTTCTAACTGGAGCATCAGAAAAGTATTTCTCTACAACGCTACCTATTTAATTTGTCTCGGATTATTTTGGGGAAATAGCATAGGCTTAGGGTTATTGTTGGTTCAGAAGCAATTTAGCCTGCTCAAATTTCCAGATCCAGAGCAATATTATGTATCGATAATTCCGGTTCATATTGGTTTAGATTATATCCTATTATTAAATATTGGCACTTTTGTGGCTTGTTTTTTAATGCTCATGATTCCCTCAGTTATCATTACTAAAATTTCGCCTGTTAAAGCTATTCGGTTTGAATAATTTGGGCGTTACCTTATCAGGTCGCGCTCTCACAAGTCGCTCTTTAAAAAAGGAGCTCCAACAAGTGTTCCATCGCTAACGCAAATCCAAACAGCTTTTCAAAATTTAAAATATAAGAAACCAGGCATTCAAAATAAAACCTAATATTCCCTTTCTTCTTTTAACTTTTCCCTTAAATTTGCAGGGCAAAATTATATTATGGATTACGCAGAAAACATATTAGAAACCATAGGTAATACACCTTTGGTAAAATTGAATAAACTAACAGCCGAATTACCTTGTTTAGTGCTTTCAAAATACGAAACCTTTAATCCAGGTAACTCTGTAAAAGATCGTATGGCTTTAAAAATGATTGAAGATGCCGAAGCCGATGGTCGCCTAAAACCAGGAGGAACAATCATTGAAGGAACGTCTGGAAATACAGGAATGGGATTAGCATTAGCTGCCATTGTAAAAGGTTATAAGTGTATTTTCGTGATTAGCGATAAACAATCTAAAGAAAAAATGGACGTCCTGCGTGCTGTTGGTGCTGAGGTTGTTGTTTGTCCGACAGACGTTGAACCTACAGATCCTCGTAGTTATTATTCTGTTTCTAAACGATTAGGAGAAGAAACACCAAACTCTTGGTATGTTAACCAATATGACAATCCGAGTAATGCTAAAGCACATTATGAAAGTACTGGTCCCGAAATATGGAAGCAAACAGATGGTAAAATTACACACTTTGTAGTTGGAGTTGGAACAGGAGGAACTGTCTCTGGAGTAGGTAAGTACTTAAAAGAACAAAACCCGAATGTAAAAGTTTGGGGAGTTGATACCTACGGAAGTGTTTTCAAAAAATACCACGAAACAGGCATCTTTGATGAAAAGGAAATCTATCCATATGTTACCGAAGGTATTGGAGAAGATATCCTTCCGCAAAATGTAGATTTTTCAATTATTGACGGATTTACTAAAGTAACCGATAAAGATGCTGCAGTGTATACACAGTTGTTAGCAAAAGAAGAAGGCATGTTTTTAGGTAATTCAGCAGGAGCAGCCATTAAAGGAGTGCTGCAGCTCAAAGAACATTTCACTAAAGATGATGTGGTAGTCGTTTTATTTCACGATCATGGAAGTCGTTATGTTGGAAAAATGTTCAATAACGAATGGATGAAAAAAATGGGTTATATCGATTAGCCTTAAGCATACATAATTTCTATACAACCTGAAGTGTCTTCAGGTTGTGTTATTTTAATTCGATACGATCTATCAATAACAGAAACTCTTGCTCTTTTTTATTGCCTATTAAAAAGGCAATTTCAGAAATATAATCACCTTCAAAATTTGGTCTGGGTAATTGTCTTCCACGAAAACCAGGATACATGTCTGAAAACAAAATTTCTACAGTCATCCAATCCTCAGTGGTTTCAAATTCATAAATGTAAGATGCGTCATCTGCTTGATTCTTTTTTAACCGAAACTGATAGGTTTTACCATCGCCTTTGATACGCAGTTTAATTTTAGAGTAATCGCTGACGTCTTTAGTTTCAAATTGATGTCGAACAGATGAAAATCCGCGATTGTTCTCGAGAGAAACATTGCCGTAAAACACACCATGACCATCCTTGTTAATTTTAAACGTTCCGTTAGAGCGTCCACCCATAACAACATCGTCTAAAATATACCAATCCTTAGTATTGCTTTCCGTAGAAAAATTATAAAGTGTCATCGTCGTTAGTGTTAAAAGAGGTATTAAAATGAATTTAAGATTCATATTTTTTGTTTTAAAATACAAAGTCTAATTTAATTAGGTTCTAAAATTCACGTTAAACCTTGCTACTTTCATCCATTTTGTTACTTTTATATAATGAGAGAAAATTTTCTACATTATATTTGGAAACACAAAAAGTTTGATGTCCTAAACCTGAAAACTACTCAGCATGAATCTGTAGACTTAATTTCAGTTGGAACGCATAATCATAATTCTGGTCCAGATTTTTTTAATGCCAAACTTAACATAGGAGGGCAACTTTGGGCTGGAAATGTAGAAGTTCATATTAAGTCCAGCGATTGGTTTGCTCATGGTCACGAACAAGATAAAGCTTATGATAATGTGATTTTACATGTGGTTTATGAACACGATACAGAGATTTTCAGAAACGATAATTCCACCATTCCTACGCTGGAGTTAAACCAGTTGATCAATCCAATTGTATTACAGAACTACCAAAAACTTTTTTCAAAAAAGGCCAAATGGATCAATTGTGAACCTGATTTTGCTCAAACAGAAGATTTTGTTCTAAACCATTGGCTCGAGCGGTTATACATTGAACGCCTAGAACGTAAATCAAAAACTATTGAAGACTTACTGAAAGCTTCAAAAAATGATTGGGAAGCTGTACTTTTTGTATTACTCACAAAAAATTTCGGACTTAAAGTCAATGGTGAAGCCTTTCTTAGTTTAGCCAAACAAACAGATTACACAGTCATCCGAAAATCACAATCTGATTTACAATCTTTAGAGGCCGTTTTATTTGGTCAGGCAGGATTATTAGATAACGATATTGAAGACGTATATTTTCAGCAATTAAAGAAAGAATATATTTATTTAAAACAAAAATACCAATTGGATAACACCTATGTATTACCGTTACAGTTTTTTAGGTTGCGTCCACCTAATTTTCCAACCCTAAGATTATCTCAATTAGCATCGTTATACTATACACATCATAATTTATTTTCTAAATTAATGGTCTGTGAAACCTTAGAAGATATGTATCAGCTTTTTAAAATAGCTGCATCTCAGTACTGGAACACACATTATACGTTTCATAAAAGCTCTAAAAAAAGTGAAAAGGTATTG
>JAAEZL010000182.1 GCA_018222875.1 Algicola sp.
CTAAAGCGCCTTTATCTTCTAAAGTTTTAGCAATGTTTGCCACAGTAGATGCTTTTTGACCTACAGCAACATATATACAGTAAACAGGCTCACCTGCATCATAAAATTCTTTTTGATTTAAGATGGTATCAATACAAACTGTTGTTTTACCAGTTTGACGGTCACCAATTACCAACTCACGTTGACCTCTACCTACAGGAATCATAGCATCAATAGACTTAATACCTGTTTGTAATGGCTCAGTTACTGGTTCACGATAGATAACACCTGGAGCTTTACGCTCTAATGGCATTTGGTAAGTCTCACCAGAAATAGGTCCTTTACCATCAATTGGAGTTCCTAAAGTATCAACGACACGACCAACAATTCCTTCACCTACATTGATAGATGCAATTTTATTGGTTCTTTTTACCGTTGATCCTTCTTTTACACCTACTGAAGGGCCTAACAAAACGATACCTACGTTATCTTCTTCAAGGTTAAGTACGATTCCTTCTAAACCACCATCGAATTCTACTAATTCTCCGTATTGTGCATTTGAAAGTCCGTAAGCACGTACGATACCATCACCAACAGTTAATACTGTTCCTACTTCGTCTAATGAAGCACCTGCTTCAAAACCTGAAAGTTGTTGTTTTAAGATTGCTGAAATTTCAGCTGGTTTTACTTCTGCCATTTTATTTAGTCTTTAGCTTTTAGCTGTTAGCCTTTAGAGAAGCCAACAATAAAACTCATTTAATTTAATGTAAATTCTCTTTTTAACTTGTTTAGCTTACTAGCGATACTTGCATTGTATTGAATATCACCAACACGCAAAATGAAACCACCAATAATGTTTTCATCTACTATATTTTCTAACTCAACAGATTTGCTAGTTAACTCTTTAATTTTAGCCATCACTTTGATTTCTAAATCTTCAGTCATTGGTACAGCTGTTGTAACTGTGGCTTTTTCTTTACCAATATGAGCATCGTATAATTTATTATATTCACTTGCTACATCAGCAACCACATTAATTCGATTATTATCAACTAAAACATCAAATAACTTTGACGTCAATGGATTCAAACCTGTGAACACCTGATTTAAAATCTCTTTTTTAGTGTCTTGCTTTGCAATAGCATTTTTTAATGCCAAGTCTAAATCTGCATTTTCAGAAATAGTTTTAGCGATCAACTTCATATCATCATTTAAAGTCTTTTCAGATTTTTGATCTATAGCTAAGCTTAAAACTGCTTTTGCGTAACGTATTGCTGCTCTTGTTCCTGACATAATGTTTTAGTTTAATGTCGCTTCACCTAACATAGACTCCACCAATTTGATTTGCTTGTCTTTGTTAGAAAGTTCTTCACGAACCACTTTTTCTGCAATCTCTATAGAAAGATTAGCAACTTGCGATTTTAATTCGGCAATAGCTGCTTTCTTTTCAGTTTCGATAGATGCTTGCGCCTGAGCTACTAATTTACCTGCTTCTTCTTTCGCCTGGTCTTTAGCATCTTCAATCATTTTGTTTTTGATATCACGTGCTTCCTTAAGCATCGCTTCACGTTCTGCTCTGGCTTCTTTTAATAATTTTTGGTTATCTGCCTGAAGGTTTTCCATCTCGCGCTTTGCTTTTTCAGCAGAATCGAGTGCATTTTTAATACCTTCTTCTCTATCATTAACTGCATTTAACATTGGTTTCCACGCATACTTCTTTAAAAGAAGTAATAACAACACAAATAACAATGTCTGCCAGAAAAATAGACCTATCGAAAAATCTTCTAATAAATTCATAATATATAACTGTTATATCAATTTAATTTTTAATTAAAGCAACCTTGCAACCAACCGTTACAAGGCTACTTTTTGGTTTTGATTATACTGCAAATAAAGCAGCAAATCCAATACCTTCAATTAAAGCGGCTGCAATAAGCATAGCTGTTTGGATTTTACCGTAAGATTCTGGTTGACGAGCGATCGCTTCCATAGCAGAACCACCAATTTTACCAATACCAATACCAACTCCGATTACAACTAAACCTGCACCTACCATTACTGGAATTTCCATAATAAATATATTTAAAAATTAAACATTCAAATAAATCCTTCGCCTACGCTTAGGATGCTTTTAATTACAAGTGTTGAACTTCACCATCATGCTCTTCTGCGTGATCGTGAGTTTCTGCAGCAAAACCAAAATAAAGCGCAGATAACATTGTAAAAATATATGCCTGTAGCAATGCTACTAATATTTCAATAAGAGAGATTGCGAAAGCCAAACCAAATGATAATGGGCTTCCAATCCAGCTTTTGAAAATAAACATTAAACCAATTAAACTCATTAATACAATATGTCCAGCCTGCATGTTTGCATAAAGACGTATTAATAATGAAAATGGCTTGATGAAAATTCCTAATATTTCAATAGGAATCAATATAATATATAAAGGAATTTTAGCATACCAAGGCATAGAGTCTCCTAATGGATCAAAAATATGCTTCCAGTAATCTTTAGTTCCTGTTAAATTTGTCAGTAAAAACGTTAATATGGCTAAAGATGCTGTTACAGCTAAATTACCTGTAACATTTACTCCTAATGGAGTTAAGCCGAAAATATTTAAAAACCAGATGAAGAAAAATACCGTTAGCAAGAATGGCATGTATTTCATGTATTTCTTTTCTCCAATATTTGGAATGGCAATATCATCTCTAATGTACAATACGATTGGCTCGAAGAAACGTCCAAATCCTTTTGCAATGCCACCATTATTAGCATAAGATTTAGCAAGGCTTCTAAACAACAAAAACATTAGAAAACCTGTAATGATTATCATTACAACACTTTTAGTAATTGAAAAATCTAAAGGTTTAACGTTTGTTGGGTGATGCTCTTCATCATAAGTAATAGTTCCCTGAGCATCTGTTTTGTATATTTTACTGTGGTATAACTTGTAGTAGTTACCATCTACCTCAGCAAGTGTTTCTCCGTGGTTAAATTTTGAAGACGAAAACACCTTTAAGCCATTATCCCAAAGAATAACAGGAAGTGGAGCTCCAACATATACATGTTCACCAGCATCATTGGTGTATGAAAATAAACTAAAGTCATAAGAATCTTTCAAGTGATGTTGAATGTATTCCTTAATTTCAGTTTTTTTATCTCCTTTAGCAGCATCGTCGTTTTTACCAAACGAAACAAATGAAACTAAACATAGCAATAAGGTAATTGTCTTAACGGTCATTTTTCTTTGCATATCACTCAAAATAATAGTGGCCTAAAAATCGCTGCAAAGGTAGGTTTTTATCTCAAAAACAAAAACAATTTTAAACTTTATTTTCGGGTGGTAATTTCTAAAGAAGAAAGAAAACAATTATTCCATTTTATTGAGCCATTTTGCCAGGCTCATAGTTTCGAGAATCAAGCTCAGTATATATGGTACAAAAAAAGCAGCAAACTCTAATTTAGAAATCGTTCCATCTGCTTTATAAAACGGATAAAACACAATAAAAAAGACGATAAATTTAAGGACGCTTCCTCCTAAAAACAGAAACCCAAGTTGCTCTTTATACTTGTCTTTCATTTTAAAGAGAAAACCAAAAATTACTATGGCCAGAACACCATTAACAATGTAGGCTAAAAGAATTTTGTTTTCATACACAGGTAATGATTTCGCATTCAATGCTAACAAATGAAGTACTAAAGCGATAGTGAGCACTACAACTAGCTTTACAGAAAAGGAAGTAAATGTGTTTTTCATTTAATATTTAATTCGATTGAGTTGTTTGACGACAACAAATAATGAAATTCCAACACCTAAAAGTGTACAAATGACGATAAAAAGTTTGCCGTTGTTATTGTATGTAGCATCGAGCCATTTTCCAAGCATAACAAAGACATAGATAATAACACCCATTTCTATGCCTATTCCTGAAAGGATAGCGACATGTTTAAGCGGACTGACCTTTTTCTGGTTGTCCTCCTGTTTGTGCTGGTCTTTGGGTTGTGGTTTGTTGTCCTGTTCTTGAGCCATTATTGAGTTCTTTTAAAGCACCTTTCATTGAGCAGGTTGCGTTAAATGTTGCGCCAGGTTCGACAGCTAATTTTCCAACAATCACTTCGCCTTCAACATGAGCAGAAGATTTTAAAGACAAGGTATCTGATAGAATTAATTTCCCGGAAAATTTGCCTTCAATATCTGCATTGGCGCTTTTAAGCGTTCCGTTAATTATTCCGGTTTTACCAATAACAACTTTTCCTGGTGTTTTGACATTACCTTGAACTGATCCTTCAATTCTAAAATCGCCTTCACTAATAATATCACCAGTAATGGTTGTTCCTTTAGCAATTGTGTTTTGCTGTGAAATAGTTTCTGTTGCCATTTTTCCTGTTTTTTTATCTGAAGAAAACATAGGTTTTTTGTTTTATTGAGATGCTAGATAATCATTTAAATTTTTGTGTCTTTGTATTATTTCATAGTTAGGTGATGAAATTGAATAAAAATCGCGTACAATTTTATGTTTGTTTTCTTCAAGTATTTCTGCAAATCCTGAAGCACCTTCCGCACTTTTAAGTCCGTGAACTACAACAAATACGGTATTGGTATCATAGACATCTACTGACGTTGTTAAATCAAAATACGTAACCTTAGAAACGGCATCATTTAATTTTTCGACAAACTCATTGATGTCTTCGGTCTGACC
>JAAEZL010000183.1 GCA_018222875.1 Algicola sp.
GCCTTTAACTGCTGCTCCTCCTTTAGCGATGTTTCGCCATTGTCATATTTTTCTAAAAGTTTTTCTATGCTATTTAACACCATAACTATGCGTATTAGTTAATTTTTCTCTTATTGTTTTTCTTGCTCTTGATAAAGCGACTCTAATTGCTGTTGGATTCATATCTACTACTTTTGCAATTTCATCAAAATCATAATCCTCAATATCTCTGAGCTGTAATATTATTTTTTGTTGTTCCGGTAAGTCTTCAATAATTTTTGAGACCCAATCAACACTATCTCTATTTTCAACTTCCTTTTGTAAAGACGTATTATTGTCCTGATAATTACTATGTACTATTTTTAAATTTTGCGCTTGTTTCGATTTTAATCGGTCTAAGCAAAAATTCTTTGTCATTGTCATCGAAAAGGCTTCTACGTTTTTATAGTCGCTTATTTTCTGTTTGTTCCGCCAAAGCTTCATTAAAATCTCCTGCGTAGCATCTTCGGCTTCTTCACTAGAAACCAGAAGTCTTTTTGCTAAGCGAAAGACTTTATCCTTAAAAGGCATTACTAATTTTACAAAATCAGTCTGTGTCATTGTTTGGTTGTTAGATCAAAACAGGTGATTATTCTGCTTCTTATTATTACGACGAACATGTATAGGTTTTGTTACAATCAAAAAAAAATAATTCACATTTATCACATTAAGTACAGTCCATATACCTGCAAATACGAGTTACCTGCGCTCGAACAGACTAAAATAAGGTTTGCATTAAATTTTTTAATTTACAATAATGTAAGTAAATTTATAGTTTAGTAGACTAAAGTAGAGTTAGTTTATACTACAAATTGAAAAAGAAAAATATATGAGACTTATAAAACTATGCCTACTACTTGTGGTAGCGCTTACATTTACTAATTGCTTTGAAGATAGAGACGACAATGTCGTTGCAGCAAGTGAAATCAATGATTTTGTATGGAAAGCAATGAATGCAACTTATCTGTACAAGTCTGAAGTCCCAGATTTAGCCAATAACCGTTTTAATTCAGATGAAGAATACAGTGCTTACCTTAATAATTTTTCTTCACCAGAAAGTATTTTTGAAAGCCTTATTTACGACAGAGATGTAGTAGATCGTTTTAGCTTTATCATTCCTAATTACATTGAATTTCAACAATCGCTACAGGGAACTTCGCTTTCAAATGGATTAGAATTTAATTTTTACTTCAAACCTGGAAGTGACACTGAAGTGTTTGGCATCATCAGACTAGTGCTTAATAATAGTGTGGCTGAGAATCAAGGTTTGCAACGCGGACAAATCTTTGATGCAGTTAACGGAACACCTTTAACCGAAAACAACCTAAGTAATCTACTGAATCAAACGTCTTACACCTTAAATTTTGCCAATTATAATGATAATGGCACTCCAGAAGTTGAAGATGATAGTATTGAATCTACGACCAATAGCATTAGTTTGACCAAACAGGTGTATACAGAAAACCCTGTGCATCAGGTTGACATCATTGATGTTGACGGCCAAAATGTAGGCTATCTAGTTTACAATGGGTTTAATGCGAGTTTTGTAGAAGAACTCAATGCAGCTTTTACACAATTTCAAGCTAATAATGTGCAACATTTGGTTTTAGATTTGAGGTACAATCCTGGAGGAAGAGTTGATGTTGCTGCAGCTTTGGGAAGTATGATTGCTGGGCAATTTAACGGACAAGTATTTTCAAAATTGGTCTATAATGAAACACAACAAGCTGCTAATACGAACTTTAATTTTGTAAATAGCTATGATAGTAACCCTATTAATAGCTTAACGTTAAACAAAGTTTATGTTCTCACAACGTCGCGCTCTGCTTCTGCAAGTGAATTGGTAATTAACAGTCTTGATGAATATATAGATGTGGTTCAGGTTGGCGATAATACAACCGGAAAAACTCAGGCTTCAATAACGCTTTACGATTCTCCAAACTTTGGTCCTCAGGACATCAACCCAACCCATACGTATGCTATTCAACCCTTAGTGGCCAATTCTATAAACGTCAATGATGAAGCAGTGCCAGCAAATGGGTTAACACCAGATATTGAATTAATTGAAACACCTCGAAACTATGGTGTTCTGGGTAATACCAACGAACCTTTATTAGCTGCTGCCATTCTTGATATTCAAGGACTTGGTCGTTATGCACAACCTCAAATTGAGTTTAAAAGGATTAAAAAAGAGGTGGATTTAAAACCTTTTGAAGATGGAATGTATTTAGACCCAAATGTCATAAACGTTACTAAACTACAATTTGATTAAGTTGAAATAAAACCATTAAAAAAAGCCACTTCAAAAGTGGCTTTTTTAGTTATAAATTCAAGCTAAATCCGATATTCACATTTCGTCCTCTTGTTGAATAGCCTAACAATTCTTCATAGTCTTCATTTAAAATATTGGTCATATTCATAAAAATAGTCATATGATTATTAACGATTTTATGACTGATATAAAAATCAATCAAACTGAACGATTTCAAATTAACCGTTTCACTCATAAAGGTTGTATTGTTAAAAAATGAATCTTCGCGATTATCACTGTATTGATAATTTAAACTCATAAACGTTGTTTCATTTAACTGATAATTCAGAGCTGCATTCACTTTAATCTCAGGAATTCTCAGGTTTAAATCCTCTTCTACTTTCGTATAGGTTCCGTTGACTAAAAATTTCAAATGCTTCGTTAGTTTCAAATCGGCCACAAACTCAACACCTCTGGCTGTGAAATCTTTATCGGTATTGGCATACTGGAACACAAAATTTCCCTGATCTACAAAATCAATAAACTGTTCTTCAAAACGATTAAAATACACCAGACTCACAGTTGCTTTATTTTTGATATGCACTTCTGCTCCAGCTTCAATGGTTCTGTTTTCTTCAGGTTTTAAGTTAATATTTCCGAAAGAAGGTTCAAATAACTGGTATAATGAAGGCGCAATAAATGCTGTACTATAACTCGCTAATCCTTTAAGATATCCGAATTCAAACTTCTTTTTAAACGACGGATTTAAACTATACACTAAATGATTTCCGTATTCACTATGATTGTTTAATCGTAAACCAGCATTAACATTCAAACCAAAATCTGAAACATAAACTACATTCGCATAAGGATCAATTATTGTAAATGAAGCATCATCAGAATTTATGTCCTGAGCAAAATCTGTTTCTCCAAAGGGAATAGAAAAACTATCAATGTCATTTTGCTGAGCATTTAAACCCAAAACTGTATAAAAGGTATCGCTAAAATTATATCTGTTAAAAATATCTCCAACAAAACTTTCGGCTTTAAACTGTGTCGGAAAACTCGATTCAATATCGCGTTCTATATTAGTATATGCTGCATTTAAAGTAATGCTTCCTTTATTGTAACTAAATTCAGGTGACATCCCAATTCTGTACTGATTTGTAGTTGACAAATTATCTGCATCAGCAAAATCAAAACCATCATCAAATTCTGCTTTAAATTTATCAAAGCTTGTGTAAGTATCTATTTTGAAATGATCTGAAAACTGATACCCTAATTTCAAATAACCATTATGTGTATTAAACACATCAGCTTCCTCACCTACTGAAACTGCCGATAAACCATCGCTATATTGATGACTGAAACTTGCTAAATACGAAAACTTGTTCAGACTTCCATTTACTGAAACACTGTTCATAAAATTTTCAACAGCGTAATTATCATCATTTTGAGATTGATTGGTTCCCAGTGTGCTTTTTAAATTTAACGACACAGCATCTGCACTTGCTTTTTTGAGTTTAATATTAATAACTGCCGAAGCTGCTCCTGTTCCGTAGAGCGTACTTGAAGCGCCTTTTAGAATTTCAATACTTTCAACCTGATCTGCATTTAGCAAACGTAAATCGTAATCGTTAGCAATTTGAGATGCATCGGTTACTGCAATCCCATCAATAAGTATCAGAACCTGACGATTTCGTCCGCCACGAATAAAATAGTTCAGATTTTGTCCTGCATTACTTCTGGTTCCATTAATTTCAACACCTACAGTAGAATTAATAATCTCTGCCACAGATTTTCCCTGTGAATTTTCAAGGTCTTTTTGAGTAATTTTAGTAATGACTTTACCTGAGTTTTCCCGTTTTAATTTGAATTTAGAATCGGTAATTACAACCTCATCTAACTGTTCTAATTTTAACGAATCGCTTTGTTGTTCTTGTGCAAAGCTTAATGTTGATATACCAATAGTCAGCATACCAAAAATCATTGTTTTTGTCTTCATGTAATTTAATAATGACTCGGAATCGCATGGATGATCATACGCAAACTTTTATCCCGAAAGTTTAACTTATTTGTTTGAATTTGGCAGGTCTCCTGACTTGCGTCTTGCTATTGGTCTTCCCGGAAATAATTTCCAGTGACAACGAAGGTAATAACAAGCTTTATAGCTTACAGTTGCGGGAACAGTCCTGGACTTGATATAAAACATATCTCACCAGATTCCCTTTTAATCCATACGGCAAACCGAATGGAACCTAAATTCGCCATAAAAGTAGAATGATTTTTTGAAATGGAAATGAAATAACTTACTTTTTCTTGTTCATTTTATAAATAAGATAGATAAAACCTGCTAAAAAATGGAGCATTATAAGTC
>JAAEZL010000184.1:0-252 GCA_018222875.1 Algicola sp.
GCCAGATAAGACTTATGCGCACTAATAATTCAAACGTTAAAAACATAATTATATCCATATATTTCATTATTTTGGTTTTAGCTATTGCTTTACCTGTATTTATTAAATCACTTCGATTTCTTGGAGGAAATACAACCTTAAGTTCAATTGCTTTCGCGCTAGTAATTGTCATATTATTTTTTTCAATTCATTTTATCTGTAAATTTTTTGAATATGACAGTGACGGAAAAAAAGTGATAGTAACAAACAAGG
>JAAEZL010000184.1:293-4620 GCA_018222875.1 Algicola sp.
GCTTAGTTGCGTACAGTTTTAAAAATTATATAATTTACAGAACGCTTTCTATATATCTTAAAGATTCGCGAGGAGGAAAACGAAGAGAAACATTCAACATAACTTTGGTTACCAGACGAAAACGTAGATACATCAGACAATCTTTAAAGAAAATTGTAAAAGCTAATAAAAAAGCCTCTTAATTAATGAGTGACGATACTAACGACTTAATAAACGAACAAGACGATACTAATGAAACTATCACCAGAGTTACTGGTATGTATAAAGATTGGTTTCTAGATTATGCGTCTTATGTAATTTTAGAACGTGCTGTTCCAGCAATTGAAGATGGTTTTAAACCAGTGCAACGTCGTATCATGCATTCCATGAAAGATCTTGATGATGGTCGCTATAATAAAGTTGCCAATATTGTTGGTCATACCATGCAGTATCATCCTCATGGTGACGCAAGTATTGCTGATGCCATGGTTCAGATCGGACAAAAAGATTTGTTGATTGATACTCAGGGAAACTGGGGAAATATTCTCACTGGAGACAGAGCAGCAGCATCACGTTACATTGAAGCACGATTATCGAAGTTTGCTTTAGATGTCGTTTATAATCCCAAAATTACCGAATGGCAAGCCAGTTATGATGGTCGTAGAAAAGAACCTGTAAATCTACCTGTAATGTTTCCGTTGTTACTGGCACAAGGAGGCGAAGGGATTGCAGTTGGACTCTCAACAAAAATACTACCACATAATTTTATTGAACTCATTGATGCTTCAGTAAAACACCTAAAAGGAAAACGGTTTACACTTCTTCCTGATTTTCCGACTGCTGGAATTGCTGATTTTTCTGATTATAAAGATGGTTTAAGAGGTGGAAAAGTTAGAGTTAGAGCAAGAATTTCTCAATTAGATAAAAACACACTGGTTATCACTGAAATTCCTTTTGGCTCAAATACATCGTCTTTAATTGATTCCATCTTAAAAGCGAATGACAAAGGAAAAATTAAGGTTAAGAAAATTGAAGACAATACAGCTGCAGATGTCGAAATCTTAGTGCACTTACCTTCAGGTATTTCACCAGATAAAACCATTGATGCACTTTATGCATTTACAGGTTGTGAAACTTCTATTTCGCCTTTAGGTTGTGTGATTGAAGATAATAAACCATTTTTTGTCGGTGTTTCTGAAATGTTACGTCGTTCTACAGATAACACGGTTCAGCTCTTAAAAAGCAATCTGGAGATTAAACTTAGTGAGCATGAAGAACAATGGCATTTTGCATCTTTAGAACGTATCTTTATTGAAAACCGAATTTATCGTGATATTGAAGACCAAGAGACTTGGGAAGGTGTGATTAATGCCATAGATAAAGGATTGCAACCTCATATCAAACATTTAAAGCGTCCAGTTACAGAAGACGATATCGTGCGTTTAACCGAAATACGAATCAAGCGTATCTCAAAATTTGATATTGATAAAGCACAGCAAAAGATTGATGCTCTTGAAGATCAGATTGCTGAAATAAAACACCACTTAGCCAACTTAATCGATTATGCTATTGCCTATTTTGAACGTTTAAAGAAAGACTATGGTGAAGGTCGTGAACGCAAAACAGAAATTAGAACCTTTGAAGATGTAGATGCCACCAAAGTGGTCATTAGAAACACTAAACTTTATGTCAATAGAGCAGAAGGTTTTATTGGTACATCATTAAAACGTGATGAGTATGTCTGTGATTGTAGTGATATCGATGATATTATTGTTTTCACGAATGATGGAACCATGATGGTTACAAAAGTGGATAGTAAGACGTTTGTTGGTAAAGATATTATTCATGTTGCTGTCTTTAAGAAAAAAGATAAACGTACCATTTATAACATGATTTATCGCGATGGAAGCAAAGGACCAACGTATATCAAGCGTTTTGCAGTGACCTCAGTTACCAGAGACCGAGAATACGATATGACCAATGGCAATAAAGGTTCAAAAGTCTGGTACTTCTCTGCAAATCCAAATGGTGAAGCTGAAGTGATTACCATTTATTTACGACAAGTTGGAAGCATCAAAAAACTAAAATGGGATATCGATTTTGCTGATGTTCTCATCAAAGGTCGTGCGTCAAAAGGAAATCGAGTTACAAAGTATTCCGTTAAGAAAATTGAGCTTAAAGAAAAAGGTGTTTCGACATTAAAACCACGAAAAATCTGGTTTGATGATACTGTACAACGACTCAATGTAGACGGAAGAGGTGAATTAATAGGTGAATTCAGAGGAGAAGATCGCTTACTAATTATCACTCAATCAGGCGTGGTAAAAACCATATTGCCAGAATTAACAACGCATTTTGATGATGATATGATTGTTCTGGAAAAATGGATTCCTAAAAAGCCAATTTCTGTGATTTACTATAATGGTGAAAAAGAATTGTACTACGTGAAACGCTTCATTATTGAAAATGAAGGCAAAGAAGAATCCTTTATATCGGAACATCCAGGTTCTTATTTAGAAATTATTTCAACCGATTGGAAACCAATGGTAGAACTAGAATTCACAAAAGAACGAGGTAAAGACCGTAAGGATAATGAAACGGTTAATCTTGAAGAATTCATAGCAATAAAAGGAATCTCTGCTTTAGGAAATCAACTCACTAAAGATAAGATTAATCAAATCAATATTTTAGAGCCTTTACCTTATGAAGCTCCAGAAGAGGTTCATGCTACTGATATTGAAGTCGTAGATGAAATTGTTGAATCTTCAGATGCTAAAGGTGATGAAAAAGATTCAAAAAAATCAAACGACGACGATACTGATGTTGACGATAAAGGTCAGGTGACTCTCTTTTAAGAATTCTTCTTTTTATTATTTACTGTTTTATAATTCAAAAACTCTACAAATAAAGAGAAAGCAATAGCAAAATACAGATAGCCTTTAGGAATGGCTCCAACTGTGTTTCCAAAGAATTCAGTATGCGATAAATGTGCCGCTTCTGTGATAAGCATAAATCCTATGAGAATTAAAAAGGCCAATCCCAACATCTGAACACTCGGATTCTTTTCAATAAATAATCTAATCGGATTTGCAAAAGCAATCATTATAATAATGGAAATCACGACAGCAATAATCATAAGAACTAAGGTGTAATTATGATTAGGATGCAAGCCATTAGTCATTCCGACTGCTGTTAAAATAGAATCGATAGAAAATATAAAATCAATAATTAATATTTGAGTTAACGCCTGTTTAAGCGATCTTATTCTTTTGCTTTTTACTTCATCAGCATCATGAGATGGATCTGTTACTTTTTCTCTGATTTCTGAGGTGCTTTTGTAAATTAAAAACAGACCTCCTGCCAGTAATATTATGGCTTGCCAGCTAATGTGTATCTCAAACCAGGAGTTTTCAATAGAGTAAAATGGCTTTGATAAACCGACTAAAAAAGACACAAAAAACAACAACACAACCCGTTGTACCATTGCTAATAAGAGTCCGATATTTGTAGCTTTAGAACGTTGATTTTCAGGCAATTTATTTGCAGCGATAGAGATAAATACAATGTTGTCTATACCAAGTATAATCTCAAGGAACGTAAGCGTCAATAAGGCCATGATGGCGTCACTTGTCAATAAAAAATCTAACATATTAATCTATCTTTTTTGCTGTTCCTTGTTCAATTCGTGGTTTCTTGTAAGGATCTTTTACGGCTAATTGGTATTCAAAAGTATAGGTGTCTTCAGTGGTTTTTAATATTTTAAAATGAATGGCCTTTTCTTCAGCCATAGATTTTGGGTTGATTGTTTTCTGTATAAATTCGCAATCATTAATCCATCTTACCGACGCTGAATCTACTTTATTATCGAAGTAATCAATGTTCACTGTTTCTGTTCGTACAAACTTACCAGTCTTTTCTAAGCCATCAACAACGTAAGTAAATTCGAATGTTCCTGTTTTAAAATCATTACAATTTCGTTCCACGTTATAACAAGCAGTTAATAATAGACAACAGATTACTAATACAATTCTCATCAAATATCTTTTAATGCAAAATTACAAAATGGGAATTGATTTAAGTGCGATATTCGTGATTACTAATAATCAAATCAAGTGTTTGAATTTATACAAATCTTTTTATGAGTTTTCAAAATTCTTAAAACTGCCATCTTTGTAGAAGATAACAATACGTTCAATAGATTTATCACTAGAACTTAAAGCTTGTTCAGGATTTGTATTAGATATTTTTTCAGAAACTTGAGTTGCATTTTGCGCTGTATGTTTAGTTTCTGCTGGAAATTCTCCCGTACCATTCATTAACCAGTACAGTTCAACTTCAGGAAAGGAGG
>JAAEZL010000185.1:0-2147 GCA_018222875.1 Algicola sp.
CACTTACTACTGTTGGTTTTGGCGATATTGCACCTGAAACACCATTAGGCCAGCTCATTGCCACAATTATTATGATTTTAGGTTATGGAATTATTGCAGTACCAACAGGTATTGTATCTGCAGAATATACGAAAGCTTCTGGTGACGAAAAAAGAAAATTATCAGATGAAGAACGTCAAAACTTAAAAAATGTGCAATTAAACTCCCAATGCTGTATTAATTGTTTAGCTGAAAAACATCAGGATGGTGCTGAGTTTTGTCATAAATGCGGCTGTAAATTACATATAGATAAACCTTAATTACCATACTCATTAAAAAACAAACTAAATTTCTCATTTCTATTGTTGGCCCAACTGCTATAGGCAAAACAGCATTAAGTATTAAGTTGGCTAATCATTTTGAAACTGAAATTATATCAGCCGACTCCAGACAATTTTACAAAGAGATGCACATTGGTACAGCGGCTCCTACGCCTTCTGAACTCGCTTCGGCTAAGCACCATTTTATTCATCATAAATCTGTTGAAGACCATTACAGCGTTGGTGATTTTGAAAGAGAGGCCATTAATACCTTAGATGCTTTATTTGAAACTCATGATATTGTGATTATGGTAGGTGGTTCCGGACTTTATGTTGATGCAGTAACCAAAGGACTGGATGCGTTTCCGAAGGTAGATTCAAGCATTAGAAAAGGCTTGAATGAAAGACTAAATTCTTCAGGAATTGAGTCATTACAAGAACAGCTAAAAGCTTTAGATCCTGTTTCGTATAACTCTATAGCTTTAGATAATCCGCATCGTCTCATCAGAGCATTAGAAATTTGTATTGGCAGTAAACAACCTTATTCGTCATTTTTAACTTCAACAAATAAAACAAGAGCATTTAAAACCATCACCATAGGTTTGACAGCAGAACGTGACGTTATTTATGACAGAATTAATAAACGTGTTGACATCATGATATCTGAAGGACTCCTGGATGAAGTAAAACGACTTCAGCCAAAAAAACACCTCAACGCTTTAAATACGGTTGGCTATAAGGAGTTATTTAAGTATTTTGATCAGGAGTGGACCTTAGATTTTGCCATATCTGAAATTAAAAAAAATTCAAGACGGTTTGCAAAACGTCAACTGACGTGGTTTAAAAAAAATAAAGAGACGTTATGGTTCGATTATAATACAGACTCTCACTCAATTATTGAAGCAATTACTGAACATCAAAAACGCTTAATACAGTAATAATTTAAATAAAACTGTAAAAGACACTATTATTCAATTAATTAAAGCTACTTTTGCAACTTAAATAAATATAATTTTTTATTATGAGTAAAGGTACAGTAAAATTCTTCAACGATTCAAAAGGATTTGGATTTATCACTGAAGAAGGAAACAACAAAGAACATTTTGTACACATTTCTGGTTTAATCGACGAGGTTAGAGAAGGTGACGAAGTAGAATTCGATTTAACAGAAGGAAAAAAAGGATTAAACGCAATTAACGTAAAAGTTATCTAATATTCAATTCGTTTTTTTTAAAACTTAAGCCTATCAAATTGATAGGCTTTTTTTATTCAAAAAAAATCCAGCTATTAGCTGGATTCTATTTTTTATTTAATCATTTACTGAGCATCTTGATTGACTACCAATCTAAATCCTTCGCCATGAATATTTAAAATCTCTACATTTTCATCTAGTTTTAAATATTTTCTAAGCTTAGCGATGTATACATCCATACTACGAGACGTAAAGTAATTGTCATCTCTCCATATTTTTGTAAGCGCTAATTCTCTTGGCATTAAATCATTTTCATGAAGTGCTAAAAGACGAAGCAATTCGTTTTCTTTTGGAGATAATTTGATAGGATCTTTACCATCAAATTTCAGGAAACGAAGTTTTGAGTTTAAATCGAACCTGCCAATCTTAAATTCAAATTGTTTGCTATCTGCAATAGTATCTGTTGCCTTACGTTGAATAATGGCTTTAATTTTCATTAAAAGCACTTCACTATCGAAAGGTTTATTTAAATAGTCGTCTGCTCCTACCTTATAGCCTTTTAAAACGTCTTCTTTCATCGCCTTAGCTGTTAAGAAGATGATTGGAACATCGGTATTTTTCTCGCGAATTTCTTTTGCAAGTGTAAAACCATCCTT
>JAAEZL010000185.1:2157-4526 GCA_018222875.1 Algicola sp.
GAACAACATCATAATCATTCATATTGAGATAGTCTTTTAAGACCGTTCCAAAATTTGGATCGTCTTCGACTAATAGTATTTTTTTGTTTTGTTCTTCCATAATTTATGATATTAGAGGCAGTTTTATTGTAAATACGCTACCTTTTCCTTTTTCACTTTCTACTGATATATGACCTTGATGATCATCAACTATGCGTTTAACATAGGCTAAACCTAGTCCATGACCTTTAACATTATGTACATTTCCTGTGTGTTCTCTGTAAAATTTTTCAAACACTCTTTTTTGTACTTGTTTAGACATTCCGTTACCTTGATCTGCAATTTTTAATAGTATATTATTTCCAACATTTTCAGTGTAAACATCAATTTTTGGAGATGTATCACTATATTTTACTGCATTATCCAAGATGTTAACTATCACGTTTGTAAAATGTGTTTCATTTGCTAAAACGGATGATTTTTCAGCATCCAGATGTACTTTAACATACCCTTTTCTATCTTCAACAATCAATTCTATATGACTAACAGCATCTTCAACGATATCGTGTAATTTAATGCGTTCCTTACTTATATTAAGCTCGTTTTTTTCTAACTTCGATATTCGCAATACATTTTCAACCTGAGCATTCATGCGTTTATTTTCATCTTTAATCATTTTCAGATAGCGCATTACTTTTTCTTGATCTCCAATTATTTTTGGATTTCTAATAGAATCTAATGCCAGATTAATTGTTGCAATTGGCGTTTTAAATTCATGCGTCATATTATTGATAAAATCTGTTTTAATCTGTGAGATTCTACGTTGTTTTATCAATTGATAAATAGCACTCGAATACGCAATGACGATGATAGATGTAAATAGGATAGATAACGCAATCATTCCCAATATAGAAGACAATAAAAATTTTCTTCTCTGCGGAAAATCTACATAAAGCATGTAATCACTTTCCTTATTATTATCAAGAAAAACTGGTATTCCTATGGTCGAATCTGGATTTAAATCAAAATTTTCAGATTGTACTTTTGTTGCAAGATCTCTATCGTAAATAGCAAATTCAAAATCGGTATCGATTCCATTATTTTCGAGTTGATTTTCTAAAAGGGACGACACATCATTTACAGATACACGCTTATAAACCGGAATGTTTTTAAACTGATCTCTTGTGATAGATTCAAATTGAGCTTTTTCTAAAAGAGTAAGATTACTGAAATTTCGTATTGACTTTTGTAAACTTATTGATCTATTTCCATCAATGGTACTGTTATCATAAGTTTCAGTTATTCTCGTATTTCTTACACGACTTAAATTGAAACTGTCTAAACCAATGTCAAAGAACAAGGATGGCACTTTAAAGCTTTCTTCAGAGATGGCATTCCCGTAAATTCTGGTTTCATTAGATAAATCGTCTTGTTCTAATATAAAGACTTGTCTAATAGCTGTTGAATCGGGATCTACTCCACTTTCGATTAGATTCTGAAGTCTCTGTGAATATATTTCAAACTCTTTATCTTCAATAGCTTTAGAAACAGAACTTAAAGAACGTTTTACATTTAACGTAAAGTTTTTTTCTTCGTTTTTTAAAGTATTATTGATAAAAAACGCCTGAACGAAAATGATGCCTATGAGTGATAAACTCATTAAAACCACCAACAAAATGAATAGCTTTTTGCCCATCGCTCAAATTTAACATTTTAACATTTACATGGAGTCCCCTTTAACCTTACATTAACACAAAAACTAAATTGACTCATTTTCGATGCGTTTAAGTATAGACTTGTGTATTTTCAATACTTGATTTTGTAAGGTGCTTTTGTCATTATTCACGATGACATAGTCTGAATGTTTTGCTTTATCAATATCATTTGTTTGGTTTTTCATGATAGCCAATACTTTTTCGGGAGTACTTTGATCTCTAGCTGTAACGCGTTTTAATCTTTTGTCCTTATCAGCTATTACCGAAATGATTAAATCGTATTGATCTTGCTTCTTATGTTCAAAAATAATAGCTGCCTCTTTTATAACATAAGGGGAGTCCTGATGTTTTACCCAATTTTTAAAATGCAATCCAACTTCAGGATGCACGATAGCATTCATTTGATCTAAATAGGCTGTATCGTTAAAAATTTTATCAGCAATGAAGGCTTTATTAAGTTCATTATTGTGATATGCTTTGTCTCCAAACAGCGCTATAAGTTTTTCTTTGATGAGTGTAGAGGTATTCATTAAACGTTTAGCTTCAACATCTGCAATATAAATTGGGATGCTTAAACTTTCGAATAATTTTGCAACCGTGGTTTTCCCACTTCCGATGCCACCTGTAAGTCCAACTATTTTCATTCTGTTATGACGTATTCAATTTTATCCTGTT
>JAAEZL010000186.1 GCA_018222875.1 Algicola sp.
CTTTAGTATATTTACTCAAGAAACAATTCGTTAAGTTCAGTCTTGCGTTTTTTTTCCAAAACGGAATTTTCGCCTCGAAAGGCTCATCCTTGCTTAAAAACGCAAGACTGAAATTCCGCAACAAACCTTATACAAACTCGTTGCCAGTAATTATCAGAAAACAATATGAATACATCAAGTGAATATACATTTCCAATTTTTATAAGTTCTACCGATTATAATCTTAAAGACTTGAGAGCGGAACTAGCACAATTTTTAGAGAAGTCTGGATACAAAGCTATACTTAGCTCTGCTGAAGGTTTTCCAGACAGTTCACCTAAATTAGAACCTTGGGAATCTTGTTTACCTGTTCTTGAACATTCTTTTGTAATGACTTTAGTTATTGATGGCAAATACGGTCAACCTCTAAAATGGCCTAATTTCTCTGAAATCTTCAGTAACAGAGAAGTTTCACCAACACACGCAGAATATATTTACGCACATCAGTCTAGAAAACGAATGTTTGTTTTTATTCGAAAAGATTTAATGGCTTATTATCAATCCTATCGTAAGGTTATGAAAGATGAGATTGAAAAATTAGCTGGGAAAAAAATTGACAAAGTAAAACTGCGAGAAGAAGTCAAAAAAATATTGAGTCCAACACTACCAAAAAATGTTGACTTTAAAACTTTAGAGTTCATAAGTGAGGTTAAAACATCAAAACCAGTACCTTGGATAATGGAATTTGTCGATGTGACCGATGTTAAGACCAAACTTCAAAAAAAGTTATTGAATGAGTTAGCAGAAGTGTTTTTGATTAAACAGATGCGCTTTGATACAGTAATAAATGCTCTGAATAAGATTTTAGACGGATTAAGCAAAGATGAGCAAGACAAAGCCTTAAAAAAGATTAATGTTGTTAAAGAATTTCCAGAAATAAACAAAAAAATAGAAGAACTTGAAAAAGAGCTTGAGGAATCAAATACTAAATTAAATTCTACAAAGACTACTCAAAAGAAAGAAAGAGCAAAATTAAATCAGGAAATAGAGAGTCTGAATGAACAAATCAGAACATTGAAGGAAAAAAGTATAATTAAAAGCTCAAACTCTTTTGTTATTGATAACGGCAAAATAACTTTAGAAGATTATGGTGTCTCTGGCTCAACAATAAATTTAGGGACAACAGATACAGTTGGCATTGGAATAGGTAGCTACTTAGCTTCATCATATTGTAACAAATGTGAAAATTGTGACAACAAAGAATTTGATTATGACTCACATAGGTATATGTCAGCTAGTAGTTTCAGAAATTGTCCCTCTTGTAACAAATGTTGGTGTAATACCTGTTGGCCACAGAGCTATTTCATATCGCTAGAAAACAAATATGTTGACATATGTCCTGAATGTAAAACTAATGAAAAATAACTACTGGCAACATTGGCTATAAGTAATTGCTTGTTCTCGCTTACTTCTGAAAATCCTCGCGGATTTTCAGTTTGGTGTGTACTTGCAAAGTTAAGTGCTAACCCACGCAACTACTCATAGCCGAGACCGTTGTGCGTAATTTAAAAAAACATCATAAATGAAATTAAAAATCCTTTTTATAATTATATTAACTCTCAATGTCGCCATTTCACAAGCGCAGGATTTACTCACTAAAAAACAGATAACTGAAGACATTGAATTTCTGACAAAGACTTTAAATGAAAAATCTTCCTATGTTTACCTAAATGGCTATGATTTCAATACCGATTTTGAAAACTATTTAAAAACTTTAAGCGATTCCACCCGACTTGAAAACTTTGGAATGTTTATTACCAATACTTTAGCAAAAATTGGAGACAGACATTCTTCCTTAAGTGGAATAAGAGGTTATGATTTAAAGGAATCACTGTTTTTACCATTCATTTACGCACCTGTAAATTATAGAGTTGTTGTTTTAAATAAAAACCAAAATAAAGAGTTAGAAATACTCAATCCTAAATTTCCTTATCTCAAAAAAATTGACGGAATTGATATTAATGATTTCCTACAAAAAACACGACCAGAAGACATAAAAGCACCGCAAGAAACCTATTTCACATATGCTGTAAGAGATATTCGGGACATTGAAAAAAATTATATACTTCTCAATAAAACACTTTCTAAAGAAATAGAATTGACACTTTCAGATTCTACTTTCAACAATGACACTATTTTGACTGTTACACCAATTAATAAATCACAAAGGCAACGACCTTGGGATGAAAGATTTGAGGTAGATTATCTTAGAGTAAAAGATGAAGATTATAATAAACCTGAAATAATCGAAAAGCTCTTTAGCATAAAAGAAAACATTGCATATATCAAAATCCCCGAAATGGTTGATAAAGATGAAACGCCTCTTCTTTTTGACAAAGTCAATTCCTTTATGCAATCAATCCAAAATAATAGCGAAGCCTTGATTATTGATGTAAGAGCCAACAGTGGCGGAACCCGTGATTTGTTGTATGAATTCGCAAAATACTTAATACATCCAGATTCTATATATGTTGTAAATGCCACTAAACAAAGAGGTCCACTTCCATTACCAAAAGATTACAAAAAAAGTTTACACAAACGTTTTTTATATACCTTATCCGAATTAGACGATGAAGAACAAAAAAAGGCAACAGAATTTTTAAAAAGTTTTAAGCCAATCTATGAATTGGATGAAGACAAATACAGCGAATATTATTTTGGATTGTTGAATGGAAAGAAGTTAGGTAAACCAACTTTTTACTATAACAAACCTGTCTATATTTTAGCCAATGAAAAAACATTTAGTGCAGCATCTGTTTTCGTTTCTGCTTTCAAGGGCTTACCAAACATCAAGATTGCAGGAGTAACAACAGACGGCTCAAGTGGAAACAGCGAATGGGTTGACTTGCCAAACTCAAAACTATTTGGAAAAATAAGTACAATGGTTTCTTTTCAAAAGAATGGGGAAATTTTGGACGGTTACGGAACAGAACCCGACATCAAAATTGAAAGAGACCTCAATCAGGTTCTTTGGCTATCAGATACGCAACTTGAAAAATTAAAAGAATTGATATTAACGCAAGAATAAAAAACTACGCACAACAATGGCTATAAGTAATGCGGGCAAAAGTGCCAAATCAGAGGTTCGGGTTTCTATTCCGCCAAAGCTACGCTTTGACGTTTTCGGAAAAAAGAAAGATAAAACGCAAAGCGTAGCTTTGGCTACCGTCCGTGTCAAACCGAAAGTTTCAGCTTAAAAACCCCGCACTACTCATAGCCGAGACCGTTGTGCCCAATTAAAAAATTTCGTTTCATAAGATAATTCAGATTAATGATTGTATCTTTGATAGTATCAAATGATAGTATCACAAATGAAACCACCATACGAAATAACAACTTCTATTTTAAAGTTAATAACTTCAATTTCGGAAAAAATAGGAGAAGTAAATGCTAATTTATTAAATAAACCTTCACCTAAATTAAGAAAGCAGAATAGAATCAAAACAATTCATTCTTCTTTGAAAATAGAAGGAAACACACTTACAGAAGAACAAATAACAGCACTTCTTGAAAACAAAAGAGTTATTGGTCCTAAAAAAGATGTTATTGAAGTTTTAAATGCAATTAAAATCTATGAGAATTTAGAAGAATACAAACCATCTAATGAAAAATCCTTTTTAAAAGCACACAAAAACTTAATGGAAGGATTAATTGAAAATTCTGGAAAATATAGAAACCGAGGTGTCGGAATTGTAAAAGGTTCTAAAGTTGAGCATTTAGCACCTCCTTTTGAAAATGTGCCATACTTAATGAATGACCTTTTTGAATATTTAAAAAAGTCTGATGAAATTGAATTAATTAAAAGTTGTGTTTTCCATTACGAAATGGAATTCATACATCCATTTTTAGATGGAAATGGTAGAATGGGAAGATTATGGCAAACTATAATTTTAATGGAAAAATATCCAATCTTTGAGTTTTTGCCTTTTGAAACTTTAATTAGTAAAGACCAAGAGAAGTATTATAAAGCTTTGGCTGAATCTGATAAATCAGGTAAATCGACTAAGTTTATTGAATATATGCTAAACGTAATTGACATTTCAGTTAGTGAATTATTAGATTTTAATAATCGAACGTTAAATGAAAAAGACAGATTAGAATATTATGTTTCCTTAAATAAAACTGAATTTACAAGGAAAGATTATATGGATATTTTTAAAGATATCTCTTCTGCGACAGCAAGTAGAGATTTGAAAAAAGGAACTGAATTAGGCTTATTTAAAAAAATAGGAGAAAAAAACAAAACAATTTACCGTTTAAAATAACTGGGCACAACAATGTGTAAGCGCAATAACTACTGAATTCCCTGTCGGAAATTCATCCGTTTTATTTAACTTAGTTGCGTAAGTGGAAAAATACTAACGTTTTTTCCCGTTACTGACGCTTACACAAACTCGTTGTGCTTCATTATGACCCGTCCTGAATAAAGGCTACATAATTTTAAACATTATGTACAAAAATGACA
>JAAEZL010000187.1 GCA_018222875.1 Algicola sp.
ATGCTATCTCTGTAATTTTTTCCTCAGTGTCTATTATAAATGAATTATTTAATTCTTTGGATTTTATCCAAGGAATAGTTCCTTTATCATAATACTCCATTTTTTTTCGGCTTGGTGTACCACCAGATGAAGTTTTATAAAGTGTTCCAATGTTCGACACCTCCCAACCCTCAGGGATTAATCCAAGCTCACTCTCTACAAAGTTACCCTCCTGAAAGGGTCCGAAGTCTACAAACCAATGTTTGTAAAGTGCCATTGCCATGTCTTCTAAGGTTTTGTTGATGGCTAGGTTGTTTTCTATTTTGTCGTCTATGGCTGAGAGGATTTTGGCTATGGCTTTTTGTTCTGGTAGTGGTGGTAATTTGAGTTCGAAGTTCTCAATCATTGATTTTGTTAGTGCATTTCTAGTTGCGCCAGCACTCGCATAAGTTAATAACAATGATTTATTAGAATTTTCGAGTAATGAATACTTTAGATAATCGGCATCTAGATTTTTATTATCTGCTCTAACAATTGCTACGTGCTGATTTACTCTAGCTGGTAAATATATTGATGGAACTGAACAAACTCTTGCAACAGAATCACCAGTTATATTCAACAAAACATCATCTTTCTCTATTATTACATTCTTTAATTTTGAAGCTTGTTCTTCATCAATAAAAGCAAGACCATCTGTTGAGAAATTAAAGTCCAAAACATTTTGACTCCGAATTAATGAAGTTCCCGAATCTTTATATGCTTCTTTGCCACCTCTCGGTGTCGCACCACTTCCAATTTTGGTTGTTACTTCAGAGAGTTTATATGTTTTCCAGTTATTGGGCATTAGCTTTTTTTCTTTTTAGAAGATTTTTCAATTGCCTTAATACGTTGTTCAATAGCACCCATATTTTGGCTACTATCAATTTTCAATTCTTGTTTTTTAATTAGTTTTTCAATTTTCGATTGTAAACCTTTATTGCCATTACACTTGAAACTTAAGTATAGATAAAGTTTAAAAACTGTTGTTTGTTTAAGAATGGGGATATCTATGAGATCAATGATTTCATCAACTAAATTAACATGACTCTTTAAATCTAGATCGATTAATGAAAAATAAAGTATTAATAACTTTAATTCATTTCCTTTCTTATTCTTTTTTAGTTCATCTATCTTCTCTTTAAGTACAATCTCAAGATTGGCTTGTATAGACATATCGAAGAAGAAAGTTTGTGCAACTATTGGTAAAAATTGCGTTAGTAATTTAATTAATGCTTCTTCTGTTATATTTTCATCAATATCACTAACATTTTGAGAACTAATTTCTTCTATTAATGATAGTGAAAAAGTACAAGTACTATTTAAAATAAAATCAAAAACTTTATCATTAACATCCTGTCGTTTTAGTTTAGAATTTCTATAAACTCTACCTAGAATATAAAGAGCGTTTTCTAAGTCATCTGAATTACTTGATATTTCATTATAATATTTTTTTGGCTTTACATCAGATATTCTATGTCCACTTGGTGCTAGAGATTCTAAAATATTATCTTGTTGTTCAGGTTCTAATGAATCCTTTATTGTTTCCTTTAATATTTTATTTACTTCGCCCGATATATTAAATGTATCTGAAACTTTACTTAATAAAATTGCATCTAAATTTTTTGTATCAACATCTTTGTTTACTTCACTAAATATATGCACTGTTTTTTCAAATATTTTTTTAACGTAATCTAAGTCATGAGGGATAATGCCTGCACATACTTCAAATTCATTTTTAAATGATAAATAAAAATCATCCTGATCAATAACTTTATTCCTAAACTCTTCATCAAAAGCCATGTAATAACCTAGAAAATATTCAAAAACACCATTTAGTCTAAATGTGAATTTTTGATTATCAACTGATTTTATTATTCCCTTATCAATTAATAAGTCAGCTAATTCTTTAGTCTCTATTACAAACTTCTTATTCACTGATTTATAAGTGTCAATAAATTCTACGTACTGACTGTAACTCATTAAATAACTTTTTGTGTGATAATTTGTAACTAATTGGTGAGCTAACGCTCCTAAAAAGTCTTTTAAGTCGTCAAAATCTATTTTATATTTTTTAGATAAGATAAAGTTATCTTTATCTAACAAACTATCTATATAGAGTTCAATTAGCTGGAAATTATTCCCAAGATTTACATCAATGTTTTTTTGGAAAATCCAAATGAATAAGGACACTGTCCAATAATTTGATGGTATATTAAGCTGATTAAAAACAGTATGAATTTTTTCTATTACTTGAGCTCTTTTTTCTTGTGAAATATCAGGCCATTTATCCGCAAGTGCTCTTATCTCAGTTCTAGTAATATCGTGAATGTATCTATTAACAAAATTTATATCACCTATTAAGCCACCAGTAAATGATGCGAACATCGTTTCATTACTAACGGCAACGATTGAGCAATTTTCGTGAGTTTCTAAAAACTCAGAAAGAGGCTTAAGAATTAGTTGTTCATTCTCATTAAAATTATCTAGCAATATCTTTAAGTGATAATTGTTTAACAATTCTGAAGCCTTTCTTTTATTTACTTCGTAAAAATCGCTTAAGCTATCAATAACGTCAATTGCTCTATCTTTACTCACGATAGATTTACAGTCGATGTATAGAGGCAACATTTTTAAATCATTAAAATCATGTAAGATGTCTAAAGATAATTTGTAAAGAATGGCAGACTTTCCACTTTTATCTTTTCCAAATATAATCTGATGCTCACCCTTATTTTTTAATAAATCGACTAATTTGAATCTTGTTTTATTTTTAGGTTTAGGATTTGTTTGAGATTCTATCTTAATAATAGGTTCAGTAAACAAATTTATAAAGTCATTTTCCTCCTTAATTTCTTTGTAGGATAAAAACAGTTTATTAGCTGTTTTTGAGAAATGCTCAAATCGTTTTCTTATGGTTTTGCGAAATTTATTTTGTTCTCGCTTTACGTCATCCAATGGTATTTGCCCTTTTTTGGGTTCACCATAATAAAAAGTCTCTTCATTCTTATTATAAATTGCATTTGTGAGTTCCAGCTCAAAAGACTCAATATTTAAATCAATTATTGTAAATCCAATAGTATCCCTTTCCCCGCTCAAAGTAGCTGCTGAGGTGGAATGATAAATCCCAATTCCTGATGTTATATGAACAGTATCTCTATTATTATGAACATGTCCAGATAGCATAATATCATAATCTTTAAATATTATATCTTCTAAAACATATTGATTCCAATATTTAAAATCACTTAAAGGATGATGAAGCATTATGATTTTAACATCACAAGATTGGATTTCCCTAATTGCCTTTTTAAGATAAACCGGTGGATACATTAAGTTTCCGAAATCAGTTTTAGAATCATTTGCTCTCCATGCCGAATTAATTGTTGTAATACCTACTTTTTTACCCTCGATATGTCTTATATGAGAAGTATATAGGTTATCGACAGACCTATCATTATGCATCTTAACGTGTTCTGCATAAAACATATGTTGGAACTCATAATAGTTATTTAAATTTTCTAAGCTTGCTTTTAGAGAACGACCATCATTTTTCAATACTAATTCATCCAAATCATCGATGTTATCCAATTTCATTAAAGAATCGGTTATTTCTTCTAACTCTTGACCTCTATAAACGTCATGATTTCCTGGACATATAAATATTGATGTAGTTTCAATTTCTATGGCATTTGCAACCTTTTTTAATAAAAGCTGCTCTGACTTATAAAAATCATTGATATCGATACCTTTCCACACTAAATCACCAGTAAATACTACGAAATCAATACTATTCGTATATTTTTCTAAACTTTTAGCAAGAGTATTTACCAATCTAATTTGGTCCTCTTTATGTTTCCTTGTCCCATCAAAATGGAAATCAGTTATATGTAATATTTTCATTAATTAAAACTTTTCAAAATTCTCTAAAATCTGTTGTTGTAGCTCGTTGCCTTTTTCGAACTGCTTTTGCAATTGTGCTTTTAAGCTTGCCATTTTGTCTTCAAAAGGGATGCCGTCGTCTTCTACGGCTTCGGTACCAACGTAAATGCCTGGGGTGAGTTTGTAGTCTTGTTTAGCAATGTCGCCTATGGTGGCGCTGTAGCAGAAGCCGGGTTCATCGTTGTATTGATGAGATTCCTTCGCTTCGCTCGGAATGACAGATTGCCGTGCTTCGCTCTCAATGACAGATTGCTTCGAGTTTGCTTCTTCGTTGCCTTTGATGAGATTGCTTCGTCCTTCGTCCTCGCAATGACATTCGTTTCGCCAAGCGTGGTAGGTATCAGTAGCTTTTTGTAGGTCAGCTTCGTCAAAGACACGTAGTTTGCGGCTTTCCATACGGCCGAGTTTGGACATGTCTATAAATAAGACTTCGTTTAGGCGCTCTCTGTGTTCGCCATCTTTACCATCACGGTTTTTACTCAAAATAAAGATGCAGGCAGGA
>JAAEZL010000188.1 GCA_018222875.1 Algicola sp.
CAAAGTAAAATTGAATATATTGATATGTCTGAATTTGAAAATGGTCTGTACATGGTTAAACTTATAACAAATCAACAAACTAAAACAGAGCAAATACTCAAGCGCTAATACACGCTTTTTTTGATTAAATTTACATTTGATGGTGTATATATTATGAAAAAACATTTTGTTATCATTTACTTCTTTTTACTGTTGTCACCTACAATGTTTGGTCAGATAGCTTTTAATGAGTCAGCAGTTGCCTCTGGTTTGAATGCTTCGTTCGGTACAGGTTTCGTTGGTGGTGGAATTTCGTTTTGTGATTTTGATAATGATGGTTGGGACGATGTAACTCTGGCAACTGAATCTGGCGAACCCGTAAGGTTTTTTAAAAATAACTCAGGTAGTTTTGCTGAAGTATTTCCAACGATTACTGATTTCAACTACGAGAATAAACAAGTCATCTGGATCGATTATGATAATGATGGTGATAAAGACTTATACGTGGCTTCTCATAACGCTTCAGGTAGGTTATACAGAAATGATGGGAACTTGAATCTTACAGACGTATCAATCACATCTGGTATTTTTACAACAAACCAAAAGAGTTTTGGAGCATCTTGGGGAGATTATGATAAGGATGGTTTTTTAGATGTATTTCTTACCTATCGTTCCGGATCCGAAAGCAACAGGCTTTATCATAATAATGGAGATGGCACGTTTTCTAATGTGAGTAATGCTGCAGGTATCTCTGGTAATGGTCAATATACGTTTTGTGCCAGTTTTTTTGATTATAATAATGATGGCTGGCAGGATATTTATATGGCTAATGATAGAATAATAACGTCTAATATGCTTTATCATAATAATGGAGATGGTACATTTACTGACGTGAGCGCTCAGTCTGGAGCTGGTGTAGTCATGGAAGCAATGTCAACAACCATTGGTGATTATAATAATGATGGTTGGTTAGATATTTACATAACAAATACAAATTATGAATTTCCGGAAGTTCCGGAAGCTGAAGTCGGCAATGTATTCTTAAGAAATAATTCTGACGGAACCTTTACCAATGTTGCCATTACCAACGGAACAGCGTTTAATAGTATTGCTTGGGGAGCTGTGTTTTTAGATGCTGATAATGATATGGACTTAGATCTTTATGTAAGCGGAATGTTAGACGGATCAACATCTTTGCCTTCAGCATTTTATGAAAATACAGATACTGGTTTTTCCATTCCCAGTAATGCAGGTTTTCAAAATGATACCACAGAAAGTTATTCAAATGCTATTGGTGATGTTGATAATGATGGTTATCCAGATATTATAGTGTGCAATGAGGCGACGAATATGTTTCTATGGAAAAATAATTGTAATACTGAAAATAATCATAACTGGCTTAAAGTAAACCTAGAAGGAACGGTTTCAAATAAAGATGGTATTGGCTCTTGTATTGAAATTTCTATTAATGGAAACAAGCAATATAGATATACAGTAGCAGGTGAGGGCTACCTTTCTCAAAACTCTACTACCAAATTTTTTGGTTTGGGGAGTAATACTGAAGTTGATTATCTCAAAGTAAAATGGCTTAGTGGTATTGAAGACATATATTATTCTATAAATGCTAATCAAACTTTAAATTTAATTGAAGGAGAAACCTTAAGCACTGAAAGTTTTTCTGGTTCACAACTTAAAATATATCCTAATCCTTTTTCAGATAAGGTATCTATCGAAAGCGCCTATCCAATCCAGCAATTAAAACTTGTCAATGCAACCGGACAAGTCCTTAGGTCTGAATGTTTTTCAGAGGATACTAGGTCAGCAAAACTTGAAATTACCGATTTACAATCAGGATATTATACGTTAATCGTTACTGCTAATAACACAAGAATTTATCACAAATTAATCAAAAGATAAGGTGTTGATTTCGTTGAAAATGAGCAGGTTACTTTTGGGTTTTTTATGTTTTTCATCGATTTATACCAAACTATCTATGATAATTACTAGATAATCAATACATTTATGCTCACAAACAATTTATTAACTAATAACTTAACAAATATGAAAAAAATTACTTTATTGATGATTTTTACTTTAGTATGGTCATTTAGCTCTTATGCACAATCACCATATGTAGATGAAGATTTTGAAAGTGGAACCTTTCCACCAGCAGGTTGGATTGATGAAGCTGGTGCTAATCATGTTGTAGATGGTACGGCCAGTAATAACTGGGGAAGTACAACAACACGATCTAACTCGCCAACTACTTCTGCATTTTTTGATGATTTCAATATTCAAAATGACAAATGGTTAATTAGTCCTGCTTTTGACTTATCAGGTGCTGTTAACCCTGAATTAGTGTATTGGGATAATGTGAATTTCACAACTTTTGCAGGTGTTCAGGATGTTTTATGGTCTGAGGATTACACAGGTTCTGGAGATCCAGCTCTTGCGACATGGAATTTATTAAATGATGTTATTGGAACTGAAGATACTTGGGTTCAAAATGGACCATTTCCTATAGTGTCAACTGGTACACAGGTTTACATTGCCTTTCATTATGATGGTGATTTTACTGCTGAGTGGTATATTGATGACGTTTTAGTGAGAGATGCATTAACCTGTACTCCTGCTGTAGGAACTGCAACGTTAGTTGAAGATTGTCCTAATCAAGAATTTAGTATAGACGTTGAAGTTACGTCTTTAGGTGATGCTACTACGGTAACAGTTACAAATGATGGTGGAGAACCTGATGTAGATGTGACCACAGTTCCAACTACAGTAACAATTGGACCTTTCCCAGCTGGAACTGCTGTCGGTGTATCCTTATTACATGATACTGACAGTGCTTGTAATGAGAATTTAGGAAGTACAGTAGATACTTGTCCTCCTCCAGCTCCTGCAAATGATGATTTTGCAAATGCACAACCAATTGATTGTACTACAACCGGGTTAACAGGCAGTACAGCTGCTGCAACTTTAGATGAAGATGATGCACCAGACGGATTTGGAGCTGATATGGATGCGCCAAATGTTTGGTTCAGCTATGATAGTGCTACAGAAGGCGCTGCAGATGTAACTGTAAGCTTATGTGGTTCTTCTTATGATACGTCTATTTTAATTTATACAGGAACTTCTGGCGCATTAACGCTTGTCGCAGGTAATGATGACAATGCTGCTGCTTGTGGTGATTTTAGTGTGCAAAGTGAAGGTACTTTTACTGCTAACGGAACTGATACGTACTGGATTGCTGTTGAAGGATTTAATGTAGGTAGTGTAGGAGATTTTATTCTTACAATAACTTGTGAGGCATCTTGTACGCCTGCTCAAACTAATCAGGACTGTGCTAGTGCCACTGCTTTATCAGTAGATGGAGTTGCTACTACTCAAGATAATACTTGTGCTGTTGTTAATGCCGTACAACCTAGTTGTGATCAATTCCAGAGTATCGCAGATTTATGGTTTACGTTTGTTGCTCCTGCAAGTGGAGAGGTTGATATTGTAACATCTTTAGGAACTGCTACAGCTTCTCACTTAGCTGTGTATGAAGGTACTTGTGGTGCTTTAGTAGAGTTAGATTGTGATGTAGTTGCTGCTTCTAGTTCAAGCCTAATAGGTTTAACTGATGGTGCTACTTATTACGTACAACTATGGAATAACGGTTCTGAAGAAGGTACAATTGATATTACACTTTCTGATGCATCTTTATCTCTAAGTTCTTTTGATAATGAAAATGCATTCACATACTTCCCTAATCCAGTGAAGAATGAGTTGTCATTGAAAGCTCAAAATACAATTCAAAATGTTTCTGTATTTAATATGCTAGGTCAGGAAGTTCTTAGAGCTACTCCTAATACTTTAGAAAGTAACTTAGATATGAACGGATTAAGTCAAGGTGCTTACTTTGTTCAGGTAACTATCAACAATGTTACTGAAACAGTTAGAATTTTAAAGCAATAAGCTTAACAAATATGAGTTCAAAAGCCACCTTTAAGGTGGCTTTTGTGTTTTCTTTATTTACCTTTGTGAGCTATGGATGCATTACATTATTCATTTATTGTGCCTGTCTTTAACAGACCAGATGAGATTAAAGAACTTTTGCAGAGTTTTTTAGCAATTGAAGGAGATATACCCTTCGAAATAGTAATTATTGAAGATGGCTCTACAGAAGATTGCAAAGCAGTTATAAAGGATTTTACTAATGATTTGAATATCTCATATTACAACAAACCTAATTCTGGTCCTGGAGATTCCAGAAACTATGGTATGTCAAAAGCTAATGGCAATTACTTTATAATTTTAGATTCTGATTGTTTGTTGCCTTCTCAATATTTGAATGTTGTCAATACTAACCTTGAAAGTGAATACGTTGATTGTTTTGGAGGTCCAGATGCAGCAGATAAATCATTCACCAATTTGCAAAAGGCAATCAATTTTGCAATG
>JAAEZL010000189.1 GCA_018222875.1 Algicola sp.
GTATTCACGCTCAGGGAAAGTTTATTCATTTCAGAAACAGCAAAACTTTTAAAGAGAATAAATCCTTTTTTGATAAACTTCTGAATGAAAAAGTATCCTATGACGAACGTTTTAAATTTCAGTTTTAAGATGGAATTGAACACCAGAGCAACCGATAGAATTATTGAAATGGCATGGGAAGATAGAACGACGTTTGAAGCCATAGAATTTCAATTTGGTTTAAAAGAACAGGATGTCATTGAACTCATGCGAAAAGAGATGAAGCCTAAAAGTTTCAAAATGTGGCGTAAGCGAGTCCAGGGCAGAAAAACAAAACATGAAAAATTACGAACATTTTCAGAGGGTAGATTTAAGTGTTCCAGACAAAAACAAATAACCCATAACTCAATATCAAAACGATAACGTGCTTTGACTGAGGAGATGAGTTCCTGAGTACAGCACACTAAAAAGACAACACATGAGCACAAACACTTTTAATCTAAAAAGTAACGGTCACAAATTAAATGGTTTTTCTGTTTCTGAAATTGGAGACGATCACTTATATACTGGCTTAGAAACACCTATGAAAGCTGATGCCTTCAAACTAAGTGATGATGAAAAGAAAGCGCGTATTTCTATTTTATTTGAGGAAATTATGGATGTCATGGGTTTAGATCTCACTGATGACTCCTTAAAAGGCACACCAAAACGTGTGGCTAAAATGTACATTGATGAAATATTCTCAGGATTAAATCCTGCAAACAAACCTCAAGTAGCCTTATTTGATAATAAGTACCAATACAATCAGATGTTGGTCGAAAAAAACATTACCTTTTACTCCAACTGCGAACATCATTTTGTACCAATTATTGGGAAAGCTCACGTAGCTTATATATCCTCTGGAAAAGTTATTGGGTTGTCAAAACTCAACAGAATTGTACAATATTATGCCAAAAGACCACAAGTTCAGGAACGACTAACAAATCAAATCGCTGAAGAGTTAAAGTCCATTCTAGAAACTGACGATGTGGCTGTCATTATTGATGCAAAACACTTATGTGTATCGTCAAGAGGTATAAAAGATGACACTTCAGCAACAGTGACATCGTATTACGGTGGACAGTTTAACAAAGCTGAGAAAATTTCAGAATTACACAACTACATAAATAATTAAAATCATGGAAGTTATAAACAAAGCCTTAGAATTTGAACAGAGAAAAATGAAATCGCTGTCGACCAGTGATCGCGTAAAAATTTCTCGTGAAGCCAAACGCTTAATCTTAGCCTTAAACCAGATTTATAAAGAAAAGAAAGATGAGTCTATCATGGATTTGATGAAACGTTTGACTAAAATTAAACGAAAAGTTGAAAAAAGGTTAAATGGAAAACCATTAACAGCCTAAAATTATTCTAACATTTACTTTGAGCGTAGTAGAAAACGTTTTTACGTAATTCTTTTGCGCTCTTTTAATATAATACACTTAAAATGAAAACATATATCGTCGTTGGTGGCAGTCGTGGCATAGGAAACGCTATTGTTCATACCTTACTTAAAAATCATAAAGTCGTCAATATAAGCAGAACGAAACCAGAAGTGTCGCATGATAACTTTTCGCATTTCGACTGCGATATTCTCAAAGATGACTTACCAGAAATTGATGCTGCTGATGGCTTGGTTTATTGTCCCGGAAGCATCAACCTCAAGCCTATAAATCGTTTTAGTTTAGATGAATTTAGAGACGATTACGAAATTAACGTCATTGGTGCTGTTAAAGCGATTCAGAAGTATTTAAATGTGATTAAAAACGGAAATGACCCATCTATAGTATTGTTCAGTACAGTGGCAGCTAAACTAGGAATGCCTTTTCACGCTAGTGTCGCTGCTACAAAATCTGGTGTAGAAGGTTTGGTTAAATCACTGGGAGCAGAATTAGCAACCACTTTGCGTATCAACGCCATTGCTCCTACAGTAACAGATACCGATTTAGCATCAAAATTATTACGCAATGACAAGATGATTGACAATATTACCGAACGTCATCCAATGAAAAAGTTTTTAAAACCTGAAGATGTCGCTGGAATGGCAGAATTTTTATTGTCTGAAAAATCGAGTTCAATTTCAGGTCAGGTTTTTGAAATGGACTGCGGAATCGTATCCTTTAAAATATAATATGAATCCATTTAAAATTTTTATGGCTACGCTCATCTCAAAACAATCGAAGACCATCGAGAAAGCATCAATTTATGATATTAAAATTAATGCTCTCAATGGCAAACCAATAAGACTTTCAGACTATAAAGGTAAGCACATTTTGTTTGTCAATGTAGCTTCCAAATGTGGTTTTACGCCACAATATAAAGACTTACAACATCTTTATGAGACCTATAAAAGTAACCTGACAGTTATTGGTGTTCCCTGTAACCAGTTTGGGAAACAAGAACCAGGAAATGCACAGGATATCGAATCATTTTGTGAATTAAATTTTGGTGTCACCTTTCCTATTACAGAAAAAATAGAAGTAAAAGGTTCAAATCAGCATCCACTTTATGCTTGGTTAACTCAGATACAAAAGAATAGTTCATCCAGTTCTAAAGTCAAATGGAATTTTCAAAAATATTTAGTGGATCCAAAAGGTGAACTCATTAATTATTATTATTCTACGACATCGCCAACAAGTTCAAAAATTGTGAAATACTTAAAATAAATAAATTATGTTCGGATTATTTAAAAAAACATCAGAGCTCGATAAGCTTCAGAAGAAATATGAAAAATTAATGAAAGAATGGCATGAGTTATCAACGACAAACAGAGCTGAAAGTGACAAGAAATTTGCTGAAGCTCAGGAGATAGTTAAAAAAATAGAACAAATACAACTTTAACTCTTTTGAGATATTTAAATCCTTCATCTCATTATTCCAATAGTCCGTTTTAGTGCGACAAGTATTGGTTATTAACCTATGATATAAGATTCACTTAATGGTTGCCATAAACCACCACACATTCAAAAAATAAATTGATGTAACTCATGAAAATATACAGATTACATAAAAAGCAAAACTTACCTATAAGCATTGAAACTGCTTGGGAGTTTTTATCAAATCCTAAAAATCTGAAAACAATCACACCAGATTACATGGGATTTCATATCTTGTCAGGAGCTGACAGACCAATGTTTGCAGGACAAATCATTCAGTATATCGTGACACCAATTTTAGGTATAAAAACCAAATGGGTTACTGAAATCACGCACAGCATAGATCAACAGTATTTTGTTGATGAACAAAGGTTCGGACCTTACGCTTTATGGCATCACAAGCATTTCATAAAGAAAATAGATGGTGGTGTTGAAATGGAAGATATTATCGATTACAAAGTCCCTTTCGGAATAATTGGTCAATTGGTTCATCCTTTTCTGGTTAAACCAAAGCTGGAAGAAATTTTTAATTATCGTACTAAAAAACTGGAAGAATTATTCGGAACGTATTCCTCCTAAAACCATAAAATTCTTATGAAGCAACCACTAAACATTTTTTGGTTTAGACGTGACTTACGCCTGGATGATAATGTTGGGTTTTATCAGGCTTTAAAAAGCGAATATCCTGTTTTACCTGTTTTTATATTTGATTCTGAAATACTAGACAAACTCCCTGAAGATGATGCTCGCGTTACCTTTATATATGAAACGCTCCAAAGTATGCGTGAGACAATTCAAGATGAGTATGACAGTAGTATTGCTATGTTTCACGGCAAGCCTGTTGATATTTACAAACAGCTCATTGAAGACTATGAGATTCATTCGGTATATACCAACCATGATTATGAGCCTTATGCCAGAGATCGGGATTCTGAAATTAAAGAGCTACTATCAAAACACGAAATAGAATTCAAAACGTTCAAGGATCAGGTTATTTTCGAAAAAGATGAAGTGGTCAAAAAAGATGGAAATCCTTATATAGTTTATACGTCATACATGAAAGTTTGGAAAGAAACTTTCAAAACTCATGATCTTGAAATTTACTATACAAATTCTTATCTGGATAATCTGGTGAAGCACTCCAGATTATCTAATTTGACGCTTTCTGATATTGGTTTTAAAAAGTCGAAACAAGACATTGCAGATTATACAGTAACTCCAACACTTATTCAGGACTATGAAGCTACCAGAAATTTTCCAGCAAAAGATGCAACGTCGCGACTTGGACCTCATCTTCGTTTTGGAACGGTTAGCATTCGTAAAATGGTTAAAAAAGCAATCGCAGAAAAGAATGAAGTTTTTTGGCAGGAGCTAATCTGGAGAGAGTTTTTCATGCAAATTTTATGGCACTTTCCTCATACTGTTACTGAAGCTTTTAAGTCGAAATATGACAGAATCGAATGGCGAAATAATGAAGCCGAATTTAAAAAATGGTGTGAAGGTCAAACAGGTTATCCGCTG
>JAAEZL010000190.1 GCA_018222875.1 Algicola sp.
GTATACTGGGTTTGGAAACAGATTTAACAATGTTACGATTGATAATTATGGTATTAATATCTACTCTCCTACATCAGAATTAAACATTGCAAGAACCAATTGGGCATGGACAAGCGATCAACTTGCATCCTGGGGATGGATAAACAAAGGATGGAACACACCTTGGAATCAAAATGGATGGAGATCTATATGTAACTCATGGAATGGACCAATCTGGAATTATTGGGGTTGGGATGGAGATACACGAACCTTTTTATTAATGCAACAAAATCAGCTACAAACTAGATATTCGCTAGACAAAAGATATGGTGAGCGTCTTGGAAAAAGACAATCCGTATATCTAGCATTTAACAATTGGTCTTCTAATAATACTAAGAATAATACTATAAGATATGCTACATTGACAAAGCGATCTTCAAGTGCCAAGCCAAGATCTAGGCCTAGAACTGAAACAGTTACAAGAAATAGCACTTCTACATTGTCAAACTCTTATGTAAGTACTAATAACTCTATAATTCAATCAGACTCAAGAAGCAATTCTAGATCAACAGTAAGAAGATCTAACAACAGTAATTTCACTACAAATCGTTCTACTGTAAGAACTACAAGCAGTGCTATTAAATCCGTTTCAAATTCAAATTCGATTGGTCGTAGCGTTAAATCTTTAAGAAATTAATAATTGTCTTATGCATTTGATTAAAGGCTTAGCTATTTTTATATATCTGAGCCTTTTTATTTAGCGATAACTATTGAATTTCTCAGAGAATCTAACTTTTAAACACCATCATAGATCAGTCTATAGAATCACATTTGTAAGATTTCCAAACAAATAGCTGATTTTGGCATAAAAATTGTGACTATGTTAAATAAAAGAATAGTTCATTAAAACTAACTATTTTTGTAATGTTCAACAATAAAAATTTATAAACATGCAATTCAATAACTACATAAAAACGAAATTGCCATTTTTTGTTGCACTAAGCTTTGCTTTTGTTTTAGCTTCTTGTGGATCATACCAATATGTTGGCTATGATAATGATGGTATTTATCAAGAAAGACAAGTCGTCTATGAAGAAGCTACAAATGTTTCAAATGAAACTCCAGTGTCTGACGTTGAGAGTAGTAGTTACTATAAAAATTATTTCAATGAAAAAGCAAATCAATACAGTAATATCCCAGATGATGAACGTATAATATTTACAGATATTGATTCTTATGAAGGAGATTATTCTGATGAATATCAAGAAGAAGGTGTTCAAAATGGAAATGCTGGCTGGGGACAAGCAAGTAACAATGTTACCATAAACTATATAGATAATGGATGGGGATTTAATGATCCTTGGTTATGGAATGGTGCTTGGGGATGGCGTTATGGTTGGAATAGCTGGGGCTGGAATAACTGGGGCTGGAATGCTGGCTTCGGAACTTTTGGCTGGGGCTGGAACAATTGGGGCTGGAATGCAGGATGGGGTTGGAATGCAGGATGGGGAAATAATTTCTGGTGCCCACCTGGATTCAACGGATATTACTATAATAATCGAGGCTTAGCTTATACTTATGGACGTAGAGGGTCTAATTTAGCTTATGACAACAGAAACTCGGTTTCGAGACGAAATTCTTCAACCATTACAAGAAGAGGCTCTACAGTAAGAAGAAATAGTAATACAAGATCTGCAGTTAGAAGGAATAACAGTTCAACCATAAGAAGAAACACTACTAGGGCTAGATCTAACAGTACAAGACGTAGTAGCAATATGACTAGACCTCGCTCTAATAGTACGAGATCCAGCACTAGAATGTCAACATCTCCTAGAAGAAGTAGTTCTTCATCTGTAAGAAGTTCTAGAAGCACAACTACTCGATCGTCAGGAACTTCCAGATCATCAAGTAACAGAGGTTCTGGACGTCGCAGATAACAGAAATTTAATTCTCAACAATTAAAAAATTTAATATGAAAAAGTTAACTATACTAATGATAGGTGTCCTATCTGTGTCTAATCTCATCGCTCAAGATTTTACTGACGCCCTCAGATACTCACAAGATAACATACAAGGTAGTGCTCGCTTTAGAGCTTTAAGCGGTGCTTTTGGGGCTCTTGGTGGCGATATGTCTGCTGTAAACTTAAATCCGGCAGGCTCGGCTATATTTAATAGAAGTCATGCATCATTATCGCTATCCTCGTTGAATATTGAAAATGATATATCTTATTTTAATGGAAGGAGTTCTGCATCTGACTCAAAAATTGATTTACATCAGGCTGGTGGTGTATTTGTATTTGCTAATACAGATGATAGTTCACCATGGAAAAAATTTGTTATCAGTGTGGCGTACGACAAGACAGCTAACCACGATGATCAATGGTTTGCAAATGGTCGTAATACAAATTCAATTGACAGCTATTTTTTGGCTAATGCTCAAGGTTTAAGGCTTGATGAAATATCAAGTTTTGCTGGTGAAACAATTTCTCAAGCTTACAGTGAAATTGGTTCTTTTTATGGATACGGACATCAGCAAGCGTTCTTAGGTTATGAGTCCTTTATTTTAGAACCTGTTAATGATACTGACGACAATACTACGTATTTTTCTAACATTGCTAACGGAACATTTAATCAACAGTACGACTACATAGCCAGAGGTTATAATGGTAAGGTTAGTTTTAACGCTGCCGCTGAATATGACGACAAATTGTATCTAGGTTTAAATCTGAATGGACATTTTATCAATTATGACCGATTCACTCTTTTAAGAGAAAGCAATTCAAATCCAGGTTCTTTAGTTACTAATGTGAATTTTGAAAATAATTTATTGACTACGGGAAACGGCTTTTCGTTTCAGTTAGGAGCAATACTAAAGGTTACTAATGAATTAAGAGCTGGTTTTACATACAATTCCCCTACATGGTTTAGAATATTTGAAGAAACCACACAAAGTGTTTCTACTTTTGTAGATGATGAAAATGGAAGTTTTACTGCTAACGTTAATCCAAACATCATAAATATCTTCCCTGAATACAGATTCAGATCTCCAGGAAAAATCACTGGAAGTCTTGCTTATGTTTTTGGAGATAGAGGCTTATTGAGTTTTGACTATTCAAGAAGAGATTATTCAAATATGGAATTCAGACCTGAAAATGATTTTGTTTTCAATTCTCAAAATCAAATTATTAACGATATATTCAAGGCAGCTAATACTTACAGATTTGGTGGTGAATATAAATATAAGCAATTCAGTTTTAGAGGCGGTTATCGTTTTGAAGAAAGTCCTTACGTAGATGAATCTTTTGTTGGAAATTTAACAGGTTATTCATTGGGTTTAGGGTATAACTTTGGCAATACCAGACTGGACTTAACTTTTGATCAAGCAGAAAGAAGAGTTAATAACCCTCTGTATTCAGTTGGTTTAACTGATGCAGCAACAGTAGATGCTATCAATTCAAACGTTACGCTTTCACTAGCATTTAATCTATAATTAAGCCATTTATATAATGGAGAAAAGTGCTAAGTGTTAACCTAGCACTTTTTTTTTATATATCAATTTTGTATTTAATTCGTAACAGAAAAGAGCATTAGTCACTTTTCCTTAGAAAACCAGAAGTAATTAATTATAAAAGTTATTGACGGTGTTATTTATTTCTTTAGTAAATCTGTAGTGTGCTATTATTTTCTACAAGAACATTCATGGTTCTCGTTAATGTATTTGATTGATTCAATACAAAGCTCTTGTAAAGTCGGAATATTAATGTCATCAAGTTTTTTTACATAAATACAAGCTTTTCCCATTTTAAATTTCCCAAGTTCGGTTAAAAGTTTTTTACTTTTCTCTGTTGCAGAATAAACGTACAATGAAAATGCTGCTTTTCTTGGGGAAAATCCCAAAATGGGCGCATCTCCTTCGTGTCCGCTTTCATATTTGTAGTGGTAGTTTCCAAATCCGATAATAGTCGGCCCCCACATTTTTGGTTCAAAACCAGACCAGTCCTGCAATAATTCTATCAAACGAAAGCTGTCAGTTTTTTTTTGTTCTTTGTCAACATATGAATTTATAAAACCCATTACATTTTCACCTGTATAAGTAGTTTTTGTTTTAGACATAATATTTTCTTAAGATTTTCACTTCTTTTAATTTGTTCCAATTCACAATCTAATTTGTCTTTTATAAATTGTAAAGTTTCATACTAAAGTGCTCTTTTTTTAATCAATGGTAATGATAATTAAAACATCATCGATTCCTTTATAAATCTCTCTAAACTGAAGAGTGTTAAAAAAAAGGCTTTATAAAATTATAAAGCCTTTTTAAAATTCATATCTAATTTATCTTTTCAGGGTGAAATGGGCTTTAAATTCT
>JAAEZL010000005.1:0-53786 GCA_018222875.1 Algicola sp.
CAAATTACAGTCTTTCAGGACGCCTGGTTTCAGGTACGTTTTCTGGAAGTGTTCGAAATTATCAGGAACCTCACGACACTATCCAAATAACAAATGGTCGCTTTGACTTTAAATGGGATTCGTTGGACGAAACCGATTTCAATTAAAAATTAACTCTAAAACAACAAACCAATGAAAAATTCAATCTTAATCGTCTTAATTACAGTATTATGTTTTAGTTGTGGCAATGACGATGCCTTAACAACTAATGAAAGGAGCTTACCTCCAATCACACAAAATGGTGCAAATACGTTCGGTTGTTATATCGACCAGCTTCTTTTTATTCCAAGAAATGGTGACGGTACGTTTAATAATAGTGATCCTGCAGCTTTAGTTTGGGGAGATCCAAGTGGAAATCAACAATATCAAGAATACGATTTACATGATTATAAAAGCGAACGTACAGCAAGTATATTTCTACATATTCAAGGGTTACATCAAAACGATATTGACACCTACACCATTAATGAATCAAATGGTTTAACCAGTATTGATGGCTTAGATCACACCTATATGCATTGTCGCGTTTGGCGAGATGATGTAGGCAATTACCAAAATTATCTATCATATGATAATTCAGGAATCATAACCATTACAAATTACAGTCTTTCAGGACGCCTGGTTTCAGGTACGTTTTCTGGAAGTGTTCGTAACTATCAGGAACCTTATGATACCATCCAAATCCGACAAGGTCGCTTTGACTTTAAATGGGATACGTTAGACGAAACCGATTTTCCATAACATAAAAAAGAGGCAAACTGCCATTTGCCTCTTTAAATAATTTTAATCAACATCATTTATTAACTAAAATCTCTCAAAATTATGAAATTTTTTTATGTATTGACAGTAATTATGCTATTAAGTTGTAGCATGATCTCACAGACCAAGCTGGACTCTATGCTGGTCAATGTTAACCAATCCACAGTAACTTCAGGTATTATTTATGAACGTGCTACACAGTTTGCAAATCTCTACAATTTTAACAAACCAGACTTTTCTGATTCTTCAGATTACAAATACTTCAGACAAGCATTGCATGAATTGCATGCTGCAAGTAATCAAACCAGACTGATTAACCTTCAGGAACTGGAAAATAGAATTTCAAGCACTACTCAAGACAATCAGGTAGATGTTGCTATTTTAAATTCTCCTTTTCAAATTCTGAATTACAATTATGAAAACCAAAATGCTGGAGGTCTGCTTTTAAATGAAACCACGCAATTGTTCAGTCAGAATCCAAACAAACCACCTTTCTATTCTTTGCAAACCACCATAATTGCACCAACAAAATCCATTGTAAAAGGAACAAATGCCATCTTCAAATTTAGTGGTGATTTATACCTAACTAATGGAGGTAACGGAATAAAGACTTTAACGATTGATTTTGGTTCCACAACCAATTCTATAATTAATAATGGGAACCTCATTACTCAAAATGTAACAATTCCTTATACATCAAGTGGCACCAAAGAATTCACCTGTTTGGTTACCTTCAACGATAATTCAACCTTAACTACAAAAGGCAATTTCTACTTTCACTACATTCCAAACAATCCATCTGTGAATACTGTTAACGGACTCTGTACTTCTAGTGATCCAAGAGCACGAGATGAGTTTGTAATTGCCGAAGAACCATTTAAAGGTTATAAAACAGATGATCCCCGAATATTACCAGAAATTGACTACCGTATTTTTTATGCAGACGAATCCTTTCATTCTGATTTAAATGTGTATAAACCTGTAATTATTATTGACGGTTTCGATCCTGGTGACAGACGAAAAATTCAGGATTGTGATTGCGAGGAAGATCCAGAGTGTGCATCAGAGAATTTAACAAATGGCGTTTTTGATCCTGACAAGCATCGCTCAATGACCGATTTAATGCGATATGAAAATACACTAGGTGAAAATGAAAACATTTTGATGAATTTAAGATCACAAGGCTACGATGTCATAATGGTCAACCAGCCAACTTACACCACAACAAATATTGACAATAATCAAGAAGTAACTATTGATGGAGGTGCTTATTATATTGAAAGTAATGCGCTTGCTTTAGTAAAACTCATTAAGGACATAAAACTAAAACTTGCAGAAGTAAATAGCACTGAAGAGATCGCTATTGTCGGTCCGAGTATGGGCGGACAAATTTCAAGATATGCTTTAGCATACATGGAAAAAAAATTTGCTGAGACCAACGATGAGGACTGGAACCATAACACAGGGTTATGGGTAAGTGTTGACAGTCCTCATCTAGGTGCAAACATTCCTGCTGGAGACCAAGCACTAATTTATTTGATTAGTTCATTAGGAAACAATGATGATGCCAATAATTTTTATAATAAAGATCTTGGAAGCGTTGCAGCGAGACAACAATTAATAGAGTTTCATAGAGACGTTCCTAGCCTTCATTCTATAAATGAAAATAACTTAAATGGTAGGGTTATCCCTCAAGGATTTTCTGCAGACGATGGTTCATTGTATTACAAAACATATTATAATAATCAGGAAGCTAATGGGTTACCTAATTCTCATGGTTATCCACAAAATCTAAGAAAAATATCACTGGTAAATGGTTCATTAACAGGAAAAACCATTGGTCATAACAGTGAAAATGTACTAAACATCAGAGGGTTTCAAAGGGTAAATATTGATTTATTTGTTGGGTCAATATCGTTTGATGTCCACATCGCTAGCTTAGAAAGTTATTTTATGCCGTCTTATGGTTCTGGTTACAAAAAAATCGCAAGATTTAAAAAAGGTCCTTTCGAAGATATTACTCATAAATCACCGAACATTAACTCCAGAGACAATATGGACATTGTGCCAGGTGGGTGGTTTGCTGCTCAAAATGATATTGCAAAATCAATTTTAGGCACAACTCCTATTAACGGAGTAAATGGAAGTTTTTGGGAATTTCCTCTAGATAATATAGCTTATTGGCTCTCTGGTGCTTTAGGAAGCTCTAGGTTTGAACTCCGTGATTTCAGACCAAACCACTCCTTTATTCCATCATTCTCAGCAATAGCACATAAAAATCCTGATCAAAGTTGGTTAAATCCTTTAGACTACAACTTGGTTTGTCAAGATGAGACCTATTTTGACAGTTATTTTGGACATGATGAAAATACACAACATACCAGTTTCACAAAGAAAAGTGCAAAATGGCTATTTGAAGAATTGGCTGGAAATGAACAAAGACCTTATTATCCATTGTTCAATGACGACTTAAAAGGAGATAATGCTTTTTGTGAGAATGAAATCAGAACTTTTTATTTTGGTTCATGCAAATTACCTTCAGATCCAACCTGGTATGTTTCAAACAGTTTGGAAATAATAGAAATAGACAATTCAAATTTTAGTATTAAAGTTAAAGCCATTGGAACTGGAAATGCAAACGTTTCTGCAATCATTGAAGATGGAAGAAGTTTCAGCAAAAATATTTTTATTGGTAAACCTGATATTTTTTCAATTGAAAAAGTCAGTAAAATAAAAACCGGACTCACTGATCCTATTGCAGCATTTAGTAGCTGTGACGACATCGCTTTAAAATTAAATATGTTACCATCAAATGATGAGATTTTAGAAGTTGAATGGCAACAAATTTCAACAAATTTTCAATGGTCAACATCAAATAATGAATATGCCATTATAACTCCTCATTGTAATGGAATTATTCACTTTAAGGTAAGGATGAGAAACTATTGTGGATGGTCTGACTGGAAAACCATTAAGTACGATATTGAACATTGTAGTGATGCTTGCGCCAAAAATGAGTCAGGCAGTCTCACTAGTGATAATTTTGCCATTTATCCAGTACCAGCAGATACTAGTTTAAACGTAAAATTAACTAACCAGCCTCCCGGTTTACTACAAAATTCAGAAAGTTTAGAAATAAAACTATTTAACGGTTCTGGATGGATGGTATATGAAGCAAATGCTGTAGCAACCTTAACAACTATAGATGTTAGTGGATTGCCCACAGGAGTTTATACTTTAGTGATTATATATGAAGGCGTTGCTGAAAGTCATCAGGTTCTCATTCAATAAAATTAAAAAAGCGCCAATTGGCGCTTTTTTTTTAAACTTATTTATCTAATTTAAAATAATACCAATCACATTTCCATTATTTGTAGTAAATGTAGCTTGGTTATCACAATCTCCATCTCCAAAATCAAAAGTTCCACCAAAAAATGTACGTTGAACATCTACACTACCACTTACAAAATAACTACAAACCACTTCGCGTCTCAAGGGTGTTAAAACATCATAGGTATGTGTATTACCATTCACGAATGTTGTTGTCCAGTTTCCGGTAACTTCAAAAACATTATCACTAAAATCGCCACTCCCAAATCCTTCAATCCATTCTCTAACTTTCATTCCTGCTCTACTCGCTTGAACTCCGTTTGGCCAAATAACTGTAAAACCTAAAGTATGTGTAAATTGCGGATTGCCATTATCGTTTGACAACTGTCGTAAAATCGTACTGCTACCAATAACTTGTTTAGCATCAAAATAGTAATCAATTAATTGATAACTTATCAATGTTTCTTGATTTTCTATATCTCTAGTGTATGAGAACACAATTTGTCCTTGTATAAGATGTCCATTTATTACACAACCTTCAGATCCAAAATCTAAAGTTACCTCTCTAAATCCTTGCTGAGCTACAACAGTTATAGTTACACAATCTGGTATCATAGAATTTGAGTCATTTGCTAATCTATCCAGACTTTCATTTTCCTCAGCTTCAAAGACATCAATAATAATATCACTTAATGTTTCACTAGCAACATCTACCTCAGCTGCTCGTCTCAATTCAGTTGTGTCTTCACTTTGTTCTTCATTCCCAGCATTACTATCTTCGTTGCTACAACTCGCAAACACTATTAACGATGCAGCTAAGGCTATAAGATTCCGACTTAAAATTTTACTTGTAATCATGATTTAATTGTTTAAGAGTTCATATAGTTCTAAGACTGACTCATTTCTAAATGGTTTAATTTTCAAGAAAAAAAAATCAAAAACAATACAATACCAAAACTCATAAATCATTAAAAATTACTATATTTGCCGCTTGAAAGAAAAACTTTCAACGTACATAAAAATCATTTACAATAATATTAGCATGTATTTATCAAAAGAAAATAAAGAGAAACTCTTTAAAAAACACGGCAAGAACGAGAAAGACACTGGCTCTGCTGAAGGACAAATTGCATTGTTCACAGAACGTATCAACCACTTAACAGAGCACTTAAAAAGTAATCGTAAAGATTATAATACTGAGCGTTCGTTAGTAAAACTAGTAGGTAAGCGTCGTGCTTTACTTGATTACTTAACTAAGAAAGATATTTTAAGATATCGTGCAATAGTTAAAGAATTAGGATTAAGAAAATAATATTAAAGAGGCTTCATGCCTCTTTTTTTTATATAACAACTCTTACGAATGAGTATAACAGTCGTAAATAAGAAGCTAAATCCTGAATCAAATTCAGGACAAAAAGTTTTTCATTGGTCAAGGTCTTCAAGCCTTATAACAACAACTACAACACAACGACCATTGTTTAACAGTGTTCCGACATGTATAAAATTGTCGGAATTAGAATTAAAATTTTTATGATTCCAAAGACATTTAAAGAGGTCATAGACCTTGGTGACGGTAGAGAAATTTCTATTGAAACCGGAAAATTAGCAAAACAAGCTCATGGTAGTGTTGTGGTGCAATCTGGAAAGTGTATGTTATTATGTACAGTTGTTTCCAATTACAAACAATCAGATGTTGATTTTTTACCGTTAACGGTAGATTACAGAGAAAAATTTGCTGCTGCAGGACGTTATCCTGGAGGTTTCTTCAAAAGAGAAGCGAGACCTAGTGATGGAGAAGTATTAACGATGCGTTTAGTAGATCGTGTTTTACGTCCATTATTCCCAAAAGATTATCATTCTGAAACTCAGGTAATGATACAATTAATGTCACATGATGATGATGTTATGCCAGATGCTATGGCAGGTTTAGCTGCTTCAGCGGCTATTCAGTTATCAGATTTTCCATTTGAGTGCCCGATTTCTGAAGCAAGAGTTGGTCGTGTAAATGGTGAATTTGTTATCAACCCAACACGCTCACAATTATTAGAATCTGACATCGATATGATGATTGGTGCTTCGGCTGATTCAGTAATGATGGTTGAAGGTGAAATGGATGAGATTTCTGAAGAAGAAATGACTGAAGCTATCAAATTTGCCCATGAAGCCATTAAAGTACAATGTGCTGCGCAAGTTAAATTAGCTGAAGCATTCGGCAAAAAAGATGTTCGTGAATATGAGCCAGAAAGAGAAGATGAAGATTTGGCGAAGAAAATTCACGATATGGCTTATGATAAAGTATATGCTGTAGCAAAATCAGGTTCTTCTAAGCAAGAAAGAGGTGCCGCATTTGCTGAAATAAAAGAAGAAATTAAAGCTACTTTTTCTGAAGAGGAATTGGAAGATATTGGTGGATTGATTTCTAAATATTACAGTAAAGCTGAAAAAGCTGCTGTTAGAGATTTAACATTAAACGAAGGTTTACGTTTAGATGGACGTAAAACAACAGACATCAGACCTATCTGGTGTGAGGTCGATTATTTACCATCAACACATGGATCTGCAATTTTTACACGTGGAGAAACTCAAGCATTAGCAACAGTAACCCTGGGCACGAGTAGAGAAGCAAACCAAATAGACATGCCATCTTTTGAAGGTGAAGAGCGTTTCTATTTACATTATAACTTCCCTCCTTTTTCAACTGGAGAAGCAAGACCTATTCGTGGAACGTCACGTCGTGAAGTAGGACATGGTAACTTAGCACAACGCGCATTAAAAGGTATGGTTCCTGAGGATTGTCCTTACACAGTACGTGTGGTTTCTGAAGTTTTAGAATCTAATGGTTCGTCTTCTATGGCAACGGTTTGTTCTGGAACAATGGCACTCATGGATGCTGGTGTACAATTAAAGAAACCTGTTTCTGGAATTGCTATGGGATTAATTTCTGATGCTGATTCTGGAAAATATGCTGTATTATCTGATATCTTAGGTGATGAAGATCATTTAGGTGATATGGATTTTAAAGTGACAGGAACTGCAGATGGTATTACAGCTTGCCAGATGGATATTAAAGTAAAAGGATTAAGCTACGAGATTTTAGTGAATGCCTTAAAGCAAGCTCGTGATGGTCGTTTACACATTTTAGAAAAACTGACAGATACTATCGCTGCACCTAATACAGAGGTTAAAGAACACGCACCAACAATGGTGACAAGACGTATTCCTAACGAATTTATTGGTGCACTAATTGGTCCTGGTGGAAAAGTAATTCAAGAATTACAAAAAGAAACAGATACTACTATTGTTATCAATGAAGATCCTGTAACAGAAGAAGGTATTGTTGAAGTTCTTGGTGTTGGTAAAAAAGGAATCGAAGCTGTTATGGCAAAAATTGATTCTTTATTATTTAAGCCGGAAGTTGGAAGCGTATATGAAGTCAAAGTAATCAAGATGTTAGATTTTGGTGCTGTAGTTGAATACACTGAAGCTCCAGGAAATGAAGTCTTATTACACGTAAGTGAATTGGCTTGGGAACGCACCGAAAACGTATCTGATGTGGTTAACATGGGAGATGTATTTGACGTAAAGTATTTTGGAATCGACTCCAGAACACGTAAAGAAAAAGTATCTCGAAAAGCAATTTTACCAAAACCTGAAGGTTTTAAAGAAAGACCACCTAGAGATGATAAACGTTCTGGTGGACGTGACAACAGAGGAAGAGATAATCGCGGACGTGATAACAGACGTGATGATCGCAAACCTAGAAATGATAAAAAAGAAGATTAATTATTTCTTTTAAACTAAAAAAAAAGCCTCACTATAAATAAGCGAGGCTTTTTTTAGTTTTTAACGCAACCTTTTTACAATTCTACAGACTACTAATTAGATGACCAACAATATAGTCTTTTATTAAAAAATCTTAATCTTATGAAAAATCTAACTATCTATTTGATTCTATCTTTATTTATTACAATTGTAATGTCTTGTTCAAACGATGACAATTCACCAGAAACTCCTGCAAATCTCAAAAGTGTAACTGATTGTGAATTAACAATTGAACCTGATACTTTAGTTTCAATTTGCGCAAATGGGACTGATTTTGCTTCTCGAAATGAAATTATAACTTTTGTATCAACTTTCTACTCAAAAAATGACAGTGCATCTGATACAGAATTTTTATGGAGTATAGAATCTGGCAGTATGGAAATTATGAATATAGAATACTCAAATGATGAACTTATTGCGAAATCAATAGTTACAATCAAATTTAATTCTGATTTTTCAGGGAATGGAATTATTCATGTTAATGCAAGTGCTGGTAGTTCTGAGGCGTTTACTGAGCTTTTTATAAGTTTAGAATAGACATAAACATAGCATAATAACGTGAATAACTAATAGCTTTTTAATTATAAAATTTAGTGATTGACTATTTTTGAGTTGCTCAGAATTAAACGTTAATTGAACAAGAGTTTACTTATTTAGAAAAGATCTTGAATTTTCATATTATAAAATTCAGTCAAATAGAATCTAAATAATGTTAGGGCAATCAGGAAATTTTAATACAAACCATTTGTAAATTATAGCATTTGAACATTGACAAATTAATAAAGCTCTGTAAGAAAAATAACATAAATGCACAAAGTGAATTATATAAATTATATAAAAATTCACTCTATTCATTGTGCTTAAAATATTCTAGAAACAAAGAAGATGCTCAAGACACTCTTCAAGAAGGATTTATAATAATTTTTCAAAGTATAAAAAAATATCAAGGTGTTGGTTCTTTTGAAGGTTGGATGAAACGTATAGTAATCAATAAAGCGATAGATAAGTATAAAAGTGAGAGCTTCATAAATGTTATCGTAAACGAAGAAAATCTGCAAGAAAACGACACGCATATCAAAGAATTCAAAATACCTCTTGACAAGATATTAAAACTAATTCAGGAATTACCAAGTAGATATAGACTTATATTTAACCTTTACGAGTTAGATCATTTTTCACATAAAGAAATCTCGAAAATGCTTTCAATATCAGAGGGCACTTCAAAATCAAATTTGCATAGAGCTAAACTAATTCTGAAAGAAAAAATTAGAACTCTAGAAGCATCTAGAATTAACAAAATTAAAATCAGTAATGGAAATTAAAAAAGATGTTGGCCAAGCCATTGAGGAACATTTAACACACTTAAATGAATCTCCTGATGATCTTGTTTGGAAAAACATTGAAGAAGAGCTCAAGAAGGAAAAAAAAGATAGATATATAATTCCTTTTTGGTTAAGGTATGTCAGTATAGGTGCTATTCTATTCATTTTACTCCTAAACCGCAATAGTTCATCTTCTCCTATTAAACCAAATGACACAAATAAAGAAAAACATCAAAAAACATCAATAACAAATAAAAACAATCAATTTAATCAGGATAAGATAACAAAACAAAATACTAATAATACTTCAGAAAGACATAGGAATAAAAACAGTAATAGTTATAAAAATTCAATAATTAAAGAGAAAAAAACAGTATCAGCATATTCAAATAAAAAAAATATAAACAATTTTTCTTCTGTGACTATCAACACAGCAGTTAAAACAGATTCTGTTATTAATAATACATCTCAATCTGTTTTTAAACTTAATACAAAAAAAGTAGATTCTCAGGCAACTTCAACTAAAACTTCCGAAACATCCAAAACAAAAGAATCAGTTGAAGAAGCCATACTTATTGCAGAAAAAAAACATGAAACAGAAAAGGATTCGGTTTCAAATTCTAAAACAAAAAACAAATGGAGTATTTATCCTAATATATCCTTAGTCTCTTATAACGGCTTTAACGAGTCTTTTAAGGATAAGATTAGTGTTAATTATGGTGTTCTTTTAAAATATCAAATTTCAGAAGAAGGAAGTATAAGGCTTGGTGTATCTAAATTAGATTTACAACACACTTATGAAATCAATACGGTTTCGATAACACAAGAAGTGAGTTATTTTGAAATCCCATTAGAATTCAACTACATGTTGTCAAAAAAGAAAGTTCAAATTTCTTTAATAGGTGGTTTCAGCTATTTTATAACTACAGATGCTCATCAAAAATCCTTGAACGAAAACAATAACCTTATACAATCAAATAATAAAGATGTATTTAATTCTTCAACTATGTCTTTAAATTTAGGTCTAAATTTTAACGCTAAGGTTTATAACAATTTTTATTTAAACATAGAACCTATCTTCAAATATCAGCTTTCACCATATACAGATACCGTAAATTTTAATCCTTACTTAATTTCAATTAGCTCAGGAATAGAATATAAATTTTAACACTTACTTTGAAAAAATACTTTGCATCAAGCTTCTCTCTGATTAGTTAAAATCTATCAGATTCTCTTAAATAAATATTAAAAAAAATCCAAAGCCAAATTGCTAACGTATTTCAAGTATTAACAAAAATATAATAGCTGATACTGCAATGGATAACAAGCATACTCTACAACAAAAAATTCACTCAACTTTAGAATGGCATATAACACATTTAAAATCCTTTACAAATAAAATAAATACTATCCTGAAAGAATCTACTAAACGCAGAAACATTCTGGTTATTACTAGTACCTTTCTAATTATTAGCGTTGGCCTGTACTTCTTTAGTGTTTTTCACAATGATTTAAACGCCTTCAATTACGAACAAAAATCAGTGCTGGTAAAGGTATTGATTACTATTGCCACAGGCCTTACTGTTTTTAAAGCATCGCTATTTCTGTTCATGATTTATCAATATTTTAGATATAAGCCTGTAGCTTCAGTAACAGATAAAGAGCTACCAACTTGTACTATTATTGTACCAGCGTATAATGAAGGTAAACAGGTTTGGGATACCTTAATAAGTTTAGCTGAAAGTAATTACCCACAAGAAAAACTGGAGTTACTGGCAATTGATGATGGCAGTAAAGATGACACCTGGGAATGGATGTTAAAAGCAAAAGAACAACTTGGCAATTGTCTGGTTATACTTCAGCAACCAGAAAACCAGGGAAAAAGACATGCGCTTTACAGAGGATTCAATTTGGGTACAGGAGATGTATTTGTAACTGTTGATAGTGATTCTATTGTAACCTCAGATACACTCAGAAACCTGGTAAGCCCATTCGTTGAAAATAAAGACTGTGGTGCAGTTGCCGGAAACATTAGAGTGTTAAATAATAAAAAAGAGATTCTTCCAAAAATGCTGGATGTCAGTTTTGTATTGAGTTTTGAGTTTGTACGTTCGGCAGAAAGCAATTTAAATTCAGTATTATGCACACCAGGAGCTTTAGCTGCTTACCGAAGAACAGCTGTTCACCATTGTTTACCAGAATGGATTAACCAGACGTTTATGGGAAAACCATCAGATATTGGTGAAGATCGAGCCATGACAAATATGATTTTAAAACAAGGCAAATCTGTCTTATTCCAGAGAAATGCAGTAGCCTACACAAATGTTCCTGAAGAATACACTGGTCTGTATAAAATGTTTATTAGATGGGGACGAAGTAATGTTAGAGAGAATTTAGAAATGGCAAAATACATTTTTACTAATTTCAGAGAAGGTCATACATCTGGAATTCGCTTATTGTTTTTAAGTCAGTTTTTAGAAATGATGATGTGCTATCCATTTTTAATCGTTATGGCATTATTTATAGCGACTCACCCATTATTATTTTTAGGATCTACCTTTTTAAGCATACTTGTATTATCAACATTCTCTGTAGTTTTCTACTCAAATCGTTATAAAATATCAGAATCCCTCTGGGCATACACGTACAGTATTTTATATACGTTTGGTTTATTCTGGATTACACCTTACGCAATTGCGACAGCCAGCAGAAGTGGATGGTTAACGCGTGGTTTTACAGAAAACAAGTAAAAGCCTAATCAAATTTAGAGTACAAGCTTCAAAAGTTTCTGATGTTGAATATGCTTCAACAACTAATCTTTGAAGCTTTTTGTATTCAAATATCCCAATATGTCACCGACACAATGTCAGTTTAACACCATTTATTAATTTTTCACATTTCAATTTTCATAAGGAAACTCACTTAAAATCATGAGTTTATCAAACATTAGGACAAATATTTCAGAATCTCATAATTCCTAAAATCAATATTTCTTTTGGGCACTTCCGTACAGTCCTTGTGGTAATAAGGTAGTTCTATTCAAGAAAAATAGAAGCAAATTAGAAAAGTATTAACTTAAAATAAAACATGAAAGTATTAGTAATTGGAGCTGGAAATATGGGTTTAACCTATTCTGAAGGCATAGCAAATTCGCCATTATTAAAAAAACACAGACTTAGAATATATGATACTGACCCAAAGAAATTAGATACCTTGCGTCAGGATAATCGATTTGATGTTTACAGCTCTCTGGAAGACGCACTACCAAAATCAGACATCGTTTTTGTAGCAGTGAAACCTTACCATAGCGATAACCTGTTTGAACAAATGAAGCCGATGCTTAACAGTGACCAATTAATTGTATCACTCATGGCTGGAGTCACTATTGAGACCATTCAACAGAAATTAAATGTTAAAAAAGTAATCCGAACCATGCCGAATCTTCCAGCACAAGTTGGCAAAGGCGTCACTTCTTACACAGAAGCTAAAGACGTTTCTAAAGTCGAGCGTATTATGGTTCGAAACCTATTAGATACGACTGGCACTTCAATTCATGTTGATTCAGAACTTTTTATTGATGCTTCAACTGGAATTTCTGGTAGCGGACCAGCTTATGTCTTTTACTTTATGCAATCCATGCTGGAAGCAGCATTAAAAATGGGCTTTTCAGAATATGACTCTAAAGTATTGGTAAGCAGTACGTTCGAAGGTGCAATTGCTCTTTTTAATGAAAATGACATATCACCAAAATCATGGATTGATAAAGTAGCTTCAAAAGGAGGTACAACTCAGGCAGCAATTGATTCGATGGAAGATAATAATGTAAAAGAGCTTATTCAGGAAGCAGCTTATGCCGCTTTTGACAGAGCTGTTGAATTAGGAAAAAAATAATCATGGATAAACAAAAACCCAAACGTATAGTTGTAAAGGTTGGAACAAACGTACTGACTAATAAAGATAACCGCATTTTAGGACCTGTACTCAGAGAACTCGTAAGACAAATATCTGTCTTATATGAACGTGATATCATGGTTATTTTGGTGTCTTCAGGGTCTGCAATTGCAGGTAAAGAAGTCTTAGGCGATACCAATATTAAGGATTCCTCCATAAGGCGACAGGTGTATTCTTCTGTCGGGCAACCCAGAATGATGCGTCATTACTACAGTATTTTTCATGATTACGGAATGCGATGTGCTCAGGTATTAGCAACTAAACGAGATTTTGATCACGGAAAACATCGTGACAATATGATTAATTGTTATGAGGGCTTACTCTCAGAGGGCGTTATTCCTATCGCTAATGAAGATGATGCTGTATCACTTACAATGTCTATGTTTTCTGATAATGATGAGTTAGCAAGTTTGGTCGCTGAATTATTGGATGCTGACAGATTAATTATTTTATCAGATACTGATGGTCTCTATACTGGTCATCCTGATGATGAAAATTCGAAAAAATTAAACGAAGTAAAGGTGAGTCAAAATGTCGAACAATATGTTCAGGCATCTAATAAAAAAGAAGGTGAAGGACGTGGAGGAATGGCTTCAAAACTAAGAATAGCCAAAGGCACAGCGAAAAAAGATATTCCAACGTATATCGCTAATGGCAAACGGGAAAACGTCATTATTGATATTATCGATAATAAACAAGTTGGTACTAAATTTATTCATTAAAAAAATTATATATGAAACTTATAAGTTCAAAAATTAAAGATAAAGTACTCCAATCAATGATTAGAATTATTGACGAGGAGCGCGAACAGATTATTATAGAAAATCAAAAAGATTTATCCGCTTTTGAAAAAGAGGATCAGGCACTCTATGACAGGCTTATTGTGGATGACAACAAAGTTGATGACATGATTAGAGCGATTCAAGAAGTAAAAGCTCAAACCGATCCTGTTGGTCAGGACATATCAAATACAAAATTAGATAGTGGTTTAAAAATTGTAAATAAAACAGCTCCTTTTGGAACCATCCTGATTATTTATGAATCAAGACCAGATGTAACTATTGAAGCTGCTGTTTTAGCTTTTAAAGCCAATAATAAAATCCTTTTAAAAGGTGGAAAAGAAGCGAAACACAGTAATAAAATCCTTGAAAAATGCTGGCATAAAGCCTTAAAAGAAAACGGATTATCAGAAGACTGGATCAAGCTATTACACTTAAATCGGGAGGAGACTCAGGAATTCTTAAAAAATCCACCTGAAAAGCTAGACTTAATTGTACCTCGCGGAGGAGAACGTCTGATTAAATTTGTTAAAGAACATGCAAGTTGTGCTGTTTTGATTAGTGGTCGTGGAAATAACTTTTTATATGTCGGAAAAGATGCAGATTGGCTAAAAGCTGTAAAAGTAATCGTCAATGCTAAAACCGATAAAATATCGGGATGCAATGCATTAGACAAGGTTTTAATTGATAAAAATCTTCCAAATTTTGAAGCTAAGGTAAATGAATTACAAACAATTCTAAACAGACTCAAAGTAGACGTGCTTACAGATAAAAAGCTTGCCGAAACATTTCCAAAACTAAATAAAATTGAAAGTCAGCAAATATGGTTTGAAGAATTCTTAGCCATGAAAATTTTGATTGCTCAGGTTGATAATGAAGAGGAAGCAATTTCAATGATTAACACCTACTCTGGTGGACATTCAGCGGCTATTATTACTGAAGACAACGACATTGCTAAAACATTTATGGAACATGTTGATAGTGCAGCTGTATATCATAACGCTTCAACGCGATTTACCGATGGTGGTCAAATGGGAGTTGGCGCAGAATTAGCAATAAGCACAGATAAGCTTCATCACAGAGGTCCGTTGGGATTAAAACAATTGGTCACTAATAAGTATTATGTCTTTGGTGATGGTCATGTAAGACTGTAAACTGAAACCTGTATTTAGTATAAATTATCAATATATAGAGACCTTTGGTTTTAACCACTTTGCAACAAATATTATCTTCAAATTAAATTACTGACATAAAAACTTGCTTTTTTGGATAATTTTGTTATATTACTAGTTATGATACACGCAGACAAAGAAAAATATAAAGACATTTTAGAAAACTCAGTAGATTACCTCGAACAACATGGTTTTGAGGACATTAAAGCTGATACAGAAGGCTATGAAACTCCAAAATCTTTTACAAAAAAAGGGAGTGATATAAGCATTACACCAGACATTGTAGCGATGAAAAACGGAAGAAAGCATTATTTCGACATTAGCCTTAAAAGCGAAAAGCCAAAATTATTAAAATCGAAATGGCTATTCTTAAACACGTTAACTGCGTTGAAATCACATCATTTCAAGTTAATTACTACCAAAGGTCATTATAAGTTTACCAATGAAATGCTTGATGACATTAACATGAACAACAAAAGTTTTATCAAAATTTAAATTAATTTTTATTTTCTTGTAACATTTTTAGTACTTGCTACGTATAACTATATGGTACACACATTTACCCAAATTTAAAGGATACATATAAATGAGACAACTAAAAATCACGAAACAGGTTACCAACAGAGAAACCGCATCGTTAGACAAGTATTTACAGGAGATTGGAAAAGTTGATTTAATTACTGCTGATGAAGAAGTAGAATTAGCACAACGCATTAAAGCAGGTGACCAAATTGCTTTAGAAAAATTAACGAAAGCAAACCTTCGTTTCGTCGTGTCTGTGGCAAAGCAATATCAAAATCAGGGTTTAACTTTGCCTGATTTAATTAATGAAGGTAATTTAGGTTTAATAAAAGCTGCTCAACGATTTGATGAAACTCGTGGATTTAAATTTATTTCCTATGCAGTTTGGTGGATTCGTCAATCGATTCTTCAGGCTTTAGCTGAACAGTCTCGTATTGTACGTTTGCCATTGAATAAAATTGGATCTATCAATAAAATTAATAAGACCTTTGCTTTTTTAGAGCAAAGTCATGAACGTCCGCCAAGTGCTGAAGAAATTGCAAAAGAGCTGGACATGACTATTAATGATGTGAAAGAGTCTATGAAAAACTCCGGACGTCATGTATCTATGGATGCTCCTTTGGTTGAAGGTGAAGATTCTAACCTTTACGATGTTTTGCGTAGTGGTGAATCTCCAAATCCCGATAAAGATTTACTTCACGAATCATTACGTACAGAAATTGAGCGTGCCTTAGAAACTCTAACACCTCGTGAAGCAGACGTGATTCGCTTATATTTCGGACTAGGGAATCAACACCCAATGACTTTAGAAGAAATAGGTGAAACCTTTGATTTAACACGAGAACGTGTACGTCAAATTAAAGAAAAAGCCATCAGACGATTAAAACATACGTCTAGAAGTAAAATATTAAAAACATATTTAGGTTAGGAATTGAAACTTTTTACGACCTAATACCAGTAACAAACAGTTAAAAATAACTGTTCGTTTTTTGATTGATGAAAGAACCCACGGCTGATTACCGTGGGTTTGTTTTTTTATCCTATTTTTGCAAAAAAATAATGTATGTCTTCAAAACTTATAGCTCCATCAATTTTAGCAGCAGATTTCGCTAACCTTCAACGTGATATAGAAATGGTTAATTCAAGTGAAGCCGACTGGTTTCATATTGATATTATGGATGGTGTTTTTGTTCCAAATATCTCTTTTGGAATGCCAGTTTTACAAGCCATTACAACACATGCTAAAAAGTTTGTCGATGTTCATTTAATGATCGTTGATCCTGACCGTTACGTTTCAACTTTTGCTAAACTTGGAGCACATAACCTAACCGTACATTACGAAGCCTGTACGCATCTTCACAGAACACTTCAAGCCATCAAAGCTGAAGGTATGAATGCTGGAGTTGCTTTAAATCCGCATACGCCTGTATCCTTACTGGAGGATATCATAAATGATATTGATCTGGTATGTTTAATGAGTGTTAATCCAGGATTTGGCGGTCAGAGTTTCATTGAAAACACCTATTCTAAAATCAGAGCATTGAAAGCAATGATTAACAAAAAAGGAGCTTCTACAAAAATTGAAATTGATGGAGGTGTCACCAATAAAAATGCTAAACAACTTATTGAAGCTGGTGCAGACGTCCTGGTCGCAGGAAGCTATGTTTTCAAAAGTGATAACCAGAAAGAAACCATTAAAGATTTAAAAGCTTTAGCTAACAGTTAAGTAAGTTTTACACCAACTCTTTACTTCCGTAACCATAGCCATAGCCATAATTATAGCCATAACCATAGGATCTGCTTGCTCCAACACCATTAATTACGTAAGCCATATTTTTAATCTTTCCTGACTCAAATAATTCTTCAGCAAAACTTAAAATCTTTTTCTCAGTAAAGTTAGCTCTGGAAATATAAACGGTAACATCAGCCAACTGCGAAATAAGCATCGTGTCGGTTACTAAAACTGTCGGTGCAGTATCAACTATAATGTAGTCATATATTTCTTTTGCTTCTTCAATGAGCGCTTTAAACCTTCCATTCGTTAATAAACTCGTAGGATTTGGAGGTATATTACCCGATAACAAAATATCATGATTTTGATGTCTGTCAAATCCTTTTACCAGATTAGTTTTCCAATCAAAAGTGGCATCATGCAAATAGTCTGAGAGTCCAACAGTAGTTTTATCGAAATTTGTATGTGTATGAATCTGAGGGTTACGCAAATCTGCTCCAATAAGTAACACTTTTTTGTTCATACTAGAGAGTGCCAAAGACAAATTGATACTAATAAAGGTTTTTCCTTCTCCTTTGATGGTAGATGTACAGTAAATTACTTTTCCTTTCTCTTCTTCCTGAACCGGAAGTAAGTAATTCACATTAGAACTTAATATCCTGAAAGATTCTGCTAAAACCGTTCTGTCATTAGGATCTGCAAATACAGCTTTTTCTTTTCTGTTAATATCCGGAATTTCAGCAATGATTGGAATCTTATTGTTAAGCTTTAAAATATCTTCTTTACCATGAATTTTAGTATCCAGCATAAAAATTAAATACAATATTGTAAACGGCACAAGTAAACCACCTAAAATTGCCGCAGCATAAGCTACATTGGGTTTTGGTGTTATAGGGTTTGAAGATGATAAGGCGTAGTCAACCACTTTGATAGAAGGTTCTACGATGGCTAAGTTAATTGCCGCTTCCTCACGTTTTTGCAACAAATAAAGGTATAAACTCTCCTTAATCATTTGCTGACGCTCAATCGCTCTTAATAATTTCTCCTTTTCTGGTATCTGTGATACTCTGCCAGCAAACTTCTGATTTCTTCTTGATAATTGGCCTTGTATTACTTTTAGTTGCTGTAAATAAGCACCTAAAGACTTTGAAATATTAGATCTCGCATCGTTAATTTGTGTTTGGGTAAATTTTACCGTTGGGTTGTTCTCTCCACCACTTCTGATTAATTTGTCGCGCTCCAGAATTGCTGAATTATATTCATTAATTATGGAGTTTATATCACCACTTTCAAGACCAATATTTGCTGGTAATAAATCGTCTTCATCGTTATTATTAATGCTCTCTTGAAGCATCTCGGCAATTACAATCTGACGTTCTACCTTAAATACCTCATCATCAGATTGAGATCGTTCTTCTAAACCTAAAGACGAGTCCAGAGTTAAATCTATTAAATTATTCTCTTCTTTGAATTCTTTTCTACCGACTTCAATTGAATCTAATTCACTTGCCAAATAGAAAAAACGATCATCAATAAAATCCAGAGTACGTTGTGATACTAATTGTCTGTCTTTAATACCATCATTATCAAACACCTCTATAAGTTCATTTAAAATACGTTCTGAAAGCAGTTTACTTTCTCCTTTCATCGACAAACTCAGCAAATCACTTTCCTCACCAATAAGTCCAACCACAATACTTGATTTCAACCTTAATGTCGCTTCCTTTAGCGGTGTAAAGCTTACTATAAAACGTTTGCCCATTGATTCCTTTCTAGATACTTCATTGTCTATTCGTATCTCAAATGGCAAATCGTGTTTAAGTTCGTAACTATTATGGTTTGGAATTACAAAAACCTGTTCTGTTCTTAAATGTGTGACTTCAAAACTGTTGTCCTTTACGTCAATATTGTATGATCTCATTCCAAGAATACTATCTGCAGCCATTTTTTGTTTAAAATAGAACGGTAACTCTGCAATTTGAGCAGTTTGTATGGTGCCCTCTTCATAAAATAACGTATTCAGCTTTAACTTTTTTGCTACTTCTTCTAAAATTATATAGGAGTTAAGAACCTCTATTTCATTTGCTAAGTTAATGTTAGAACGTTTAAAAATAAAAGCTGCAGTAGGAAGTGCCAATCCGTCAGATTCGTCTAACACTTTTATTTTAGCCGTAGTTTGGTATATTCTGGGTGCATACCTAATGTAGATGTAGGCACTTATTAAAGTAATGATTAATGTCAATACAAACCAAGGCCAATATCTGAGGTATTTTCTAAACTCCTGTTTAATATTAGACTTATCGTCTTCTAAATTGCTAAAGGTGTTATTTTGCTGAGTATTCATAACTATCGGGACAATATAATAATAGAACTTAATGCTACAGTAGCTATTGCCAGAACAGTAGTTAAACCAGTAACATAACCCGAATTAGTAACCCTTGGTTTATTTTGGTTGACAATAATGGTATCATTAGGTTTAATATAGAAAAATTCTGAACTCATAAAGTCTGTATTAGTTAAATCAAGATGTGTAATAGACCTTACACCATCAATATCTCTGGTGATGATTACATCATTTCGTTTCCCATTAATGGTTAAATCGCCTGCATACCCAAGGGCTTGTAAAAGGGTAATGTTCGGCTCTGAAAAATTATAGGTTCCTGGCTCATTTACCTCTCCCAAGATGGTCACTTTTGCATTCACTACACGAACTCTTACGGTAGGATCATTTAAATGACCGCCTTCAACCAATAAGTTCCTGATTTTAACTTCTGCTTCATTCATCGTTAGGTTAGAAAGAGGTATTTCTCCTAAGACAGGGAAATTTATAATTCCTTCTTTAGAGACTAAATACCCATCCAATTGGAGAACTAGTAAACTAATTTGATTAATACTACCCACTTTATTGTAAGGTTCAGCCGCTTCTGGCACTAAAGTTTCTACGTCAATTTTTAAGATGTCGTTAGGCTGTATGGTTGTTTGTTGATAATTAATTTGAGTGGTATTATTTTGTCCACCATCTTGTATATACCAAATATCTTTTTTAGATGCGCAAGATGATAACATCAGGACACATAAAAATACGACAAAATTTAGCTTCATAATTCTATTAGTATGTTAAGCAAGCAAATATAATCTATTTCAAGGAATCACAAAGCGGTAAAACAATTGATTTATTATTAAGGATAATTATACTTTGATACTTTTTTTGTTTTTATTCATTAATCTAATAATGACAAAAGGGAGACAGTACATGATAGATCCATAAATTAAAAGCAGTCCAATTTGTGTATTTAAGTTCAAATGCAGCATATGAAAAGCGATAATGACAATCAATAAATTGATAAATACCACAGTAAATGTTGTTTGGATATGAGAGAATCCTGCCTGAATAAATCTATGATGAATATGGTTTTTATCTGCTTCGAATGGACTTTTTTTCAGAATAAAAATTCGAATCACAAAGATTCTTAAAGTATCAATTAAGGGAAAGAACAGCATAGCAAAAGCTAAGGCTGGCGAAGCTCTGTAATACTCAGAGTCTATATTTGTTTGCGATTGTGAGATAAAACTAATTGTAAAAAACGCGAGTAAAAAGCCGACAATCATTGACCCAGTATCTCCCATAAAAATTTTATTCTTTGAAGAAAAATTCGACTTTAGAAATGCTAACAAAGCTCCTATGAGCGCCACAGAAATAGTTGCCAGGCTTAGAGCTCCTGAATTGTAAAAGAGAATCGTAAAAAAGATGCTGATTAACAGAGCAACACAACCTGCCAATCCATCAACACCATCAATAAGATTATAAGCATTTATAATGAGTATGTAAACAAATAACGTAAAGCCAATAGACACCCAATACGGTAATATATCTACGTCAAAAATTTTTGAAAAACCGATAATACGAGTATCTGTAAAAACAATTAATAATAAGGCGGCTAACAATTGACCAATAAACTTTTTACGTGCTGAAAGAACAGTTAAATCATCTTTAAGTCCAAGAAAAAAGAGTATGGTTAAACCACCCATTACGAGAAGCAATACTTTGGTATTAAGCATAGCGCCTACGATAGTCATTACGACCACCAAACTGAAAAAAATACCAATACCACCTAATGTTGGTGTTTTACTCGAATGCAGACTTCTGCTATCCGGCTCATCCATAAGGTGCTTTTCTTTAGCTACATAAAGAATAGTTGGAAAGGTCTGGTATGCAATGACGAATGCCAATACAAACGCACACAAAAGCCATATAATAGGACTATTTTCGGGATTAAAATTTTCAAGTAATGTTTTAATCATACGTAGAATACAATATGAAAATATATCATATATTTAATTAATAGCAATTGCAAGATACAAATTTAAAAACTAAAGCGAATAATCCTTGTATTAATGCAAAATTATAAAGAAGACTTATCTTTATATTAACTATTTGATAATAGTGCTTTTAGTGAATCAATAATACGTGTAGCTGTTTGACCATCCCATAGCGGAATATCATTTCCTTTTTTCCAGTCACCTGAGAATAGTTTATCTAAATAAGGTTTTAAGTTTTTTGGGTTTGTTCCTACCAATTCGTTTGTTCCTAAAGTAATGGTTTCAGGACGTTCGGTATTATCTCTGAGCGTTAAACAAGGCACTCTAAGTATGGATGCTTCTTCAGTTATTCCACCGGAATCTGTTATGACTGCTTTAGCACGTTCTACCAGATAATTAAACTCTAAATAACTTAAAGGTTCTACCATGTGAAGCCTTGGATGACTTATGTGAAGCCTTTCGAGTATTTTAGCGGTTCTTGGATGCACTGGAAACACTAAGGGTAAGTTTTGTGTGTTAGCAGTAATTTCATCAATCATCTCTTTAAGTTGCGACTCTTCATCAACATTGGCAGGTCTGTGAAGCGTCATCACGATATACTTACCTTCAGAAAGATGTAAGTCATTCCAAACCTGAGGTTTTCTAAAGTTTGGCTGTTGCTTCATTAAGGTATCAATCATCGTATTTCCGACGAAAAATATCTGATGTGCATTTACACCACTTTTTTTCAAATTTTCGTTTGCAGTTTCCGACGTTGTAAAAAAGTAATTCGTAATGCTATCGGTTACTAACCTGTTTATTTCCTCTGGCATCGTCCAGTCGTCTGAACGAATTCCACCTTCGACATGTGCTACCTTTGTGTGCAACTTTTGGGCTACCAAAGCACAAGCCATAGTAGACGTTACATCGCCAACAACCAACACCAGATCTGCTGGGTTAGCCAGTAACTCTTTTTCAAAAGCAATCATGATGTTTGCCGTTTGTTCAGCCTGAGAACCTCCACTACACTCTAAATTTACATCTGGCTCTGGAATTTCAAGCTGTTCAAAAAAGCTACCAGACATATTTTTATCGTAGTGCTGACCCGTATGAACCAATCTGTAGCTCATATTGAATCCTTCTGAATTAGCGTTTTGTATGGCATGAATAATAGGCGCAATTTTCATGAAATTTGGTCTTGCTCCTGCGATTATTGTTATTGTGTACATTAGATGTGGTTTTCTATATTGTTATATTCTCGATACAATTTTAGCTCATTGCAATCGCTAAAATCACTCGAATTGACGGGAATTGACCCGAACTCACCCGAATTGACCCGAACTCACCCGAAGTAAACCCGAAGTAAACCCGAAGGAGACCCGAACTAGACCCGAACTAGACTCAAAGTAAATCAGAACTTAGCTCCCGTTACAAACACTTGTTATTTAATCCAACTTTTTATTTGTTTTCATGTTGTAGGGAATAGATTTTCTAATCTGTGCTAAATTTATACTTTCTTTTTGCATTGCCCAAAAAAGATGTAAAAAACTCTGGGTTTACGATTGCTTATCTAAATTTATCATTCGATGCCTAAAATTTAGGAACTCGCTTTAAACATAAAACCTTCATTGGTGTGTTTCACTGCTCAAACAGCCTAAAATTTTTTACGGCATTCTCATTTCAAATTTTACGATACCTTTTCGATAGGCCGTTGACCCTTCATTGTAGATCTCGTTTTTCATTAGACTATTTTTAGTAGGTTTTTGGTTTGTGTCATGAGGTAAACTCTTTATTGGAATGATGAGCTATTGCTCTTAGCCTTATGTGATTTAGCTTAGCTGAACCTTCGGTTTCTCCACGATGGTCGGAAACCTAACGCAGTGGTTCTACGCAGTAATAGACAACATAGCGTGTTTTGACTTAAAAGATTGGCTTTGATGAATCTGAAAGGTTTTCTTATTTGTGGGAATGACAGCTTTGTGTAATTTTTATTTTAATTAATACCTCCCTAAATGCAAGTTTACAAAAAATCTCACCAAATGGATTTGCCGTTTTATTCGTGATGGCTGACTGAGTAATCTGTAGGTCCATTCCATATTGTTTTTTACCCACCAGTCTGGAGCTCTTTTTACATTACCTGTATACACATCATAACTTCCGCCCAAACCTTGATACACAGCTTGATGTGACTGCTGCATTTTCTCCATTAAATTCTCCTGTTTTGGTGAACCCATGGCTACAAAAACAACATCTGGTCTGTGCTTAGTTATATCTTCAATGAGCGCCTGCTCTTCTTCTTCAGTTTTAATATAACCGTTTCTGAAATTGCAAATGGTTATGCCTTTAAATTCAGATTTCAATTTGTTTACAGTGTCTTCAATTATCTCCTGTTTGCCTCCAACCAAATAAAATGTTTTGGTTTTGTAATACTTCTGAACGACATCTAACCAAAGTTCACATCCCGGAATTTTAACCACGTCTTTAGCTCCTTTTTTCTGAAGTGCCCAAACTGCTCCAATACCATCCGGATAACCAAGATTTCTATTAATGAGCGCTCGGCTGTCATCAGTTGCGTGAAGAATTTTTTCAGCATTTACAGCCACCATAATCTTATGATGATCAAAAGCGTATTGCATCAGTTCTTCTCTGGACTTTGGAGCGAAAGTCATCACGCCATTTAAGGACTTAGCTTCCATGAGTTTCAGATTTAGATTCTAATAAAAAATGTGCCATCGCATTAAACATAAAGGCATTACTCCATCTCATATATGATATTTTTGAGCTGATTCCCTTTTTTAACTGGTAATAAAAATAGCCTTTTTTATGTTGCATATTGTCTATCGTCCAATTTAAAACTTTTGATAACAACACCTCGTTTTCCTTGAAACGGTTAAGTTTAGACAAGGTTACAATCACCTGAGCAGGACAATGAATATCAATAGGATAGGTTTTATTGTGGTAATATTTAGGCATCCCATTAGCTTCAAAAAAGTGTTTCAAATAATAGTCTGTTCCTTTGTCTATATGCTTCTGAAAACTATAATCTTCTGTGTTTTGCTGATAGGTTTCAATGGCATCTAAGTTGAAGCCTGTATGGAAACTATCTTTCCAGGATTGCACAGGAAGTAATCCGTAAATCCAGGAACCATCGTCTTCCTGTAACTCACAAGCCGCAACAACAGCTTGTTTAGCCAAATTTGCGTGCTCCTGGTTTTTAGTGTATTTGTAAGAATAACTTAAAATTTTTGCTCCTAATAAAGACGCATTGATAACTGTATTGTTTCCATCTTTAATACTGTAGGAAAAAATAATGCCCTTGCCGTGAGGTGTTCGTGACAAATCGTTAAGTACAAACTCTGCTGCAGATAAGGTGTCGTTTAAAACCGTTTCATTTTTAGTGATTTCGTAGCTTTCCAGTAAAGCTTCAACACAAAAACAAGTCGCTACTACTGTTGGAGTGTGCTTTTGAAACAAAAATAAGCGTCTCGCCTGCCAGTCAAAATTATAACCCCAAGCCGAACCGGAATACCCTTGACTTCTCAAGCTTAATAACAAGTCTGTTATCTCATTGATTTGTTTTAGAATCTCTTCTTTGGTTCCAAAATCTTCACAACCTTGTTCTGCCAGTCTGTATAATCGACAATAGGCTAAGAGAAAGAGTCCAACACCTTTAGCATTGTGCTCTTTTGGAACTAATAATAGTTTTCTGAAGTTAATCGGACTTCTTTTAAACCCTTGAATCCATGCTAATCGTGCTACATCCCAATGTTTAAAAGGCAAGGCCTGAAACACTTTTGAATTTAAGCCATCATACGGGTCCCAACCTTTAAAGTTTTCGGCTTCGCAGTAGGCCTTCAGTTTTAAAAAACTTGTATGTACTTTAGATGTCAATTTGCTGTCCTCCACGTTTTACAGATTCTAAAACTCCAAAAGAGGCTTTTGTAACTGCCACAATCTCTTCAAAAGAAATTGGTGCTTTCCCATTAGTTAATAAGCCGTTTACAAAAGCAGTAACCATTTCTTTCTGACCTTTGTTCTGGTTCAATAGTTTATCCTTCTTAGGTTTTCCTTTTCCGTATAATTTTAATTCTTTAAAGTCGTTTAGCGTTGCTGACATACCTGCTGAAAAGACCTCAACATATTCTTTGGTCATTGATTTAGAGCCATTGGCATAATACCCAATAACACCAGAAGATCCATTTTCAAATTGAATTAAAATATTCAACGTATCGTTTAACTGATTGGCATCTGGAAGTGCAGAAGCAGAAATTTTTGTCGGCAGACTTCCATTGAGATAGGTTAAGTAATCAATAAAATGACATACTTCACCAAGCACACGACCACCTCCAATTTCTAAATCCTGAATCCAGTTATCTCCAGGAATAGATCCTGCATTGATTCTGTAAATCATGGTCATTGGATTATCTCCAACAGCCTTTTTAAGTTTAGCTGTTAATGGCGAAAATCGTCGGTTAAAGCCAACCATAACCGCTTTATTGGTTTTAGCCTGTAAGTCGATAATAGATTCCAGTTCAGATTCTAAAAGACATAATGGTTTTTCAACGAATACATTTTTATTTGCTTCCAGACTTTTTAGCACATAAGGTCCATGCGAATCATGACGCGTAGCAACAAAAACAGTATTGGTTTTATCGTCTAAAACATCATCTTCATTAGTAGCACAAAACTGAAATTTAAATTTTTCGGCGACACGCTTAGACGTTGTACCAGTATTGGTTAAAACGCCAACACGACCAACATCATTGCTGTCTGGAATGTTAGGCAGTAGATTTCCCTGAGCGTAACTTCCAGCACCAATAAAAGAGATATTTATTTTGCCAAGTTTATCGTTTTCAGAAGTGGATATTTTAGATTTTGAAACCGTTTTGTCTAAGTCATATTTAAGAGCAATTCCAGTAAACGGTTCCGCTTTAGAAACCACAAGATCAAATGCTTCTTTAGCATTTTCAAATTCAAACTCATGCGTTGTTAAATACTCAATATTTATTCGTTTAGTCGCAATCAAGTTCTGAAATGCTTCCATATTACGCTTTTCAGTCCAACGCACATAAGGCAACGGATAATCGATACCTTTTTCTTCGTAATTTAAGTCATAACGTCCAGGACCATACGAGCATGCCATTTTCAATTCTAATTCTTTACGATACCAAAACGGATCGCGATCAAATCCTGTAGGAACAGCACCTAACACAACTACTTTGCCTTTTTTACGAGCAATAGCACCCGCAAAATTAATAGGATCTAAACTAGACGTTGCAGCAGCAATGATCACAGCATCTGCGCCATAACCATGCGTTGCATTTTGAATTTGTTCTTCAACACCAGCTGCATTTCTGGTTAACCCTAAATCGACGACATTATGATCTATGGCCTGTTTCACAGCAGCTTCGGAAACATCTATTCCTATAACTGTAACTCCAGACGCTTTTAAAATTAATGCTGCCAGTTGGCCAAGTAATCCAAGTCCGATAATTACACAAGATTCACCTAATCGTAAATCGGCCTGACGAACCCCTTGCATCGATATTGCTCCAAGTGTATTGTAAGCTGCGTCTTTAAGATTAGCATCAGAATCCAGTTTAACACATAGGTTAACAGGTACTGAAACGATTTCTGCATGATTGGCATATCCAGCTCCAGCGCATGCAACCTTGTCTCCAACTTCAAACTCAGTTACACCTTCACCTACTTCAATGACTTCACCTGCAGAACTATAACCTAAAGGTGAATATGCGTCTAGTTTTTTCATCACAGCCCTGTAGGTTTGCACTGGTCCTTGTTTTTTTAAGGTGTCAATAACCTGCTTCACCTGTTGCGGACGCTCTTTAGCTTTACCAAGTAAACTTTTTCGTGCAGCGACTACTGTAGAACCTTCTGTTCCAGCACTTATTATTGAATAGTGATTTTTTACAATAACCATTCCTTTACCAAGTTGCGGATAAGGTACATCTTGAATAATCATATCGCCTGAACCAAGCTTTTGTGTCAATTGTTGCATTTAATTAAGTTGTTGTTTAAAAAATAAATGAGGCTTTAGTAGCAATAATCCAAAGATACCCCAAACTAAGATATTATAATAGTAATAGGATCCTGGCACTAAACCGATACAGTCGAAAAAATACATTCCAAATAGCATCATTCCAAAAACCCTTAAATGTTCATTAATTTGAAAAATATGTTTTAACATACGAAAAATAAAAACAATTAATAACAACAAGCCAATGATGCCATTAATCACCAAAACCCTAAAAAATTCATTGTGAACTGCTCTATCAATGCCGTCTCCAAACCATTGAAAAAACATGCTTTGATGATTTAGCCATTGATCCCAATACTCTTGCCAGATATAGCCACGACCAGCCAATGTGTAACGTGCATCTTTTACTTCACCTGTTTGATATCCTGTTTCTTTACTAAAAAGCTGTTCAATATTATCGAAAACCACGTTTCCAAAAGCCAGCATAAGGATGCTAAAACCAATAAGAATTGGAACTGCCTGTTTAATTCTAGTCTTAGAAAAGAACAAAATAAGTATTACCCATAACACAACAATACCTACTGCTGCTTTACTAAATGCCAAATACACTGATATAGAAGCACCACCTGCCAGAGCAATCAAAAATGCTTTAAAATAAGGGTTGTTAGTTTTAAAAACTGATTGATATAACAATACTGCAAAAATTGACATTAATCCATAAAAACGAACAGGAAAACCATCGTGATAAAAACCAACATAACGGGCTAAACCTGCTGTTGTTCTTTCTCTAAAAACAATTCCTGTCTGCAATTGAAAGAGGCTAACCGCCATAGGAAAAATGCCACAAATCATAACTGCTATTAAAAATTGTTTAAGACGGATTTTATCAGTAACAAGTAATGGAATTAAAAAGAATCCCAAAAAATTATTTAAACTTAAAACTATAATTTCGGCAGAAGGCACAGGTTTTATTGCAATTGCCCAAACTACTCCTAAGGTTAGGGCTATTAAATAGATTTTAGCTGTTAGCACCCAGATTTTTGGAAACATTTTCCTTTTCAAAAAAATCTTATAAAATAGTAAAGGAACCAAAGCACCTTGAATGGACATAATAGTTAGAGAACCAAAACGATAATCCCAAAAAGCGTCTATTATTGATTTTGTAGCTACCAAAATCAACAAACAGGCAAACATGCCTTTTTGACTTCTAGCAAAAATCATCACCAAAAATATAAGAAATGGAATTAGGATCATGCTACATCAATATGTTTCTTTGGTAATGGTCGATAAGGCTTTTCGAGTTCCTTCAAAATTTTAATAGGATTACCAGCAGCTACGACGCCTTCAGGAATGTCTTTATTCACAACAGATCCAGCTCCAATAATAGCATGACTTCCTATGGTTACGTTTCTCATGACCACAGAATTAACTCCAATAAAGACATGGTCTCCAATATTAACAAAGCCTGTTCCGTTATCATCAGGATTTATGATGTGAGCAGCTCCGTCATGAGACAAGATGTAACAACCATGAGTAATTAAACAATGGTCGCCTATGACCACTTTTCCTCGTCGGACATCTATTTTTGCTCCCAGACTAATCATAGTGTTTTTACCAATTTTAGCACCAGAAGCTCTAAGAAAAGACATTTGAAGAAGCCTAAGCAGATTCCCTAAATAATGTACCATTTTTCTAATGATTATTTTCATGTGTAATATCTATTGTTTTTTTAACGACACATGCTGTTCGCTATTCATCATTCCTTTACGTGATAAAGATTCTAGTATACTCGTTTCATGAATCTAAAGTTTTTGAAATTATAGTTTTGAAATCATACGCTATCTTTTCAATTGAAAAGTTTGAAACTACATTCCTTCTATTTTCAGCTCCAATTTCTTTTCGTTTATCTGGACTAGCCAAGAGTTTTCTTAATGCCTCTTTTAAATTTTCCAATTCTCCAGGAATGAAGGAAAATCCATGGACTCCATTTTCATATACTTCTCGATGCGCTCCAACAGGCGTAAATACAGCAGGTTTTCCAATTGCCATAGCTTCCAATAAAGATCTAGAAAAGCCTTCAGAATAGGAGGCTGTTAAAAAAATATCTGTAGACTGCAAATGCTTCATTTTATCATCTCCGCTAATAATACCCAGATTTTCATAATTATCTTTATAAACTGAATTCAATATGTTGCTTTCAGCTTCAAAAGGATCTTCATAGTCTATTTTTTCTCCTGTATACTGGTTGTAAAACACACCTCTTTCACCTCTTCTAATATTTCCTGCAAAATAAAACTTTATATAAGGAAAATCATGGCAAAGGTCAGGAATTATTTTTAAAATATCGGTATATCCCTTGGCCTTAGTCATATGACCCATAATAAGGATCTTTCCTCTTTGAACTTCCACATCGTATGTATCAGAATATTGATTTACATCCATCGCCTGATAAAGTACACTAACTTTTGAGGGATCAATGTATGGAGAAAATTGATCTTTAAGATATTTAGCTTGAACAATAGCACAGTCTACCCTTTTTAAACTAAATCCTATTAGTTTTTTTATGAGACCATTAAACTGTTGAAAGTTTAACTTAAAATGACTGCCTCTTAAGTGAATAATAACCTTAGCTCCAAATAATTTACTCAATAAAATAGTCCAAACGTCACGACCTATCCAACCTATTTGTGTTGGTGTTATAGGATAATACACACAATGAATGTTATTAGCAATCAATAATCTAAGTAGTTTAGAAAAGAAAATAAAGAAGTTTGTAAGCATTGAAACATCTAATTTTCCTTTTTTGGTATTATCACTTCTAAAATTTGTCTTGAGGAATTTTATATCAAAGGTTTCATTTAAGGTTTCTGATTCTAAAAACTGTTGCATGCTCAATTCAGGACCAGAATAAGGTGGTGGTGTTGGACCTATGAATAATATTTTTGTTTTCATATTACAAAACTAACAATCTAAAACTTTCTTTATCTCGATTAAGAAATTTTCAGGGATTTGCTCGTCTTTTTGAAGTGTTAGTTCTAACTCAGGAGCATCGTAGTAAAGGTTTAAAAAGTTTTTTTCAGGAAATATGATTGGCATTCTTCCCAGAAAACTAGCCCATTTGTTAAATGTACTTCCTTTTGAAGCAATAATAGCTTTAGAATTACTTAATCCCAGGATATCGGCAATACTACTACCAAATGAAATACGTTCCACATTTTCTAGCTTTAGCAACTCTTCCAGCTCTGCATCTTCAGCATCTGAGAATATATAACATTTTACGTTAGAGTTGAGTTTTTCTCTTATGTCTGTTAGCGTATTAATGAAAAAGTCGAGTTCAGTGCTTCTAGAGTAGCGTTTAAAATCTCCAAATCTAATATGCATAGATATCGCATTTGAAAAATCAAAATCTAATCCCTTTTTATGTTTCGGATTGGTTATCTTAATTAACTCATCATAAATTAATTGATGCTCATGTAAAAACGCACTAAACCCAGATTTACCATCAATCTCAAAGGTTTTAACATGTTTTTTTGTAGTATCCGTTTCGTTAACTTTAAATTTAGGATAGGTATTCAAAATGAATTGCTTTCGCAAACCATTAATGTAGTATTTATTAGTAAATAAATTAGAGTACAAGCGTTTGTCTTTATCATTATGTCTCCATTGGTTTAAAGAGAATTGAGGCCAAGTTGGAGCAATCATGTTTTTGACGTTACCTTTCTTGTGGGCATACACATAACATCTTGCCCAGGCATTTAATAAATTTCCTAATCCGTGTGCATAGCCAATTCTAATTAGACCTGTATCAATTCCTTTTTCACTAAGTTTTGGCCAGTAATATTCCATAATAATCGGTGTTTTTTATGATTTTGAAGTATTTAATATTGTAGCCATTTTTTTGACCCAGTTTTCAATGGATAACTGTTTCCCCTTGGCATAGGCTTCTTCACAAAAGCTTTGTAGCTTTTTGGGATGGGCCAAGAGTTCTTTTAACCGTTCAAGGTTTTGGTTGTCCTGACCATATTGCAGCACCAGTCCATTTATATCATCTTGTATATAGTTAAATTCTGGTGGTTGGGTCTCGCTTTGAAATGTCACATAAGGTCTCCCATAGAAAAACGCATGGTTAATGGACAGGCCGCTATGGCCTGGCACAAATACTAGGGCACTCTGGGCAAAAGTTTTAGAGAGCTCTTTTTCGTCGGTAAGCGATCCGTACCAAATAATATTTGGATTCGTCTTGCTTTCTACCTGCACCATTGAGGCCATAGGACCGTCGCCAATGATGTGGAGCATGAGATCAGGAAGATCCTGTAAAAGTACCTTATAGTAATTGAACAAAAGGTCAAGACGCTTTTTTTCGACAAGCCTTCCTATAAAAAGCAAGCCCATGTTCTTAGCAGGTGGATAGTTGAACGTATAAAGTCTCTTGATTTCTGAATCGTCTAAAGTATTACTAACCCAGTGGGCTTTATTTTTATTTACTAAATGGTGTTTAAGTGCAAAATCATAACAATGTTGGGTATAGAACACCAAGGTATCGTACCAAGAAAACACCCACTTAGTCATTAAAACATCTAGTTTTAGACTTTTGTTGGATCTTAAGTGAGAATGGTTATAACTTATCAATTTAATACCTAGCCATGGCTTAAGTAAGGCCAAGACTATGATGAGCGGTAAGTGTTTTTTCTCGGCTGGCATGAGCACTTTGTCTGGACGTTCTTTTCTTATGGCCATAACGGTCTTGAAAATAACCCGAGGACTCCAGGAAAACTGACGTTCTACAGCATTGACATTTATAACTTTAAATTGAAGTTGCTCATCAAGTGGTGCATGGCCATCCTTGGTGTGCAATTTACCGGCAACTACAAACAATTCAAGCTCTTTTGACAACAAATTTAAAAAACGAGCCTTATAAAAATTAAGGCTTGGTGCAATCCATAATAATTTTGTCATAGTGTCCGGTTTTGTAACCATTGTTGAAATATTAACACACTCCACAATTGGTTGTGCCAACGTTTTTTAGAATGGACATGTTCCTCCCACATTTTGATAATCTTATCACTGTCTAGGTAGTGCTGGTTTTTGAAGGCCTGACTATGTAACAAATCACCGCTCCAAGTTTTTAAAGGCCCTTTGAGCCACTCTTCTATTGGAACCCTAAAACCTGCCTTTTTACGGTCAAAAAAATTGGCGGGAATATGACGGTATAGAACCTCTTTTAGGATTCGCTTATTAGAGCCATCCAATGTTTTATGGTGATTTGGTAGTCCAAAAGCGAATTCAACAATTTTATGATCCAATAGTGGGGCACGACATTCCAAACCATTATGCATGCTGGCTCGATCAACCTTGGTCAAGATATCATCAGATAAAAAGTGTAAGCAATCCGTAAGTTGCATCCAGTCATTAAAATTATCCAGTCTTACATGACCGTTCAGGGCATCTAAATTATTGCCATATGTTGGGTTAGATTGCATGATGTCAAAATGCCAGTTTCTGTTAAAAACATCAAATGCATCATATGGTGATTTAACCATAGGTATTAATCGTTTTAACTTGGGAATCCGTTCCAGGGCAATAAATGCTTTGGAATTTTTAGGCATCAATGTCCTCAGAGGTCTAGAAATACCGTCGGCCATTGCTAACAGTGGCACTGCGAGCTGAGCTTTTTTAGGACCTATAGAACGAATACTATCCCAGAGTTGGTTGGATAATAGATATTTGGTATATCCGTAAAAAAGCTCGTCTCCCCCATCGCCTGAAAGGGCAACTTTAACTTTCTGTGCCGTCATTTTACTGAGCATAAAGGTGGGAATTTGTGAGGAATCTGAAAAGGGTTCGTCCCAAATATCGGCCAGTTTGGGAATGGCCTCTAGTGCATCATTGGCAGAAAAATAATGCTCGTGGTGATTGGTGCCCAGAAATTGGGCCACATTCTTGGCAAATGGTGCCTCATTATATTTTTCTTCATTAAACCCTATTGAAAACGTGTTTATAGGCTGGGTGGTCTGTTTTTGAGCCAGAGCTGCAATAACTGAGGAGTCTATGCCTCCAGATAAAAATACACCAAGGGGTACATCGGACATAAGTCGTCTTTTAACAGACGATGATAATAAGCTCTCCAGCTCATCTACAGCTTCCTGAAAAGGTCGCTCATTTTTGGGTTGCATCGCTACAGATTTTATATCCCAATAACACTGCTGAGGCGAAACGTTTCGACCATGATTTGAAATCTGAACATAATGTCCCGGTTTCATTTTAAATAAACCGTTGTAAATACTGTAGGGTGACGGTACGTAAAGATATTTTAAATACAAATCTATGGCACTGGGGTCAATCGTTGGTTTAAAATGAGAGTGCGTTTCAAGTACCTTGAGTTCTGAAGCAAAATAAAAGATGCCTCGGTTGATTCCAAAATACAATGGTTTCTCACCCATTCGGTCACGAGCCAAAGAAAGTGTTTGGGTTTCTCGGTCCCAAACTGCCAAGGCAAACATACCATCTAACTTCTTAAGCGTAGCCTTTATGCCCCAACGTGTTATAGCTGCCAAAAGCGTTTCGGTATCTGAATGGCCAATCCATTTGTGGCTGAGTTGTTTTCTTATATCCAGATGGTTATATATTTCACCATTGAAGACCAAGACGAACTGTCCGCAGGAAGACACCATAGGCTGGCTTCCGTTGTCTGTAAGGTCTAATATGGACAATCTAGTATGACCAAGATGTAACAGCTCTTGAGGGTCTGACCAAGTCCCATTGGAATCTGGACCTCGATGCCTCAGCTTTTGGGTCATGAGCTTGATGTTCTCTTGAGAGCTATCCGCTCCCCAATATCCTAATATACCACACATATGCTTCGTTTTTTTGTTTGTTTGGGTCGTTAAAGCCTTGTCGCAAAGACCAAAGATTACTACCTTAATGGAATGTCATATTCTAACGTTCCAATCCTAACAGTAAGCCTTTATAAATTTCATAGTACTCTCTTTCCATACGCTCAATGCCAAAATTAGCTTTTGCATAATTAATTCTTTTAATGGCATTCTCGGCAAATTTCGTTTTATGTTTCGCATAAAACAATAATCGGTTAGCAAGTTCCATTTCGGTATGCACAATATTTTCAGGCTCTAAGGGTTCTACAACTTCTACTAGGCCACCCGAATCCTTAAATACCAAAACTGGTAAGCCATGAAAATAAGCTTCGACAGCTATTAACCCAAATCCTTCATTATCTGATGGATGTACCAGAACATCAAACTGTTTGTAATATTTATCTACATCATTTGAATAACCTGCTAAAGTTATATTGGATTCTAATTCTAAACTTTTAATTTGTGTTTTCACCGCATCATATGCTGCTCCGTCGCCTACCAATATACAATGTCCATTTCCTCCTTTCTTCAAAAACAAATTAAATGCTTTAATTAAGCGGTCAATACGCTTTCGATGCGTAAAACGAGACACCAACCCAATTATAAATTCAGTATTATTTTTGTCTTTTGCTTTAAAGTCATTATCCATAATTCGGATTCCGTTTAAAACAACTTTAGTTACACTATTTTCTAAACCATAATGCTCTTTTGCTTGGTTTAAGGTGTGTCTAGAGTTAGCAACAAAAGCATCTACCTTATTTAAAAAGTGTTTATTAAGTGACTCTCTGATGACATATTTAATTTTATTTTCTTTTCGTATACCCTTAGAAAGGCCGTGCATAGTTTGAACCACTCTTGCAGTCGAATCTTTAGCGGCTTTTGAACGAAGCGCCGAAAAATTATGCAAGTGCACGATATCAAATCTGTTAAACGTGTGTTTGAGTGTTCTGTAGGTGCTAAGGTTACAATCATATCCACCTTTGATACCTGATTTAAGTAAAGGGATATCTTGTGCTAAAAAGTAATCGTAGTACTGGCCTTCAAAACAATCCAGCATAATTGACACCTCCATACCAGCAGCCTTTTGGGCAATGGCCAATTCTATAACGAGGCGCTCAATACCTCCAATATGCGGACTATGTATACAGTGTATTATATTCACTGGTCTTTTTATTTCAAATTAGCCGTATTTTTTTAAATGGACTAGACTGTGCTAGTTTGATTTCGATATTTTATAATCTTAGCTGGATTACCTCCAACAATTGCATAATCTGGTACATCTTTAGTAACAACAGATCCTCCTGCAACAATGGCTCCTTTACCTATTTTGTTGACAGATGCCAATATCATAGCCCTTGAGCCAATCCAGACATCATCTTCAATACGCAAAATTCTTATTTCTCCTGCACCTTGTTTTGACATGGGTATATCTATATCTGAAAAATTGTGATTTGAAGGAAATATTAACACGTCTTGGCCCATCATCACATAATTACCGATTACTACATTATTTAAATAACAGTTGCGACCAATTCCTGAATAACTACCTATTTCTATAGTAGCTCCTGAACCAATTCTAGCATTTCTTCCTACAATAACTTCTTTGCCACATGTCTTAAACATTTGACTTGCAACATAATTTCTAATTTTATGGGTGCCCAAGGAATAAAAGGATGTTTGATGAGGCAAATATCGAGCAAAGAAATAATAGACTATAGTAAAAAAATTACGCTTAAGTTTTTTCATTTAAATAATGGTTAGATGTTGCATTATAAATTGTATCAATAAGAGAGAGATTATTTTTTAAACAACTTTTATTCAACAAATTTAAAACATATCATTTTCATTTTTTTAATTTTCAATATTTGTTTAAATAAATTATGAAGATTTAAAATTACCTATTATTTTCTTTTTCCTATTTCTTTTGCAGGTGCACCACCATATATACAATGTTTTAATGTTTTAGTTTTTTCTAAAATAACACTATTGGCGGCTATAATGCAACCTTCTTCAATTATCGAACCTTTTAAAATTCTTGAACCTGCACCAATCCAAACATCAGAACCTATTTTTACAGCCTTTTTTGAATAGCCTTGTTGGTTTATTCTTTTCTCAATATTAAACTCATGACCTCCATCTCTTATACTCACATATTCTGCAATCAATGAATGACTACCTATTTCGACTTTATCAATTGAACTTATTGTAATATCCTGAGTAAGATTGACATTATCTCCTATAATTAACTTACCTGAATCGGACACATAAAAAGTAATTCTATAGCCAATCGTTACATTGTTTCCAATACTTATATTTTTTTGGGGAATACTTCTAAAAACAGGGAATCGCTTACATTTTAAACCAGACTTCACCTCACAACCGTGAATTTTTAGATATATTTTTAACACAGTGCCTAGAAATTTGTACAACAAATTTCTTGAAATTTGACTTACTTTATATAGTGGTTTAATCATGCTTCAAAATTTTCTTTATCAACTTGACCATTCTACAATAATTATAACTGTAAAGATATTTTAAATGATTCCCTGTTTTATGTGTTTTGTGTATTTTGAATGCTTCTTTATGACTGTAACAATTATGACTTACCCGATTATCTGCTCCAACTGTCATAATGCATACTGGAAATTCCAATCGGTAAAAATTACAGTTTTGCATTTTAAATCTAAGCATCAATTCATAGTCTGATGCACTTCTATATTTTGTATTAAAGTCACCATAGCGATTGTAAACCGTTTTGCGGATAAATGTTGCCGGATGATAGAGTTTTGTATGTGTTTTTTCTAATTCTAATGTTGGTACCAGTTCTTCACTTAAAGTATCATTGCGTAAATTAAATACACTACCATAATAAATGTCTGCTTTTTGTTCACTATGTACCTCAACCATATCTTGTATTACATGATTATTATAAAAATAATCATCTGAATGACAAATACCTATCAAATCTCCATTTGCAACTTCAATTCCTCGATTTAGGGCGTAATACATCCCGTCATCTTTTTTTGATTCGAAAAAATCAATGCTATCAGAATACTTTTTAATAATCTCAACAGTTCTGTCAGTAGAACCACCATCAATAACAATATATTCAATATTATTATAGGTTTGATTAATAACACTCTTTAAGGCTTTCTCTATGGTTTGCTCCCTATTGAATACGACTGTAATAATAGATATTAATGGTTGTTTCATTTAGTTATAAATTTCGAATAAATTGTGCTGGATTTCCTCCCCAAATTTGATTTGGTGGAATAGACTTTGTAACGACGCTGCCAGCTCCGATTATAGAATTTTCACCAATAGTAACTCCTTTCAGAATGGTTACTCCTCCACCAACAAAAGCCTTATCTTCTATAATTACAGGAGCGCTTAGAATCTCTCGATCTCCATTAAAGCAGCGCTCTTCTGGATCAATACTATGGAAATTTGTGTCCCATATTTTACAACTATTACCTATAAGAACATGGTTACCAATGCTTATTTTATTTGTGCAATAAATCGTACTATTAGACATCCCAACATTGCTTCCTATGTCCAACACAGCATTTTTGGTTACAATTATTTTTAATTTAGTATCACCACCTATTGGTGTAAAAGAAAGACCCGATTTTGCTTTAAAACCATCACCTATTGAAATCTCACCTTCATTCTTGATAAATAATGTTCCGTTTATATTGTAATGTTTTATTTGAACATTCTCTCTAAGAAATACCAATTTCATAACAAGTTTATTCCAAATAAAATTTAACTTATTAGTTAAAACCAATATTTTTTTCAAAATAAATTGCATGATTTAAGATTTTTGAATAATTGTGTTATACGTTGTTATAACTTCCTCAACCACTTTTGATGGTTTATGTCGTTCCAAAGCTCTTTTTCTTCCATTATAACCATAAGCTTTGGCCTTTTTATAATCATTTTTCAATTCAATAATAGCACCTGCAAGTTCGTAAGGCTCACCTTCCTGAACCAAAATACCTTCACGGTTATTTTCGAGAATTGAAGAAGTTCCTCCAACATTGGTTGCTACTAGTGGCATTCCTAACATCATGGCTTCGCATAGACTATTTGGGCTATTCTCGATATGACTTACCTGACAATAGATATCTGATTCTAATAATTTTTGGATGAGTTCGGTTTCATTCATCACACCGAGTAATTTAATTCCGATATCGTCAAGATCCTGTTTTAACCAAACTTTTACGGCTTTAGGAATAAGATTATTTTCATTTAAACCAACCACATACCATTCTGCTTCAATACCGTAATCATGCAGTATTTTTGCTGTTTTAACGATTAATTCAAAACCCTTGTAAGCCACATCACCAGTGGTTGTAATTAATTTTATGGGTTTATCAAAGCTCGATTTGTTCCATATATTGTTGTCATTATAGAAAGCTTGACGAAGGATTTCATTCCCAAGAAAATAATTGCTTTCCGGAGCCAAAAGACGTGTCACTCGTTTATCCCAATCTGTGCGTCCCATGATATGCTTGGCTACTTTAAGTATGTGTCGTTCCCGTTCTGCATTTAATATAAAAGCATTATTAAGTGCTTTAAAAAAATGAATGAAACCTCGTCTTTTTATTTGTTTCAAATACTTTTCAGGTACACCAGAAAAATACTTTTCTAAATACGGACTTAAAATTCCTTGAATTGAGATGAGCACTGGTGTAGTTGTTTCATATTGAATTAAACCAAAATTTAATTCCGTTCCATGCACATGAATGACATCAGGATTGACCTGATTTACAATGTCGTTTATTTTTTTAATCTCTGCACTCTGATTATTGTTTCCAGAAATTTTATGACGAATCTTTTTTAAAAAACTTTTTGGTTTTGAAGTCGTAATTGGGTAGTACGTTGTATTATGAAATTCAAAAGGCTCCAGATCTTCTGGCCAATAAAAACAAATACTGAGTTCTATATCTTTCTGCTTAACCATATGATAATTTAGAGCCTTAAGCCAACCACCCGATTGGGTATTTGGTGAAAGCTTTTCAATAGCATAGCACGGATTATTTGAAAGCCATAATATTTTCATGTACTGATTTTAATTCGTTGTGTTTTAAAATTGATAATCGAATAGCTCTATATCGTTTTTATAGACCAAACCTACAATATCTTTCATTTCTGGTGTGTAATAATCACGGTATTTACTATCCCTGTTTGGATTTTGATTTTCATGCTTTAATTCAATTGGTATGTTGAGTTTTTTTGATATAATTTTTATACTTTCATTAATATCTTCTAACTTAAATATATCATCAACAAGCACTTTATTGTTTAATGTTATAAATTCATATTGCGGAATAAAGTGAATCCATTTGTAACTATTCTCAGTATTCAACCAATTTAAAACAAAGTCTTCAAAATTTTCGAATTGTGATAAATTTTTATCAAACCATACCTTGTCCTTTTCATGAAAGCCGCCATTTTTCAGAAAAAAATAAGTTGATACTAATCGATCCCAAGGATTCCTTACAAATGTAAATTTGTAGTACTCATAGAACTCTGTTTTACTAAAAATTAACTGATAATCTTTTAGTTTCAGGTGGCTTCCACCATAAGTCCCAAATAGGGCTTTATTTACTGAAACTCCTGCAGCCTTGGGGATATGCACAAAGATACATTTTAAATCGTCAAAGCCTTTTAATGACATATGATTACCTTTAGTTTCAATCTTACGTAAGGCTTGCTTCTGTTTAAACCCCTTAGGCTGTTTAAATTTAAAAAAGTAATACCTTAGGTTATAGGGCAGTTTCCAAATGAATCTATTGTAAAATAGTTTTTTTATTTGTTCCATACACCATGTGCCCTTAAGTTGATGATCTTGTTGTATTGTATTGTTTTTATTATTCCACTCAACAACATTGAAATAGTAGTCGCCATTATCACTCCAGACACACCCATATCTAAGTATTTCGCTAAGAATATGGATGCAGGAATGTTAAAAATTATCGAAAACATTGTAATATATAATTGAACTTTGAGTTTACCTACACCATTTATAAAATACGTGTAAATCATATTATAAGACTGAATAATCACAAACAAAAACCAAAAGAACGATAGTGTAAATGAAATATCAACCTTATCTCCCAACCATATTTTGAAAAAATATGGCGATATGATAAGCATCAAAAGCGAGCCTACAGAAAACAGCAACCATATTTTATTCAATTTTTTCATTGATTTTTTTATCCATACAAAATCATCTTTGTGATAGGCATCTGTTACAGCAGACCAAAGCGGTTGCACTATAATTGCAAACAGCATCAAAGATATACCAAAATATTTATTTGCAATTTGATATGGTGTTACTTCTTCTGGCCCATAGAGCTGGGTAATAATTAAATTATCTGTTTAAAACAATAATATGGCAGCAACAGTTAGAAAAAAGAATTTAATACCTACGTTCATTATATCTTTTAGATAGGAAAAATCAACATAGGCAATTTTAGGTATAATGTTAGAATAGTCCTTGCTGAAATAATAAAATGTCAACCCTAACAAACTAATTATTGGAATCAGGCTAAACGCAGCACCTAATAACAGTAAAGAGCCTGTTGTGAATTTTATCAAGATGAGAATGGTAATAACCTGCAGGCTTTTTATCAAAAATCCTTGTAAATTTATAATAGATGGCCTTTGATCTGCTGTTAAAATCGTGATAATAATCTTTAAAACAAATTGCAAGGAAAACGCTCCAAAAACAAATAATGCCAGCACAGATAAATCATCATTTAAAATGACTTTAGTATTTAAAATTCTTTCCCAATTGATAAAAGAGTTCGCAATTAAAAAAATAATAAAAAAAATGCTGCTAATTATAGCCAACAAAGCATAAGTAGTGCTCACATAATATCTCAATTTTTCGAATTCATTTTTTGCTTTAGCCTCTGCGAATTTATTCCTTAATCCATGACTCAAACCAACATCCATAAAGCTGAAATATCCGGTTAAAGAAAACAATAATATCCAGACACCATATTGCTCTTCATTTAAATAAGTTAAAACCAGGGGAATAAGCAAAAATCCCAAAGAAATATCAAGACCTTTAAAAAGATAAGAAAAAAGGATATTTTTCTTAATCAGCTTATCACGTTGATGCCCTTTAAATAGCTGTCGCTTTAGTTTATTGATAAAACCAGATGTATTGAACATAAACTATTTACTTTAAAAACAACTCAATCATTAATTTGAGGTATTACTATTCAAAAAAAAATAAGATGTGTAAAATGGTGATCAAAAGCTTAAATTAACGTTTAAAAAAACTAAAAATCGTTTCCCTTCTTAAGGCTTCAAACATAAGCTATTTTCTGCTAAACAAAAAAAAACCTCATACATTTTAGGTGAAACTATTAACAATACTGTTGATTCGTTTTCTAGCTGTTAGTCAGGCTAATTTGTTTCATTATAAATTACCCTTTCAAATGATTTTTTAGATATTTCATGAGCTAAGAATCTAATCTAAAAAAGATAATGAGTCTTACGTCAAAACTAATTATTTCTACTCAACAGACTTCGCTTTTTAATAAATACATAAGTTATAAACTTATATTTTGATATATTTGCAAGCCCTAATTATCAATAGCTTAACCGAAAGCCATCTATTAAATTATACGTTGTATTGCTATATGATAAAGTTTTATACATTTTTACTGGTTTTATTCAGTTCTGTTTTAGGTTTTGCACAGCAAAATTTTAATAGTAATGAGTCAGAGACTGAAACTATAAACTCTTCGGTTTCAGATACAAATAATAATGTTATCACAGAGCAAGCCAATGAACTGGTTTTCATCAGACTAAGCGCCAGCGCTATTGGAAATTCATACAATACAGATATCTATTTTAATGATAATGCCAGTCGTGGGTTCGATTTGGGATATGACGCCAGTTTTTTTGGTCCTGTCCCTGATTTTGCGATATACTCTCTGGTAGTAGAAAATAACACTGGCATACCTTTAGCCATACAAGCGGTTAACACCAGTGATTTACTGGGTGTAACTATTCCGCTAGGTGTGAATGCTGACGCTGGAACAGAATTAACCATTAGAATTGCAAGCTCGACCATACCAGCTACTACAAATGTTTACCTTGATGACACGGTTTTAAATACCTCAACTTTATTGAATACTACAGATTACGTCATTACGCCATCATCATCTTTATCTGGAAGTGGTCGTTATTTTCTTAGAGTTTCTGAGCCTGCTGTAACCTATACTTTTAACGAATCTTGGTCTCCAAGTGATCCAAATGGAATAGCGTCAGCTAGCGATGATATTGTAATTGTTTCAGGAGATGCAAGTATTAACATCAATACAATTTGCAATTCAGCTCAAGTTAATCCTGGAGCTAGCCTCACCATAGATTCTGGGATTACATTTACAACATCTAATGGCATCACTCTAGAATCTAATTCTACCAGCTATTCCAGTTTAATTTCAAATGGAATTGTCTCCGGAACTATCAGTTACGAACGTTATGTAAACTCTAACAGCCTTGGTAATGATTTGATTTCTGCACCACTTGCCGGACAAACATGGTCCAGCTTTTTGAGTCCGGATAATGCAGAAGCACTTCTTGATAATGGCAGTGGCATTTACGCTTTTGCTCCTTTTGACAAGACCACAGGTGATTTTGAAAATTACGAAGTCGGAACCACTGCAAATCTCACAAGCGGAGCAGGATATAGAGCAGCTACAGATAGTGGAACGACCTTGAGATTTACTGGCACATTACCTTCAAATACTGTGAGTGTTGATATTACTAATTCAGGTCCAAATTATGAAGAATGGAACCTTGTCGGTAATCCGTATCCTGCGTATTTAAATGTTCATCAATTTCTTCTTCATGATGTTGGTGGCACTATTAATCTTTCCTTATTTGATTCTGGTTCAGCTGCCATATATGGCTATGATGGCAATGCGGTTAATGGCTGGACGATTTATAATTTGGCAACCACAACGGCTTCAACAGTTATCACGCCTGGTCAAGGTTTTTTTGTTAGCGCAAATACAATAAATAATGATCTTTATGATTTAGAGTTCACATCGTCTATGCAAACTACCGGAACTTCAGATGATTTTATTTTAGGTCGTAATACCGAATTGACCTATTTAAAATTAAATCTAAACTCAAATTCTGAAGCCTTTACAACAGAATTTTACTTTAATGCTAATGCCAGCTCAGGATTCGATTTAGGATATGATGCTAATGTCTTCGGAAACACTCCAGACTTTGCCCTATATTCACACTTGATCCAGGACAATAGTGGTCATGCTATTGCTTTACAAACCTTAAACACTTCAGATGTTTTAAATAGCATAATTCCTTTAGGTGTTAATGCAAACCAAGGCGAACAAATCACGTTTAGTATTTCAGATTCTACCTTACCAGATACTATTAACGTTTATCTGGATGATACTTTAGCAAACACCACGACACTTTTAAATGTCTCCAATTATGTGATTTCTCCAGAAACACCTTTATCAGGAACAGGACGTTTTTATCTCAGAACTGCTGAAAATGCCTTGTCGACTGTTGAAAACAGTTTGGAAACATTGAATGTTTTTGCGTTAAATAACTCAAAAGAAATTGTAGTCAATGGCGTTTTACATGGCACTAACGTATTACATCTCTATGATATCCAGGGAAGATTAGTACTAAACCATTTGCTTGATAACACAGTCCTGCAGAATCGTATTGATGTCTCATCACTGCAAAAAGGAGTTTATATTGTTAACATTCAGAATAGTTCGCAACAAAAAACGCAAAAAATTATCATCAATTAAACCTCCCTTTTTGGGTCACAAAAGCAAACGAAATCTAGTTTGGTTTTTTGTTTTAAATTTAAAACAATACACTTTCAAATGACTCATTTTTAATGGGTACAATTCATAACATAATTTTGATCAAAATTTATCCGGTTTGACGCTTACAAGTTAGCGATAAAATAAAGCGCTTCATCCATAGCCATTGGATTTAAACGTTTATAAATACCCTTCATAGAATTTTTATGTGTAGTACTAAATGGCAGTCCTAAATTTGCACCGTCCCTCAAAAAAATAATACTAAAAATTTAAAACTACTTATGTTATGAAAAGGTTTTGCCTTGCATTTTTATTGGCTTTATTAATAAGCCCTATTGCTCTATCTCAAACAACTCTTTACTCTGAAAATTTTACTGGACAAAACGGCAAAGGAGCATCCGGAAACAATTTAGATGTTTCTGGAGTCAACTGGTCAATAGATGTTTCAGAAGCTGACCTAGACAGCTCAGGGAATAGTTTTGATTATTTCTACGTAACTGATGAAGCTTTTGCAGCAAAAGATACTGATGGTAATGTTATTTGGTATTCACCATCAATTAATATAACCGGTTATGTTAATGTAAGTTTCACTTTGGACGCATATACATCTGGACATAATGACAATAACGACTCATTATCAGCGCAATACAGAATTGATGGAGGTACATGGATTACTGCAGAAAACAACGGAAATTTAACCAATGATTTCAACCTTGTCGTCAGTCAGACAGAATTATCAGGCGATACACTCGAAATCAGAATTCAAATTGAAAACGACAAAAATAACGAGGTTACAACTTTCGATAACATATGGGTTGTTGGAGATGTTGCTACTACTGAGCCTATCACCTATACTTTTGAAGACGGTGTTTGGTCTCCTTCTAATCCAAACAATACTACCAACTCTATTGACACCTTAAACATAGTTACTGGTGATGCGGTTATTGAATCTAACATCATTTGTAACTCAGCTACTGTAAATGCAGGTGCAAGTTTAACTATTAATTCAGAGGCAACGTTAACAACAAACGATTTGACTTTAAAATCGAATTCGACTCGTTTCTCAAGTTTAATTTTGAATGGTAATATTATCGGAAACGTAAACTACGAAAGACACGTAAACGTTCAGGCTGGTGGAAACGATCTTATTTCTGCTCCAGTTACCGGACAGACTTTTGGTAGTTTTGCTGCTGCAAACCCAAATATCTTTTCGAATCCTTCAAATCCTTCTCAAAAACTATTTGGGCCTTGGGATAAAGCTAATGCTTCATACCTTATTTATGATACCGACAATCCAGCAGACGCCAATGTCATTTTACAACCAGGTAAAGGATACAGAACCGCTTCTGCAGATAATAGTACATTTACGTTTACTGGCACTGTAAATAAGGATGCTGTGAATATTGACATTGTTAATTCAGGACCTTTACAGCCGTTTGAACAGGAATGGAACCTTGTTGGAAATCCATATCCATCTTATATCAATGTTCATGATTTCCTGTTACACGAAGTTGGTGAAGACGTAACAAATTTACAGCTTTTCGCCACTAAAACAGCTGCAATCTATGGTTACGATGGCAATGCTGCCGATGACTGGACTATTTATAACTTGGCGACAACAACCCCTTCTACAGTTATTGCTCCTGGACAAGGATTTTTTGTGAGTGCTAATATAGATTTAACAGATACATACGATCTTGAGTTCACTCCAACTATGCGATCTACGGGTTCTAGTGATGATTTCATACTTGGTAGAAATGCCCAATTGACCTATTTAAAATTAAACTTAAGTAGTGGAAATAAGGTTTCAAAAACGGATGTTTACTTCAACCCTAATGCAAGTCTTGGCTTTGATCTTGGCTATGATGCAGCAGTTTGGGGTGGAACTGCTTCGAATTTTTCAATCTATTCCAACCTTGTTGAAGACAATATTGGTGACGCTTTAGCTTTACAAGCTTTGGCCTATAATGACATGACAGACGTTACAATTCCTTTAGGCGTCCATGCGAACCAAGGCGAACAAATCACCTTTAGTATTTCAGATTCTACCTTACCAGACACCATTAGTGTTTATCTGGAGGACACGTTATTGAATACAACAACACTGTTAAACACTTCCGATTACGTGATTACTCCGTCAACACCAATATCAGGAACAGGACGTTTTTTCTTGAGAACTTCTGAAGATGTGCTGTCAACATTTGAAAACAGCTATGACCAGTTGAATGTTAAAGCCTTAAACAAGTCAAAAGAAATTGTAGTGAATGGCTATTTAAAAGACACTAATGTATTGAATCTTTATGATATTCAAGGCAAATTAATTTTGAGCCATATACTCGACCATGCAGTACAACAGAATCGCATAGATGTTTCTTCATTGCAAGCTGGAATGTATGTAGTTAACATTCAGAGTAATTCGCAACAAATAACGCAAAAAGTTATCATCAATTGATTTCTCATATTTTAAGCATACAATTCACTATGCTAAAGCTTTACTTTTTCAGACAATATATTACATAAACTCGCTGAAACATAACAAGCATAATGGCTTCAATAACTATCAACTTTTATAAAATGTGACTTACGTGGAATTTTAGTGTCAAATAGATGTTATTAAATTTGTTAACATTAAACTTAATTTAACTGTTTGTTAATATTTTGAATTCTAGGCATGGAGAACTTTACACTATATTTGTAATTCATTATTTATTTGCTATTAATTAACTCATAATTTTAAATTATTTAAATTGAAATGAAAAAAATTTACACACTTTTATTAACCCTATTAATTACAAGTTTGGGGTTTGGACAAACATTATCAGCTGGTGATTTAGCCATAATTGGCGTAGGCGTTGATGATGAAGAAGTTTTAGTTGTTGCATTGGAAGACATTCCTTCAGGCGAATCTGTTTTTTTTACAGATGACGAATGGGCAGGTTCTGCATTCAATTCAGGCGAAGGCTTCTACGAATGGGTAACTCCAGCAATAACAGCTGGTACTGTATTTACAATTACTACTGCTACCACTAGTGTAGGTGGTACAGTTACACAGAGAGCAGGTAGTTTTGCTTTAGGTAACAGTGGTGATGGTGTTTTCTTATATCAAACATCAACCAACGTTTACAACACAGGAACTTATACTGTTCTTGGTTTTGCTGGAGAAGATTCTGGAGATTCTGGGAGTTTAGCAGGAACTGGTCTAACTGAAGGCACTAACGCAGTTTATTTTGGCGGAGACAATGGAATCTATACTGGTACTAGAGTTGGCCAAGACAAAGCAACTTACTTATCCTTAATTTATAATTCAAGCAACTGGGCTACATCTACAACTTCACAAACTTTTGATTTAACAGATTTTACTTTAGCTGGAGGAGCTCCTGAAACTCAAGTTGAATTTATCGGATCTGCATTTTCTGTTTCAGAAGGTATTGGAACTTATGAATTAGAATTTACAATCGTAAATGAAGATGCTGCTGCAACAAGCTTTGATGTTGTTTTAACGGTTGGTGACAATGCAGACATAGATGGTTACATTACTGAAACTGTAACATTTCCCGGAGGTTCTGCTGCAGATCAGGTGGTTGAATTAACCATTACTGATGATGCCTTATTTGAAGCTGACGAAACTTTAACGTTCGAAATACAAAACGTAACTGGCGGAAACAATGCTGCTGCTGGTGCTAACAGTTCATTTGATTTAACCATAACTAATAACGATGCACCTCCTACCATTGCTTTGCCATATTCTGAAGACTTTTCAAATTGTGGAACTGCACAATGGGTTTCTTTTGATGAAAACGCAAGTAATTCTTGGACATGTGCTTCTGGTGCGTATACTATGAATGGCTTTCCAAATACAGATGATATTGACTGGTTGATTTCAAATTTTAGTATTGATTTTGATTTAACAAGTAATGAAAATATCGCTGTGACAACTTCAGAGCAATTTGGAGATGATATAAATGATGTGGGCGAATTTGAATTACGTTACTCTACCGATTATGTTGGGTATGGAGATCCAACAGGAGCAACATGGACTGCCTTAGCGTTTGATCCTAACAATACATCAACTGGTTTTGGAGCTTCAGCCGATGCTGTAACAGTCGTTGATGCTTCAGGCATTACAGGAACTGCATACCTCGCTTTCTTTTATGATGCAGCTGCAGGTTCGGGACCAGAAGAATGGAATATTACAGAAATTGTTATTCAAGAAGGCGCTTTACCAACAAGTGTAGAACTAACAACTACAAGTGTAAGTGTTGCTGAAGATTCAGGAACTTACGATTTAGAGTTTTCAATTACTAATGAAGACGCTACAAATGCAACTACATTTGATGTGGTTTTAACATCAGGTGATGCTGCAGATATTAATTCATACACTACACAAACAGTAACATTTCCTGCAGGAACTTCTGCTAACCAGATTGTAACTGTAACTATAACGGACGATGCTATTGAAGAATTAGATGAAGTTTTTACTTTTGAAATACAGAATGTTGCTGGAGGAAATGCAGCAGCAGTTGGAACTAACAACGCATTTGATTTAACCATTTTAGCCAATGATGCTGTTGCAGCGCCAGGAACTATATATGATGCAGATTTTTCTAATGATGGCGATGGTTTCGCTGCTCACACGTCTTCTTCACCTCCAGTGCCTGGCCCTACTTCTGTTGGTCCTTTTGGTACGGCTCCTAATGCATGGTTTTTATCTTACGATACGACACCTGGAACGGATGGCTCAGACAATAGTTTTGAAGTTGTCGCTGGTGAATTAGTAAGTGATGATTGGGGCGGACAAGGAATTTTTACAAGTCAGATGATTGACGTTACTGGTATTAGTGTGGTTGACATATCTGCAACAGGTGTAGATATAGATGCTAATCAAGATGAATTTACTTATTTCTACATCTTAGATGGTGGAACCAGAGTTGAAACACCTGTAGCTTCAAATGATGGTGATCCGGTGAATTATTCTATTACAGGTTTAGATGTATCGGGAGCTACAAGTCTAGAAGTTGGTTTTGAGTTTTCTGAAAATGGTGGCGGACAAGGTTACAGCGTTTCTGAGTTTTTAGTTGTTGAAGGATCTGCTGATACATCTGTTCAGTTTACTTCTACAGCTGACACAGTATTTGAAAATGCTGGAACTTACGACCTAACTTTCGAAATTCTTTTTGAAGATGCAACTAACGCAACGACTTTTGATGTTGTTTTAACTTCAGGAGATGCTGCAGATATTGATTCTTACACAACTCAAACTGTAACATTCCCGGCTGGCACTTCTGCTAACCAAACCGTTACTGTTACTATTACAGATGACGCTTTAGTTGAGTCTAGTGAAGTGTTTACTTTTGAAATTCAAAATGTTGCTGGAGGAACTAATGCAGCTGCAGGAACTAATAACAACTTTGAATTAACTATTCAAGATAACGATGGAAGTGCACCTTTACCTGGTGATCTTGTAATTTCAGAAATTATGTATAATTCATCTGGAAGTGATGATGAATGGATTGAAATCTACAATGCATCTGGTGCAGATATCACGCTTGATTCAGATTGGAGATTAAGTTACGATGGTAGTACTTTTGATTTTGCAGGAACTTTAATTTCTGCTGGTAGCTACTTAACTATTGCAGTTGGTAGTAATGGTGATGGAATCTATAATAATGACAATCCATTTACTCCGGATGTTAGCACAATTTCAACACCTGCAGCAACTGCTTCTACTGACAATTCAAATAATTTAGTTAATAGCTCTGCTACAATAGAAATCATATTTGATCCTAGTGGTTCTAATATAACAATAGATACAGTAACCTACGATGATGGTTTTCCATGGTTTACTGCACCAGATGGTAATGGACCTTCACTAGAACTTATTGATGTAACTTTTGATAATACATTAGCGTCAAGCTGGATTGCTTCTGGTGATTATGTTGGTGGAACTCCTGGAGCAGCTTATGTTGCACCTGAAACATATACGTATAACGGAACTTGGTCTCCAAGCGATCCTAATGGTGCAACCAATGCTGGAGATGATATCGTTATTTCTTCTGGCGATGCCATTATAAATACTAATACAACATGTAAAAGCGTAACAATAAATCCAGGTGCTGGTCTTACTGTTGATACAGGTGTAACACTTACAGCTACTGACGGGTTAACACTAGAATCTAGTTCAACCAGTTATTCAAGTTTAATACTTGATGGTACAGTTGCAGGAACAATGAATTATGAGCGTCATGTTAATATTAATGGTACTGGAACAACTGGCAGTAACGATTTAGTGTCTGCACCTTTAACTGGACAAGCATTTAGTGATTTTGCTACAGCAAACCCTAACATTCTAAACAATGGTACATTGTATTTATTCGGTCCTTTTGAAAAAACTGGTGGAACATTTGTTACTTGGGCTGACACGGAATCAGCTACATTAGATGCTGGTGTAGGTTATAGAGCTGCAACTACCAATAACAGTACCGTTACTTTTACTGGTACAGCTGAAAATGGAACTATTACAAACGACATCATTAATGGTGGTAGTAATTTTGAAGAATGGAACCTAGTTGGTAACCCTTATCCTTCATATTTGAATGTACAAAGTTTCCTTACTCATGATGTTGGTGGTGCTACAAACCTTCAATTATTTGATGCAGGTTCTGCTGCTATTTATGGTTATGATGGTTCTGCCCTAAACGGATGGACGATTTACAACTTAGCAACGACAACAGCTTCAACTGTAATCGCTCCTGGCCAGGGATTCTTTGTAAGTGCTGATGCAACAAATGCAACACTTTATGATTTAGAATTCACACCTGGTATGCGTTCTACTGGTACAACTGATGATTTCATACCTAATCGTAATGCTGAATTAATTTACCTAAAAATAAGTGCAAGTACTAATTCTAATTCGTACACTACTGATTTCTATTTCAATAACAATGCTAGTCTCGGTTTCGATCTTGGTTACGATGCTGAAGTTTGGGGTGGAACTACTCCTGAATTTGGAATCTACTCACACTTAGTGCAAGACAATAATGGTCTTTCAATGGCTCTTCAGGCATTAAATGCTTCAGACTTAGCCGATGTAACCATTCCGTTAGGTGTAAACGCTAATCAAGGAGAACAATTAACTTTCAGTATTGCTGATTCTACTTTACCAGAATCTGTAAATGTATATCTTGAAGATGTTGTTACTAATACTACTACTTTATTAAACAACTCTGATTATGTAATTACGCCAAACTCTAATTTGTCTGGAACAGGTCGTTTCTTCTTAAGAACTTCTGAAGATGCTTTATCAACTATTGAAAATAATCTTGACACTCTTAACATATTCGCTTTAAATAATTCTAGAGAAATTATGGTAAGCGGACAGTTAAAAGAACATACGGTTTTGAATCTTTTTGACATTCAAGGAAGAAAAGTGTTATCTACTAAACTTGACAGCAGTAAGATTGAAAACAGGATTGATGTCTCTAATTTAAGTGGAGGTGTATATGTAGTGACTGTATTAAATAACGGTCAGCAAAAAACACAAAAGGTGATTATTAAATAATCATATAACTTACTTAATTAATCCTTAGAAAAATGAAAACAAAGAAACATCAAGATCATATCTCAAGAAAAGATGCCCTCAAAAAGATGGGTAAATATGCTGCCTTAACAGCCATTGGGACATTCATTATTTTGAATCCTAAGCAAGCTCAGGCATCATCACCTCCTGATCCAGGAGGAAATCCTTTTGATTAATTTCCTATTTAAGTTTTATAACTGATTAAAAAGTGCACTATAGTTAGTGCACTTTTTTTGTAATTTATTTACATCAAGAGTATTATTGTGACTCTATTTAAAAACTTTTATATATTTACAACTTTGCTATTAACAAATATTTTTTAATTATGAAACAATTTTACTTTTTATTAACGGCTATTATATTATCTAGTTTTAATATGCAAGCTCAGTTAGAAAACACCATTTCATCTTCTAATAATGATAACGCAGATGGTAATGGAGGTTTAACTTATTTCACACTTAGTGCTAGCGCAGGAAGCAATTCTTACTCTACTGATTTTTATTTCAACGCTAATGCAACTGCAGGTTTTGATTTAGGATTTGATGCTGAATTTTTTGGCAATCCTCCTGTGTTTTCAATTTATTCACTTCTAGTCGAAGAAAATGAAGGCGAACCTATTGCTTTACAGGCTTTAAATCCAAGCAACCTGGATAACACCACGATTCCCTTAGGCGTGAATGCTTTGGCAAGTGAAGAATTAACAATTAGTATTTCAACATCAACACTACCAGGTACTATTGAAATATTTCTGGATGATACAGCGACAAGCACAACAACATTGTTAACCTCTTCAGATTATGTATTCACTCCTGCTACTCAGTTATCTGGAACAGGTCGTTTCTTTATAAGAACTAATGATACATCATTATCGACAGCTGAAAATAATATTGAAAACTTAACTATCTTTAGTTTAAATGATTCTAAAGAATTAGTTGTTAATGGTCAGTTAGATGTAAATTCAGTATTGAGTCTGTATGATATTCAAGGTCGATTAGTACTTAGTGCTCAACTCGATAACACGCTGTTGCAAAACCGTATTAATGTATCCTCTGTAAATAGCGGTATATATGTTGTTAATGTTCAAAATAGCGAACAGCAAATGTCTCAAAAAGTAATAATTAAATAATTGATTTTATATGATGATTAAAAAACAACAAGATAAAATCACACGAAAAGATGCGATCAGAAAAATGGGAAGATATGCTGCCTTGACAGCATTAGGAACCTTTATCATTTTAAATCCTAAACAAGCTCAGGCCTCTTCTCCACCTGATCCAGGAGGAAACCCATTTGATTAAATTCAAGTTTTGACTAAAAGTTTAATAAAAGCACACAACAACAAATGTATGCTTTTTGCTTATATTTTTTCAAATTTTATAAATTCAACATTTTTTTAACTCTATAGATGTAATTTATTAACACGAAAACGTTTTCGTCTTTGAAGTACATAATTAGTTTCATATATTTACTATATAGCTATAACTTATTTAAAAATTATTTTACATATGAAGAACTTATACATTTTATTTTTTACAGCCTTGCTCACCTTTAACGTACAAGCACAATTAGGCACAACTTCATTTTCTGTTGGTGATGATGATGCAAACAACTATGGTGGGAGTTGGAACACAACCAATTTAGGCAATGGTTTTAGTGACTGGGTTTTTGATACCGCAACTCCAAATGGTGGTTTTGCCGGACGTTTTATCGGATCTTTTTCTACTGCTTTAGATGTTAGTGGTGACTCATTTGGTTTATTTGCAAATAGTGGAAACGG